>NZ_QULD01000010.1:0-109209 GCF_003481425.1 Blautia sp. OM06-15AC | reverse complement strand
ACGCCGCCAGCGTTCATCCTGAGCCAGGATCAAACTCTCTGATAAAAGATTTGTTCCAAGTTCAAAATCAACATACTAGCTAATTTATCCCTTTTACTGTTTTAAAGGATCTTTCGATCGTTTTGAATTACTTATTCAGAACTTTCGAGGATGTGTTTCATTGTTTAATTATCAAGGATCTTTGCTGTTCCGACTCGGATCAGCTCGTTTATTTTATCACAGAGCTTTTCGTTTGTCAAGAACTTTTTTGATTTATTTTTTGAAGTTTTTTAACTTCTTCGCTGTTCTTTCGATCAGCAACTCGTTTATTTTATCAAACTCATTCGCTTTTGTCAAGAACTTTTTTAATTTATTTTTTGGATTAGTTTTTTCAAACCTATCACCAACTCTGCTATCTTATCAGATGTGAAACTGTTTGTCAAGAACTTTTTCCACAAAAAATATCATTTTGTTTTTGGCTTTTAAACGGAGAAGGAGGGATTTGAACCCTCGCGCCGGTTACCCGACCTACACCCTTAGCAGGGGCGCCTCTTCAGCCACTTGAGTACTTCTCCAAATGCCTAAATATAAAATGATATGTGTGGTCACTCATTCGTGACGCATGGTTTATTATACAAAAACCTTACATTCTTGTCAACCCATTTTTTCGATTTTTTTGTTTTTTTCTTACCATAATAGAAAATACGCTTTACAGAGCCCTGCCAGTCCCTTATAACGGTAAAAAAAGAGCGCATGATACGCTCTTTTTTTACCGCTATGCGGTTACAACCGCTTCAATTCTCTTCTTTACCATCTCGGCAATCTCTGTCGTCTTCATTCCCTGGTACTCCTCATACGGGATTGGATCGAGGAAATGAACTTCGACTGTTACGGGACGAATCGTATTGGAGTCAAACGGAACAAAACAGTTTTTTAACGCAACCGGCACAATCGGACATTTTGCTTTTACCGCAATCTTAAAACTGCCGCTTTTAAACTCCAGCAGCTGGTTTCCCTTCCTGCTCCTCGTTCCTTCCGGAAACAGAATGATATTTTTCCCGTCTTTTACAACATCCGCTGCCTCATTAATCACCTGCATCGACTGCCGCAGATTTTCCCGTTCCATAAACAGCGCATGAATACAGGCAAAGACCTGCTTTAAAAACGGAACATGCTCTACTTCTTTTTTGGCAACAACCGTAAAGGTACGCGAGCACGCTCCTGCGATCGCCAGCACATCGTACAGTCCCTGGTGATTCGGATACATCACAAAACCGTCCTGCTCCGGAAGAGTTTCTGCTCCATAGGATTCCACAATGACGTTTCCGCCTTTGTTCGCCCGCTGTACAATAAAGCGCAGCATTTTAAAGTGCTCTTCCAGACTGTACTTGTCCGGATGCGCTGCATGGTAACAGAGCCGGCACCACATCCACGGAACCAGAAGCAGATTCCGCAGCACCATCAGTAAAATTCGTTTCATATTTTTCTCCCCTTCCCCAAACGAGAAAAACGTGCCTGAGCTTTTTTCTCTCAGACACGTTTTGCGACGCTGTATTATTCCTTCGTTTCCTCAGAAGCACTTTCGGTCTCTTCCACCGAAACCGGAGTCTCCTCGGATGCCTCTTTGTCTCTTACCTTTGCAATGCTGGCAACCTTGATTTCACCGTCCACATCCATCAGCTTGACACCGGACGTGATCCGTCCCATAACAGAAATGCCGGAGCATGGTGTACGGATAATGATTCCCTCTGTGGTAATCATCATAATCTCATTATCCTCATTGACTGCCTTGGAACCGATCAGGTTTCCGGTCTTTTCGGTAATCTTATAGCATTTGACACCCTTGCCGCCGCGGAGCTGTACGGTAAACTCTGCCATCGGCGTCCGTTTGCCCATGCCGTTTTCGGATACGACAAGGAGATAGTCTCCCTGCGTGCAGATCTGCATGCCGACTACTTCATCGCCGTCCAGAAGGTTGATGCCGCGTACACCCATGGAAACACGGCCTGTCGTACGCACATCGTTTTCCTTGAAGCGGATACACTGGCCGAATTTCGTTACCAGAATAATCTCTTTCTCGTTATCAGTTGTCTTAACTTCAATCAGTTCATCATCATCGCGGAGCGCAATGGCAGCAAGACCCGTTTTTCTGACGTTCTCGTACTCTTCGAGCGGCGTCTTCTTCACCAGTCCCTTTTTCGTTGCCATAAACAGATAATGGCCCTTCTCATATTTGCGCATTGGAATAACAGCGGTAATCTTCTCTCCCGGCTGCAGCTGGAGAAGGTTGACAATCGCCGTTCCTCTTGCGGTTCTGGACGCCTCCGGAATCTCGTATGCTTTCAGACGGTAGACTCTTCCCGTATTCGTAAAGAACATGAGGTAATGATGGGTCGTCGTCATCAGAAGCTCCTCGATGTAGTCGTCCTCGATGGTCTGCATGCCCTTGATTCCCTTGCCGCCACGGTTCTGGCTGCGGAAGTTGTCAACGGTCATACGTTTGATATAGCCCAGTTTCGTCATGGTGATGACGGTATTCTCGCGCGGAATCAGATCCTCCATGGAGAGATCGTACTCATCAAAGCCGATGGAAGTTCTTCTGTCATCGCCGTATTTTTCGGATACGGTCAGAATCTCCCTGCGGATAACGCCAAGAAGCACCTTGCGGTCTGCGAGGATGGCTTTTAACTGCTCGATGCGCGCCATCAGCTCTTTGTACTCGTTCTCGAGCTTCTCCCGTTCCAGACCGGTCAGAGCGCGCAGACGCATATCTACGATTGCCTGGGCCTGGGCATCACTCAGATCGAAGCGTTCCATCAGGTTCTTCTTCGCCTCTGCCGCATTCGCGGATGCACGGATGATATGGATCACTTCGTCAATATGGTCAAGCGCTTTTAAGAGTCCTTCCAGAATATGGCTTCTCTCCTGCGCTTTGTTCAGGTCGTATTTCGTTCTTCTCGTCACAACCTCTTCCTGGTGCTGCAGATAATACGTCAGCATCTCCAGAAGGTTCATGACTTTCGGCTGATTGTTTACCAGTGCAAGCATGATCACACCAAAGGTATCCTGCATCTGGGTATGTTTGTACAGCTGGTTTAAGATGACGTTTGCATTGGCGTCGCGGCGCAGTTCGATACAGATGCGCATACCCTCACGGTTGGAGTGGTCCGCAATGCCGGTGATGCCGTCGATCTTTTTATCTCTTACCAGCGCGGCGATGTTCTCGATCAGGCGCGCCTTGTTTACCATGTACGGGATCTCGGTTACGATGATCTCGCTCTTTCCGTTCGGCAGTGTCTCGATGTTTGATACCGCACGAACACGGATTTTACCGCGGCCGGTACGGTAAGCCTCGTCGATGCCGCGGGTGCCGAGGATTTCTGCTCCGGTCGGGAAGTCAGGGCCTTTTACAATGCCGAGAATCTCCTCGAGATCTGTCGTACGGTCCTCCTCGATGATATTATCAATAATTTTTACAATGGCACTTACCACCTCGCGCAGATTGTGCGGCGGGATGTTCGTTGCCATACCGACTGCGATACCGGAAGTACCGTTTACCAGAAGGTTCGGGTAGCGGGCCGGCATAACAACAGGCTCTTTTTCGGTTTCATCAAAGTTCGGGGCGAAGTCTACGGTGTCTTTGTTGATATCCGCCAGCATCTCCATCGAGATTTTGCTTAAACGTGCCTCGGTGTATCGCATAGCCGCAGCGCCGTCGCCGTCGACGGAACCGAAGTTTCCATGGCCGTCCACCATCGGATAACGGGTTGCCCAGTCTTGTGCCATGTTGACGAGTGCTCCGTAGATAGAGCTGTCGCCGTGCGGGTGATATTTACCCATCGTATCACCGACGATACGCGCGCACTTACGGTGCGGCTTATCCGGCGTATTGTTCAGTTCACTCATGGAGTACAGAATACGTCTCTGTACCGGCTTTAAGCCATCGCGGACGTCTGGAAGTGCACGGGATGCAATTACGCTCATCGCATAGTTGATGTAGGATTCCTCCATCGTGTCTTTCAGATCGACCTCGTGAATTTTATCAAAAACATTATCTTCCATCTTTTCCTCCACTTCAGTTCACAGGACTTTTTAGATATCCAGGTTGTTTGCGTATTTTGCTCTCTCTTCGATAAAGTCACGGCGCGGTTCTACCTTGTCGCCCATGAGCGTATTGAAGGTAAGATCAATTTCAGAAGAATACTCTTCATCGAACACAACGCGGCGCAGAACACGGCGTTCTGGGTCCATGGTGGTCTCCCAGAGCTGCTCCGCATCCATCTCTCCCAGTCCTTTGTAACGCTGGATCTTATTATCTCCGCGTCCGATCTCATTGAGGATCTGATTCATCTGATCGTCATCGTATGCGTACCATACTTTTTTGTTTTTCTCAATCTTGAACAGCGGCGGCTGTGCCAGGTAAACGTGGCCCTGTTTGATCAGCTCCGGCATGAAGCGGTACAGGAACGTCAGCATCAGTGTGTCGATGTGCGCGCCGTCGACATCGGCATCGGTCATGATGATGATCTTGTCGTAGCGCAGTTTGGTGATATCGAAATCGTCGTGGATTCCGGTTCCGAATGCCGTAATCATCGCTTTGATCTCGGCATTGGCATAAATTTTATCGAGACGTGCTTTCTCTACATTCAGGATTTTTCCACGCAGAGGCAGGATCGCCTGCGTTGCACGGCTTCTCGCGGATTTTGCGGAACCGCCCGCGGAATCTCCCTCGACCAGGAAGATCTCACAGTTTTTCGGATCCTTGTCGGTACAGTCTGCCAGTTTTCCAGGCAGGGACATACCGTCCAGTGCGGATTTTCTTCTCGTCAGGTCACGCGCTTTTCTTGCAGCCTCTCTCGCACGCTGGGAAAGCAGGGACTTTTCAACGATCGTTTTTGCGACAGCCGGGTTCTGCTCCAGGAACAGCTCGAGCTGAGTGCTCACGATATTGTCGACTGCTCCTCTCGCCTCGCTGTTTCCAAGTTTCTGCTTTGTCTGGCCCTCGAACTGCGGCTCCTCGATTTTGATGCTGACAATCGCCGTCATACCCTCGCGGATATCCTCTCCGGTCAGGTTCGGTTCGCTGTCTTTTAACAGTTTATTTGCTCTTGCATATTCATTAAAGGTTTTCGTCAGCGCATTCCGGAAGCCCACGATATGGGTACCGCCCTCCGGCGTCGTAATGTTGTTGACGAAACCGTACGTATTTTCCTGATAGGAATCGTTGTGCTGCATCGCAACCTCAACGAGAACGCCGTCTCTTTCTCCCTCGCAGTAGATGATGTCCGGGTAGAGCGCCGTTTTGCTCTTGTTCAGGTAGCTGACAAACTCTTTGATACCGCCCTCGTAGTGGAATGCTTTTTCCACTACCGGATCCGTGCGCAGATCGCGCAGAACAATGCGCAGTCCCTTGGTCAGAAATGCGGTCTCGCGGAGTCTTGTTTTTAAAACGTCGTAATCATAAACCGTCTCCTCGAACATCGTGTCATCCGGCAGGAAACGGACCTCGGTACCTGTTTTTTCGATCGGACAGGTATCGATGACCTCCAGCTTATTCATGGTTTTTCCGCGCTCATACCGCTGGAAGTAAACCTTTCCATCGTGATAAACGCGCACCTCAAGCCAGTTAGACAGCGCATTTACAACGGATGCACCAACGCCGTGCAGACCGCCGGATACCTTGTACCCTCCGCCGCCGAACTTTCCGCCTGCGTGCAGCACCGTAAAGACAACCTCAACGGCCGGAAGGCCCGACTTATGATTGATGCCGACCGGAATACCACGGCCGTCGTCGATGACGGTGATGGAGTTGTCCGGGTTAATCGTAACGTCAATATTTTTGCAGTATCCTGCCAGTGCCTCGTCTACCGAGTTGTCGACAATCTCATAGACCAGATGGTGAAGTCCCCGTGCGGAGGTACTGCCGATATACATACCTGGGCGCTTCCGTACGGCTTCCAGACCCTCCAGAATCTGAATCTGGTCTGCACCATACTCTGTCTTTTCCATGTTCTCTGTACTCATTTAGATTCCTCCTGTTTCTTTGTGAAACACAGATCCCTCGACCACCTGGAATACGCTGTTTGCCTCAAAATGATTTTCGACAAACTCGTCCAGTCCGGTACAGGTAATCAGTGTCTGTATGCTGTGAATGCTCTGCAGAAGATAATTCTGCCGGCTGCCGTCCAGCTCCGACAAAACATCATCCAGCAGTAAAACCGGTGTATCGTGAATTTCCTCCTCGACCAGACGGATCTCCGCCAGTTTCAGCGAAAGCGCCGCCGTCCTCTGCTGCCCCTGGGAACCGTATTTACGGATATCAATGTCGTTGACCCGCACACAGAAATCGTCCCGGTGCGGCCCGGTGTAGGACTGTCCGAAACGCAGATCACGCTCTCTTCCGGCTTTTAACTCTTCGGAAAACCCTTCCTCGGACACATTCGGTTCATAGGTAATCAGAATCTGCTCCTTTCCTCCGGTCAGATTCTGATGGATCTCGGATAAAATATCATTCAGGCGGCTGATAAATTTTTTCCGCTCGGAAATAATGCTTGTTCCATAGCGGACCATCTGCTCATCCCAGATCTCGAGCGTATCCGCCATTCTGCCGGAAAACGAAATCTCTTTAAGCAGCTTGTTTCTCTGCGCCACCACTTTATTATAATTGGCAAGCTCGATCATGTATAGTCTTGACAATTGACAAATTTCGCTATCCAGGAAACGCCGGCGCTCCGCAGGACCATTTTTGATGATATTCAGGTCCTCCGGAGAGAAAAACACAATATTTACAATGCCAAAAAGTTCCGACGCTTTGCGGATCGGAACTCCATCGATGGCGATTCCCTTGGATTTATTTTTTTTCAGATGCATATCGATTTTATGCGTGCTGCCGTTCCGCTCCACCATCATCCGGATATGGGCTTCCTCCCGGTCAAACTGGATGATTTCGCGGTCCTTGCTGCCGCGGTGCGATTTTGTCGTACCCGCGAGATATAAAGCCTCGAGAATATTCGTCTTTCCCTGGGCATTGTCGCCGTAGAGAATATTCGTTCCGGGGCTGATATTTATGCATAAACTCTCATAATTCCGATAGTTCTTCAGTTCTAAAGATTTGATATACATGAGCACTCGTCCGTGAAAAATCAGCTTAAGTTTTTAAGCCTTATTTTTTAATTTGTATCTCATTTCCATTGTAGCAGACAACATCTCCGTCATAGAGCTTGCGGCCGCGGCGGGTATCTACTTCACCGTTTACGGTCACTTCGCCGTCCTTGATGACGAGCTTTGCTTCCACGCCGTCTTCTACCAGAGCAGCAGCTTTTAATGCCTGGCCCAGTTTGATGTAATCTTCACGCAGCGTAATAATTTCCATTTTTTCCTCCTGCACTGCCGTGCCTTTTCCTCACGTAAGTTCGCAGTTTTCAACCTGTGTGGCTGTAAAACCGCTGAAAGTTCTTTCAGAAAAGGTTCTGGCAGATTTCAAACTTATGTGATTTATCTCACGGAATTGAAGTTTACCGGCAGAATCAGATAGATATAGCTCTCTTCTTCGTTCCGGATAAAACATGGAGCCTTCGGGTTGACCAGATAAATCGAAATCTCCTCGTCGTCAATAACACGAAGTGCATCGATCAGGAATTTCGGGTTAAAACCGATCATAATATCCTTGCCTTCTTTGTTGATATCGATCTCTTCTTTCATGGAACCCATCGCGGAATTGATCTGCAGTTCCATCGCTCCATCCTGGATGTCGATGATGATCGGTTTTTTGTCGCCTTCTTTGACAAGAAGCGTCGCACGGTCGATACAGCTTAAGAATTCTTTTTTGTTGATCGTCACTTTTGTCTCGTAATCACTCGAAAGCATCTGGTCGATGCGGAAATATTCACCGTCGATCAGTCTGGAAACGACCGTTGTATCATCGAACTTGAACATAATGTGGTTTTCCGAGAAGTAAATATCAATCTGATCATCCATCTCGCCGGACAGAATTTTGCTGATTTCGTTCAGGGTTTTTCCCGGAACAACGACTTTTCGGTCCGGATACGAATCTTTCAGCTCAATTCTGCGGATCGCAATACGGTGTCCGTCCAGAGATACGACGCGAAGTGTGTTATCTTTGATTTCAAAAAGCTCACCGGTCATCAGTTTGTTGTTCTCATTGGCTGCAATGGAGAAAATGGTCTGACGGATCAGTTCTTTTAAGGTGAACTGGGAAATGGAAACACAATCAGAAGTTTCGAGAATCGGCAGATAGGAAAAATCTTCTCCTGACTGTCCCGGAATGTTAAATTTTGCTTTTTCACACGTAATCGTGGTTACCAGATTTTCATCTGTTTCTATTGTAACCTGATTATCCGGAAGTTTTCTTACGATCTCAGAAAAAATCTTTGCATCCAGAGCAACAATACCGCGTTCCAGAATCATACCTGTGACGATGGTTTCGATTCCGAGTTCCATATCGTTGGAGGTAAATTTGATCACGTTGGAAGATGCATCAATCAGAATGCATTCCAGAATCGGCATGGTTGTTTTACCGGAGACAGCTTTCATAGCGATACCGACGCTTTTTACAAGGTCTGCTTTGTCAAACACTAATTTCATAATTGTGGATAACTCTCCTTTCCTCACTGCTTGGTGAGTCTGCTTATAAAGAAAAAATATAGTAAAAATCCGTAGTCTTAGTCGTAGAGGCTGTGGATATGTGGAAAACCCCGTCAAGAATGCGGAAATACTGGAAAAATCGATCTGTATAACTCTGTGAATAATCGAACGTGAACCTGTGTATGAAATGTTGATAACTTCAGGCCCCAAATTTGTCCACAATTCATCCACAGGCTTTCCACATCGGTTTGTGTATAAATAAGGGCCTGTCAACCGATGAGTTTCTTCTTATATAAATGTAAATCGTTTTTAACCGTTTTGACAGAGTTACAAAGGCTCCGCCTATTTCGACGGGTTGATCTTCTTCTTTAAGATGTCTACCGTGTTGCGGACACTGTCTTTAGCACTCATTTCCTTTTCGATCTTCTCAATGCCGTGCATGACAGTGGTATGATCGCGGTCGCCCATCATTTTTCCGATTCCGGTCAGCGGGGCATCGAGCATTTCGCGGCACAGATACATGGCGATCTGGCGCGGGAATACGATTTTGCTGCTCCGCTTGCTGCCGACAATGTCGGACGGCGTAATATCGAAGTGATCTGCAACGGTGTCGATGATAAATTCCGGCGTGATCACCTTCTTCTCGTTCGGGGAGATGATGTCGCGCAGCACCTGCTCTGCAAGATCAATGTTGATTTCACGTTTTTCAAGGTTTGCGTATGCAATGATTTTGTTGAGAGCGCCTTCCAACTCACGGATGTTCGATTTAATATTGGAAGCGATGTATTCGATCACATCGTCGCTGACGGAATAGCCGTCTAATTCCTGTTTCTTTCGGAGAATGGCGATTCGCGTCTCATAATCCGGGCTCTGGATGTCGGCAAGGAGTCCCCATTCGAAACGGGAACGGATGCGGTCTTCCAGGATATCCATGTCTTTCGGGGGACGATCCGAAGAAAGGATGATCTGTTTGTTGGCGCCGTGCAGCGTATTGAAGGTATGGAAAAACTCTTCCTGTGTTGATTCCTTTCCTATAATAAACTGCACATCATCGATGAGAAGTACGTCGATATTGCGGTATTTCTCACGGAATTTGGTCATTGCGGTGTTGTTGCTGTTTCGGATGGCCTCGATGACTTCATTTGTAAATTCTTCACTCGTTACGTAGAGAATCCGCGAAGACGGGTTCTTTTGAAGAATAAAATGTGCGATCGAATGCATCAGATGGGTTTTGCCCAGTCCAACACCACCGTATAAAAACAGCGGATTGTAGATTTCTCCCGGGGATTCGGCCACGGCGAGAGAAGCTGCATGGGCAAATTTGTTATTGCTGCCGACCACGAAGGTATCAAAGGTATACTTTGGATTCAGGTTTGGCACATAAAGATTTTTCTGGACGGGAGCAGGAGCTTTTTCCTGTTTCACTTCTTCCGGCAGAATAAAGCGGATTTCATAGTTGATGCCTGTGATTTCCGCGATTGCTACTTTAATAGGAAGAGTATATTTTTTGCTCACGTAATCGAGGCCCATTTTTTCGGATGGAACCAGGATTGTGATCAGATTGTCCTCTACGGAATGGATCGTAAGTGGTTCAATCCATGTGGTAAAGGAGATCTCAGATAATTCGTGCTCGTCCCGCACTCTCTGCAGTATTTCTTTCCATTTATCTTGTACGATTTCCATGCTTTTTCTGTCGCTCCGCTTCTATAATCATTGCTTTTTGGGGATAACTTCTGTCTGGAAAACGAAATTTTCCCCGAATAGTCGCATTTTTACTTCTATATGATATAATAAAATGCCGTTTTATTCAACCCAAAAATGTGGATAATTATTTTTTTATCCACAGAATGTGTAAAAAATTTTCCTGTTGATGAAATGGAGGATAGTTTGTGGATAACAGGGAATCTTATGTTGATAAAATTGTGGATAGAGGGCTGGAAAAACCGAAATGTGTAAAGTCTGGAAAACTTATATACACATTATACATGGCGTAAATACTGGAAAAATTGGAAATGCCCACAGGTTGTACACAGCAAAACCGAAAGTTATCCACAAGGTTATCCACAGATTGTGGATAATGTTGATTACGGTTACAAGATATCGTGTGGAAAGCACAAAAATCGAACTGGTATTTGTACGCGTGCGGCGGACAGTGTGGATAAGTTGTGGATAAACTGAAAATCAGCACACGGAAGGCACGGGCAGCGGCAGACCGGAAAACCGCGTCAGAGCGGCATTTTTCCCGAAAAAACTGCGAAAATTATTGATTTTAGGGTTGACGAAATGGGGGTTTATGAATATAATTGAAATGATGTTTTCTGTCATACATGTAGTGAAATACTGCCTCGCAGGCAGTTATTGATTAGAATTTAAAGGAGGTGCCTTATCTTATGAAAATGACATTTCAGCCGAAAAAAAGATCCAGAGCTAAAGTTCACGGATTCAGAGCAAGAATGAGCACAAAAGGTGGAAGAAAAGTTTTAGCTGCAAGAAGATTAAAAGGAAGAAAAAAATTATCAGCATAAAACCAAAGGCCGCATAAAATTTATGTGGTCTTTTCTTCTATCTAAAGCTATTCAAGGAAAAGAAAATTTAGACAAATCATGAAGGAAAGAATGGATTCATGAAATATTCGGAAAGCCTGAAAAAAAACAGAGATTTTCAGCTGGTTTATAAGCAGGGAACATCGTTTGCAAACCGATTTCTGGTCATGTATGTGAAGAAAAATCAGCTGGGACGGAACCGGATTGGAATTTCAGTAAGTAAAAAGGTTGGAAACAGCGTTGTGCGCCACCATCTGGCGAGACTGATCCGGGAGAGTTATCGTCTGCATGAAGAGGAATTTCAGTGTGGAATGGATGTAGTTGTGATCGCAAGAGTTAATGCAAAAAACTGTACGTATTTCGAGATAGAGGGAGCACTTTTGCATCTGGGAAAACTGCATCATATATTAAAGGAAACAGAAAAATGAAGACGGTATTGATAAAAGGTATCCGGTTTTATCAGAAGTACCTGTCTCCTCTGAAGAGGGTGCACTGCCCTTATACGCCGACCTGCTCGCAGTACGGGCTGGAAGCGATTCAGAAATATGGTGCTTTCAAAGGAAGTCTGCTGGCATTATGGAGAATACTGAGATGTAACCCGTTTTCACACGGAGGTTACGACCCTGTGCCGTAGATAAATAAGGAGGAAAAGACGTTTTGGATATCGTACTGAGTAAATCAACGTGGCCGATTATCGGGTGGGTATGCCAGATCCTCGGCTGGCTGATCAATGGAATTTATTTTTGTCTGGAAAAAATTGGAATTCCGAATATCGGTATTGCGATTATTCTGTATACGATTATCATTTATCTCGTTCTGACGCCGCTTCAGATCAAGCAGCAGAAGATGTCGAAGATGATGAGCGTAATGCAGCCGGATCTGCAGAGAATTGAAAAGAAATATCAGAACAAAAAAGACCAGGCTTCTCAGATGAAAAAATCTGAAGAAACCATGGCAGTTTATCAGAAATACGGTGTCTCCCCGACAGGAAGCTGCAGTACACTGCTGATTCAGATGCCGATTCTGCTTGCACTGTACCAGGTTATCTATCATATTCCGGGATATATCGGAAGTGTCCGCAATGTATTCCAGGGACTGACAACACAGATGATGGGTGTATCAGGATATTCTGACATCCTGACACAGTTTATCACAGATAACCGTGTTACCATGTACAGTAAAGTAAGTGAAACATTAACCGAAAATAACCTTCTGGACATGTTTTATGTGCTGAAACCGTCCCAGTGGACGAAGCTGGCTGACATCAGCGAGTTCTCCGGTATTGCGGATACCATTACAAAAACCGCCGCGGAGTCCAAGCATATCAACATGTTCCTTGGATTTAATATCACACAGTCTCCGATGGATGTCATCCGCGAGGGTATGGCAAACGGATCTGCGCTTCTGATTGCAGGAGCAATTCTGGTGCCGATTCTGGCATGGTTTACCCAGTGGCTGAACTACAAGCTGATGCCGCAGGCACCATCTTCCAACAACGGAAATAAGACAGCAAACTCCATGGAAAATTCCATGAAGACCATGAACACGGTAATGCCTGTTTTCTCCGCATTTATGTGTTTATCATTCTCCATCGGTATTGGTATTTACTGGATCGCCGGTGCGCTCGTTCGAAGTGTACAGCAGGTTATCATCAACCGCCATATGTCCTCGATCGACATGGATGAGGTGATCCGCAAAAACCAGGAAAAAGCGGCAAAGAAGAGAGAAAAAGCCGGCCTTCCGCCGCAGAAAATCACACAGGCTGCAACGCAGAGTGTGCGTAATATTCAGGTACAGGAGAACGAAGAGCCGTCTGCTGAGGAAAAAGAGGCAGCAAGAAAGGCTTCGACTGAGTATTACAACAGCAATCAGGAATACCGCGCCGGAAGCATCGCTGCGAAAGCAAACATGGTAAAACAGTTTGATGAAAAGAACAGCAAAAAGAAAAAATAGGGGGTAAATCTTTATGGAGTTTATCGAAGTATCCGCAAAAACCGTGGACGACGCCATTACAAAAGCCTGCATCGAGCTTCAGGCTGCCAGCGATAAACTGGAGATCCAGGTCATCAGCGAAGGCAGTTCCGGATTCTTTGGAATCGGAAGTAAACCGGCTGTGATCCGTGCCGCTGTAAAAGCCGCACCGGAAAAAGAACCGGAAACACCCCAGAAACCAGAGAAAAAAGAGGCAGCTCCTGCACCGGTAAAAGAAGCGCCGAAAAAAGAAGCTGTAAAGAAAGAAACGGAAAGAAAATCTGCTCCGCGTCAGGCAGAAACTGCAAGACGCTCCGAGCCAAGAGAAGAGCGTGAAGTAGTTCAGAGAACAGACGAGGAAATCGCCCAGATCAAGGCAACGGCACTTGAGTTCTTAAGCGGCGTGTTCAAAGCCATGGAGCTCCCGGTTGAGATCCAGATGGAGTACAATGCCGAGAATGGTTCTCTTGAAGTTGATTTTGCCGGTGAGGATATGGGCATCCTGATCGGAAAAAGAGGACAGACGCTGGATTCCCTTCAGTATCTGACCAGCCTTGTAGTCAATAAAGAGCAGAAGGATTACGTTCGTGTCAAACTTGATACGGAAAATTACCGCAAGCGCAGAAAAGAAACACTGGAAAACCTGGCAAGAAACATCGCTTACAAAGTGAAAAAGACCAGAAGACCGGTTTCTTTGGAGCCGATGAATCCTTACGAGAGAAGAATCATCCACTCTGCATTGCAGGGAAATAAATTTGTGGAGACCTACAGCGAGGGCAGCGAGCCATATCGTCACGTTGTTGTAGCGCCGAAACGATAAGAAAGCGTAAAAAATATGCAAAAAGACGGTACCTGTGTAAAATACGGGGTACCGTCTTTTCTGGTTTTCTGATAAAATGGAACTATTCAGAGCCATGCGAAAGGAAAGAAAAGATGTGGATCTGAATACTGGGATCCCCAAAAAGAGAGGTTTTAGAAAGGACTGGAAACAATGGCAGGATTTCATTTGGATGATACAATTGCCGCAGTGTCCACAGCGATGGCGCCGGCGGGAATTGGTATTGTAAGAATCAGCGGAAACGATGCGTTCGAAGTGGCAGACCGCGTATTCCGTGCAAAAAAAGAAGGAAAAAAGCTTTCCGCGGTCAAATCCCATACGATTCATTATGGCTGGATTACCGAAGGGGAGGAAGTGATTGATGAGGTCCTTGTCATGGTGATGAAAGGGCCGAAAACATATACGGGCGAGAATACCGTCGAGATCGACTGTCACGGCGGGGTGCTGGCGGTGAAAAAAGTGCTCGAGGCAGTCTTAAATGCCGGTGCGCGGGCAGCAGATCCGGGCGAGTTTACGAAACGGGCGTTTCTGAACGGAAGGATGGATCTGACGCAGGCCGAGGCGGTCATGGATGTCATTTCGGCGAAAAGTGCCTATGCCTTAAAAAGCTCCGAGAGCCAGCTTCGCGGAACGGTGAAAAAGGCGATCCGGGCAATCCGCGAGAAGCTGATTTACGAGATCGCATTTATCGAGTCAGCGCTCGACGACCCGGAGCACATCAGCCTGGACGGGTATCCAAAGCGGCTGGCCCAGGTTGTTGCGGAGCAGAAAAAGCAGGTGGAAAAGCTGCTTGCATCTGCGGATGAGGGCAAGATGATCCAGGAGGGCATCAAGACGGTGATCCTTGGAAAGCCGAATGCCGGAAAATCATCGCTTTTAAATCTGCTGGCAGGCGAGGAAAAAGCGATTGTGACGGATATCGCCGGAACGACACGCGATGTGCTCGAGGAAAATCTGGTTTTAAAGGGCATTTCCCTTCGGATTCTGGATACGGCGGGGATCCGAAAAACGGCGGATATGGTCGAGAAAATCGGTGTGGACCGTGCTTTGGAGCATGCAAAGGACGCGGATCTGATTCTCTACGTGGTGGATGCATCCGTGCCGCTTGATGAGAATGATGCAAAAATCATGGAAATCCTGAAAGGGCGCAAGGCGATTGTGCTGTTGAATAAGTCGGATCTGACTGCTGTGATCGAAAAAGAGGAGATGGAGCAGAAAACAGGCGCTCCGGTCATCAGCATTTCCGCGCGGGAAGAGACAGGAATGGAAGAGCTGGAGGAGCAGATGAAAAAGATGTTTTTCCAGGGCGAAATTTCGTTCAACGATGAGGTTTACATTACGAATGCGCGCCACAAGCAGGCACTCTTTGCAGCAAAAAAGAGTCTGGAACTGACGGCAGAAAGTATCGAAATGGGTATGCCGGAGGATTTCTTTTCCATTGATCTTATGAATGCGTATGAGGAGCTGGGTTCGATCATCGGTGAAGCGGTGGGAGAGGACCTTGTGAATGAGATTTTCAGCAAGTTCTGTACAGGTAAATAAAGGCAGCAAATACAGATTACGAAGATCTGCCGGAATAGAGTTACAAGGAACGACAGCCGGATTTTGACAGAGTAGAAAAAGCTTAAGACAGAATCCAAAGCTGTAGATAGAGAAAGAGGATAAAAGAAAAATGGCAGTTTTAGAAGAAACAATTGATATTGCCGTCATCGGCGCAGGCCATGCGGGATGCGAGGCAGCACTTGCGGCAGCGCGGATGGGGCTGGAAACGGTTGTATTTACGGTAAGTGTCGACAGCATCGCCATGATGCCGTGCAACCCGAACATCGGAGGCACGTCGAAGGGACACCTCGTAAAAGAGATCGATGCGCTCGGCGGCGAGATGGGTAAAAATATTGACAAAACGTTTATTCAGTCGAAAATGCTGAATCAATCGAAGGGACCGGCGGTGCATTCGCTGCGTGCGCAGGCGGATAAGCGGGCGTACAGCCAGTCGATGCGCGAGGTTCTTGAAAATACCGATCATCTGACGATCCGCCAGATGGAGATTGCGGAGCTGATCGTGGAAGACGGTGTTCTGACGGGTGTAAAGGCCGTTTCCGGCGCGGTTTACCACTGTAAGGCTGCCGTCCTCTGTACCGGCGTTTATCTGAATGCACGGTGCATTTACGGCGATGTGAGCACGTATACCGGCCCGAACGGCCTGCAGGCGGCGACGCATCTGACGGATTCCCTGAAAGCGAACGGCGTGGAGATGGTGCGTTTTAAAACAGGAACACCGGCGCGTATTGACAAGCGGAGCATTGACTTTTCGAAAATGGAAGAGCAGTTTGGCGATGAGCGCGTTGTGCCGTTCTCATTCTCGACCGATCCGGAGAGCGTACAGATCGATCAGGAATCCTGCTGGCTGACGTATACGAATGAAGAAACGCACAAAATTATCCGCGAAAACCTCGACCGGTCGCCGCTGTATTCCGGCATGATCGAGGGAACAGGCCCGCGGTACTGTCCATCCATTGAAGATAAAGTTGTAAAATTTGCCGATAAAAACCGCCATCAGGTGTTCCTGGAGCCGGAGGGACGATACACGAACGAGATGTACGTCGGCGGCATGTCAAGCTCGCTGCCGGAGGATGTGCAGATTGCGATGTATCACACCGTGCCGGGTCTGGAGCATGCAAAAATCGTGCGGAATGCGTATGCGATCGAGTACGACTGCATCAACCCGAGACAGCTTCTGCCGTCCCTCGAGTTCAAGGCGATCAAAAATCTGTTTTCCGGCGGCCAGTTTAACGGTAGTTCGGGATATGAAGAGGCTGCGGCACAGGGTCTGATCGCGGGTATCAACGCAGCGCTCCGCGTACAGGGAAAAGAGAAATTGGTGCTCGACCGTTCGGAGTCGTATATCGGCGTTCTGATCGACGACCTTGTGACGAAAGAGAACCATGAGCCGTACCGTATGATGACGAGCCGCGCGGAATACCGTCTGCTGCTCCGTCAGGACAACGCGGATCTGCGTCTGCGCAAATACGGCTACCGCGTGGGTCTGATCAGCGAGGAGCAGTATGAGGCACTGAAAGTAAAAGAACAGCGGATTCAGGAAGAGATTGAGCGCGTGGAGAATACGTATGTGGGAACGAGCTCGAACATCAATGAGCTTTTGGAAGAGTATGGATCAACGCTGCTTTCCGGCGGAAGTTCGCTCGCAGAGCTGATCCGCCGGCCGGAGCTGAATTATAAGATGCTGGCGGAAGTAGATCCGAAAAGACCCAAGCTGCCGGAGGATGTGCAGGAGCAGGTCAACATCAACATCAAGTACGACGGCTATATCAGGCGCCAGATGAAGCAGGTGGAGCAGTTTAAGAAGATGGAAGAGAAGAAGATCCCGGAGAATATCAATTACGACGAGATCCAGAGCCTGCGCATCGAGGCGAAACAGAAGCTGAACCTGTACCGTCCGATCAACATCGGCCAGGCGTCACGTATTTCGGGCGTTTCCCCGGCGGATATTTCGGTTCTGCTGGTGTATCTGGGACATAAATAAAGGACAGATATGCATGCCTGAATTACATTCTTATGCAGCGAAACAGCAAGTGTTTTGATACTGCGTGGACAGGAACAAAAAGTGCAGCGGGCACTTGGAAGAATAGAGTAGAACGGAGAACAACATGAAAGAATACAATCTTGAAGGATTTGAGCGCGGCCTTTTTGAGCTTGGAATCACACTTTCCGAGGAGCAGAAGACGCAGTTTCTGCAGTATTATGAGCTGCTTGTAGAGTGGAATTCGTTTATGAATCTGACGGCGATTACGGAGTTCGATCAGGTGATTACGAAGCATTTTCTCGACAGTCTGTCGCTGGTGAAGGTCTGTGATGTGGAACAGGCGGGACGCATTCTCGACGTGGGAACGGGAGCCGGTTTTCCGGGAATCCCGCTGAAAATCGCGTTTGCGGAGGTGGAAGTTGTATTGCTGGATTCACTGAATAAGAGGGTGAAATTCCTGAATGAGGTGATCGGACAGCTTGGCCTTTCGAAAATCACGGCGGTTCACGGAAGAGCTGAGGATTTCGCACGCCAGAAGGATTACCGGGAGCAGTTTGATCTCGTGGTATCACGCGCGGTGGCGAATTTAAGCTCGCTTTCGGAGTACTGTCTGCCGTATGTAAAGGTGGGCGGACGGTTTGTTTCGTATAAATCGGGCAAATTGAATGAGGAGCTTGCCGCAGCTCAAAAAGCGATTCATGTGCTCGGCGGCGAAGCAAAAGAGCCGGTTTACTTCCAGCTTACGGGAACCGAGGATGAGAGATCGTTTGTCTGCATCGAGAAGGTGAAGGCAACGCCGAAGAAGTATCCGAGAAAAGCGGGAACACCGGCGAAGGAGCCGATTCAGTAAAGAATAGTATATTTTGAAAACTGAGAGTCGCATTCTCGTTACTTCAATGATGAGTTAGACGCGCAAAATTTTGAATAAAAAAGCAAGGCAGCATACCACAGAGAAATTTGTGGCATGCTGCCTTGCTTTTTTGTTGGGAGAATAATGGTCAGATAAGTGAACATAATAGACCATCATATAAAAAATATGTGTTCCCAGAGATGCTTTATTATAATGTGTTTGAAAAGAGAAGTTGATGAAATTTTGTGATCACAAGATTCACGTCGAGCATGTAAAATTTTCTGTGATGCAAAATTTTATAAAGAAGGGAACACGCTATGAATATTTATGGTTACATACGAGTAAGTAGCCGAGATCAAAATGAAGATCGGCAGTTATTATCGTTGAAACGAATTGGTGTTTTGGAAAAGAATATTTATCTGGATAAGCAGTCGGGCAGAGATTTTAACCGTCCGCAATATCGTAAAATGATACGAAAATTAAAGAAAGATGATTTGTTGTATATAAAAAGTATTGATCGACTGGGAAGAAATTATGAGGAAATTTTGGAACAATGGCGTGTGCTGACAAAAGAAAAAGGTGTTGATATTGTTGTCCTTGATATGCCATTGCTCGATACTCGAAGGGGAAAAGATCTGATGGGAACCTTTTTGAGCGATATTGTTTTACAGGTGTTGTCTTTTGTGGCAGAAAGTGAAAGCAAAAATATTCGTCAACGGCAGGCAGAAGGAATTGCAGCTGCAAAAGCAAAAGGAGTGAAATTTGGCAGACCGTCGCGGTCGGTACCGGATAATTTTGATGAAGTTCATAGGGAATGGAGAGAAAAAAAGATAACGTTAAAGGAAGCTGCGAAAGCATGTGACATGCCGGTTGGGACGTTTTATGGGAAGATAAGAAAAATGGAAGATGAAAAGCAAATGACAGGAGAGCAGAATTTGTAAATGTGTACTTTTGCAAATTCTGAAAATTCAAGTTACTTTGTTGTATTATACAATATTAGGAAGAAAAAAACAATGTATTTTAGTGAAAATATATAAAGAAATAGAATGTGTTTTCTGATCTGCAAAAGTACACTTTCTGAAAACGGGGGATTAGGTAGGGGGGATGAAAAAGAAAAAATCGAAATCCAAAACCAAAGATATAGAAGCAGGAGGAATGTGTTATGACACGAAAAAAACAGATGTATTTGTTTTTAATGGTCTTAAGCATGATGATGCTAATTGGATGTGGTAAGTCAACATCGGGAACCAAAGAAGTTACAGATGGCAGCATTGTGGTTCAAGTTCCAGAGGGCAGTACTGTAGAGAGTTTATTTGATTTTACATCTACAGAGAATATCAGCTTAAGTGGTGCAGCAAGTGGAATAATTCATGTGGGAAATTTGGCAAACGGCAACTCAGTAGTATGGAAATCAGATTCAGTTTTTCTGTATCTGCAAGGAAAAGCCCAAGATGTAAGTGTGATATATTACTCGAACAGGCTTGATGATGATCCGATTCCCTATAGCGAATTTAAAGAATAATTTATGGTTCATGTTTGAAAAGAAGGAGAAAAATTAAATGACATATATACGTATCGGTGGCAGCAGTTTTTCTGATAAAGATATTTTTGCGTTTGTTATAGTTGTTTTAGTGATAGGAATCGCTTCCTGGATTGGATACTTTATTTTGAAATCAAAGGACAATTCCAAGCCACTGGAAAAATCGAAAGTAAAAATTCTTGAGAAACCAGTACAAAAAGGAAACATTGAATGGTATGTGGTTGAATTTGAAAATGGAGAGCGTAAAAAGCTTAGAAGTTTTCATGCAGACACCATATTTATTGCAGTAGGAGATGAAGGCATCCTGGAATATCGGGGAATTACAATTCAATCGTTTCGGCCATTAACAGCAAAAAAATAGATAAAAAAATAAATTAAGAGAGAAGGAAGGATATGGGAACAGCTACATATGTAAAAATTTGTTGTCCACGGTGTGGAGAAAAAGACTTAAATATTATAGGAGATCGGGATATAGGAGGTGCTGTAGCAAGCGGAATGGGTGTTTCTGTATTTGCTGGTACGAAAGCTGGAGTATTAGCCGGAGCGAGTGGTTTACAACAGAAGACATATTGGATCTGTAAAAAATGTGGAAGAAAATTTAGAAATCCAGATGAACTTACGGCAGAGATAGAAGCATACCAAAAACGGGCTAAAGGATTTAAAATTGTAGGAATAATAATGTCAGTATTGATGCTGGTAGCGGCGGCAGGAATGCTCATTAATGGAATCGGAATCATGGCATTGTTTTTCTTGATTCTGGATGCACCATTTATTTTATGTATGCGGGTATCTGCATACCAAGTTCAGAGCCGAAAACAAGAGCTGAACGAAATTATGGAAGGGATGCAAAGAATGTGGCAATCTGGATCCAAATAAAATAGTGTTCGTGATAAAAATTTCAAAATGTGGAGGGAAATAAATGCTTTGCAAAAAATGCGGAACAGAAAATCCAGATGGGGCAAAATATTGCAGTAAATGTGGAAAAGCGCTAAATGAAAAGTCACCTGCAAAAAAAAACAGAGAAAAGGGTATTGTATTAGCAGTGTGTGTGATTGTAGCAGTCGTACTTCTTGTTTATACACTTGGGGGAAGAAGCTACAAAAAGACAATAGATACATTTGTAACGTCGCAGTTTGCGGTAGATGCACAATCTATTGTAGAATTGCTTCCGGAAAAGGTAGTAGATAAAGCATTAGAGGAGACAGGATATAGCAAAACAGAGTTGGTAGATGAGGCGAATGATTCTCTCAAGAAACAAGTGGATTCCTTGGATCAATCGCTGGGAGATGACTGGAAACTGTCTTATAAAATGACAAATGTTGAAGATGTGACAGATGATGACCTGGATGATTTAAAAAGCAATTATGAAGATATAAACGTAAAAGTATCTGCAGCTAAAACTGTAGAGGTTGAGTTTACTTTGAAAGGAGATGAAACAGAAGTAAGCAATTCTCTGGAAATATCTGTAATAAAAGTAGATCGTTCTTGGTATTTAGATCTGTATACAATGGGAAACCTGTTTTAGAAGAAAAATCAGATGAAAAAAGGACTCTGTATGTTTTATACGGGGTCCTTTTTTGAAAGGAGCACAAATGGAAAAGAAAATGAGGAATATTTTGATCGCGTTGATAATAGGGTTTCAAGTATTTCCGATTACGGTATATGGAAAAGGGAAAGATGCTTTTCTGGCATATCAGGAAGCAATGCAGAAAACAGTCGTGTCAGGAAACTGGAAAGAAGAACTGGATATGGATGCAGATATGACAATTATCCAGGGAAAAGCAAAAACGAAAACGAAAGTTACATTGGATGCAGTTACAGAGGTATCTGGTTATGATGAGAATGACAGTTCTGCAGTTCAAATGACAGGCTCTGCCAGTATGGCTGTACTTGGACAAAAATATATATGGAATATGACGTATCGAGATGGGACGGCTCATTATGAATATAAGGAACCAGTAAGCAAAACGGTAGATGTTGAGATGAATCCAAATTATTTTCAGTTCTCTTCATTAACGCAGAATATGGTGAAAAAGAGTAAAATTTCTGGAAATGAGATTACCTTTACAATTCCGGCAGAGAAAGCGAATGAGATAGGAGTAGCCGCTGCTCAGATGGTAGAGGGAGTAGAAAATTTAAAATACAGCGATGTAGAAACAAAAATAACCATAGATAAAACAACAGGAAAGATTGATGAAATTCTTATGGACTTTCAGGCATCTATGCAGTATCAGGGATATGATGCGGATATGCAGTATACAGTAAAATATAAATTTTTAAGTCTCGATCAGGGTGGAGCAGAGGAAACGGAACAGCAGAAGAATGAGGAGGAAAGCACACCAGAAGATGGATTAGCGGTTTATTCAGATTATACCAGTCTGAGTATTTGTAAAGATAATATCATTACGTTAAGTGCTGGAATTTTCAACAATGGAGAACTGATGGATGATGTTTCAGGAATTACATTTTGGGTAGATGATTCATCAGTTCTTGAACTAAAAAAAACAGGTGTGGCAGATAAACGACGTTATACAGAATGGAAAGGAATTCAGACGGGAACGGCACATGTGTTTTTTCAAGACACAAATACAGGGTATATGAGTGAGATTCCAGTTACAGTGTATAAAGACCATGAGTATTCCTATACGGTAAATGCTGTGCCTGTACAATATATTGAAAAAGAATATGCTACCAATATTTATAATATGAATGGTTTATATATTGACAATTATGCATATGAAATAAATAAAGATAATAGGACAGCAAGTGTATCGTTTGATGTATACAACAGCAGTTACATATATGGAAGTGTAGAGACGTATGATGAAAATGGACGTTTAAAAGATGTGATTTTGATTAAAAAGATGAGTTCCAGTAATACGAGTATGAAAGGTGCATTGTGGGATAACACAAGTGGATTGATTTCTGATTTGAAAGATGGAACAATAGGAAGTTATCGACAGAAAAGTGGATTTTCAAAAAAGACGTCAGTCAAGATAGAAATACCAAAAGATGGGTATATTAAAATCAGCAATGATCCACAGGATTCGGCAGTGGTCAATATTATAAATTCAGCGGATCTCCTGATTGGCATTGGCAAACTGGCAAAGACGATCAAAAATTTTGATGTGGACAGTGAAGTATTTAGCAAAGCATTGACTAAAAAACTGCTGGAAAGTAAAACATTTGTGACTTTAATTGAAGATGGAAGCGAGCTTCCGCAAAATTTATGTAAAGGTGTTTCAGATAAAGTATTTTTTTCGACAGAATCGTTGGGTTCATTTAGCGAAACCATTATAAAAAATTTAAATGAATTTGATTTGATGGAGGTCATTGAGGATACAGCTAAAGATTTCGGTGTGAGTATTGGCGAAAAAATATTTCATTTTGTATCTGGTCCGGCAGGAAAAGCTTTAGATGCAATATTTGTTATGGGAAAAGTTGAAAATGAATTTTTGCAGCATATGAATTTTATCAGGTCGCAGGGCGTGGGTTCTGTTTATATTCAAAATCAAAAAGGATTTCGGGCATCGCAGCAGATCAGGGTGGAGAGCAAAAATGGATTTTCAGATGAAACATCGTTGAGCGTTTTTAAAGTGGAGTTGGATTCTGAAAAATTGGAGGAACTAAAGAAAACAAATTTAGCGGCTTACAATGCGATTAAAGATCGAACATCTTACACATACAATATTTCACTTATGGAAAGCGGAGAAGAAATACAGCCAGAACAAAATGTGCAGGTATATATTCCAATTCCAGAAAAAATGAAGCTTTTTGCCTATCTTGGAAAAACAAAAATTTACAGGGTGGAAGCGGATGGATCCTTAACAGAAATGGATGTGAAAATAAAAAATGGAGAATTTATATTTGAAACATCACATTTTAGCGTTTATACATTGATAGAGGAGAGTCTAAGAAAAGAGATTATGTTAGTAATATTAAGCATTTTAGTTTTTGCTGGAATATTAGTATATTTGAGGAAAAGAAAAAAATAAATTGTAGGGCATTGTGTAACAAAAAAAGAATGTATTAAATCAAGTATAAAAAAGCAAATAAAGGTCATATCCAGTTATGGTGTAGAATTACGAAAACAAAATATTCCGATCAGCCAGACACTGGAGATTTACTGTTCCACAGTTGCTGATTCGTCTTATATCGAAACTGACGATGCACAAGGAGAAACCAATATTGTCCTTGATGTTGCAGATCAGCCGGTGAAACATCAAAATAAGATGTTGGTAATTATTTTAGGAATTGGGATTCTGGCAATTGGTGTTATAGCTATTTTAGCAATTAAAAGGAAACAAAGAAAGTGAAAGGAAAGACCGGATGAAACATATCTAAAAACTAAAAGCTTGTAACGAAGAAACAGGTGCTATCTGAGAAAAAGAGATAGCACCTGTTTCTTCGTTATCCACAGCAGCCCGGAATCAGAAATCCGATGTAGCTGATGAGAAACAGTACAAGCCAGACTGCTCCCGGCAGGAGTGTCAGATGGCAGGAGGCGCGTTTCCACTCAGCGGGAAGTTTTGCAGTGAGTGAAGAATAGCCGTCATCGATCCAGACCATCAGCGGGACAAGCGCCGGCATCAGGTAGCGGCCCTGCGACTGGTAGTCGCTGAAATACGTGTTGTACATGTCCATGAACAGCGTGATCAGGCAGGCGAGGAGCAGCATCACAAAGAGGAGAAGCTGCGGCTTTTTGCGGAGCCAGTGCGGGATCATGGCAAGAAACAGAAACAGCAGGAATCCGAACGCCATCAGCGCACCGTACAGCAGGTAAAGCACCATCGGAAGATGGACGGTCATGTAGGAGAACGAGCCGATGAAGCTGCTGACGGTGGAGAACAGCCAGTTGGAGGTGCGTCCCTCCGGGGTCTGTAAATACGTCTGCTTAAAGCTCCAGCCTTCGGATGCCGGTGTCTGGCGGTTTTTCGGTTTGTACTCCTCAGTGGCATACAGCGATGCGGATTCATTTGTGGTGCGCATGCCGAGCAGGTCTCCGTCGTGGATGACGGCATTGCGGATGAAGAACCAGCCGCCGATCAGGAAGGCGATGGCAAAGACCAGAAGAGCTTTGGCGAAGATCTCCTTTGCTGGTTTCCTGAAATGTATCATCAGCGCGAAGAATAGAAGAATGCTGCAGAGCAGATACGCGTAGGCGTTGTAGTACGACAGCGCGCAGAGTCCGCAGCCTGCTCCAAGGCCGATACAGTCTTTTTTGCAGAATGCGCTTTTCATGCCGCGAATCCAGAAATAGATGATCAGTGCGACCGTGAAAACGGCGAACGAGTCGTTGTTCACATAGCAGGAGAGGAACACAAACTGCGGCAGAAAACCGACGAAAATACCGCCGAGCAGTGCGGATTCGCGGCGTTCAAAGAGCTCTTCGCCGATCAGAAACACAACGATCAGTGTGCCGGTGCCGGAAAGGACGCTGGTGAGGCGGGCGGCAGTTAAAAGAGCCGCTGCACTTTTCGTAAACAGCGATGTAATGGCCATAAACACGGAGCTGATGATCGCGGTCAGATACGGATACAGCGCATAGGAGAATCCCCACAGCGGATGGCGCACCGATTCTTCCATGCCGTTCGGCAGTGTGTGGTGTGAGACGATGTATTCCGGAATCAGCATCCGCATCGCCTCATCGGGGGCGTGTTCGGTTTTCAGGAAAATCGAGGTGCCAAAAGAGATGCAGAAAAAGCCGAAAATCAGCATATACTTGGCCCAGTAGTAGTCTTTTTTATTCATAGAGTCTCCTAAAATCTCCAGTCCCGGACGGGAAAAAGTCCGGCGTAATGTTTCGCGGAGGAACAAAAATGGAAAAGCGTCCGTCCGCGGATACGTTATAGTATACATGATTCTTATGGTAAAAGAAATTGATTTTTCGTCGAAAAACAAACAAACTGCTCCATGGCTTCACTGTTTTTTCACAAATTTTCCAGCAAATTATCACATTTTCAGAATAAGATAAAGTGTCTTTAGAAAATGAGAGCATCTCCGGCTCTTTCACCCCCAAGGGCGGGCTGGGACTGCTTTAAGAAACAAGGAGGAAGGAACATTGATAGAGGTTAAAAACCTGGTGAAACGCTATGGCGACCACGTAGCTGTCAAAAACCTGAGTTTTACCGTAGAAGAAGGCCAAATCTATGGTTTCCTTGGCCCAAACGGTGCCGGAAAATCAACGACCATGAACATCATCACCGGCTATCTGGCATCTACGGAGGGCGAAGTGCTGATCAACGGCCACAATATCCTGGAGGAGCCGGAGGAGGCAAAGAAATGCATCGGCTATCTGCCGGAGCTGCCGCCGGTCTACACGGACATGACCGTTCTGGAATATCTGAAATTCGTGGCGGAATTAAAGAAAATTCCAAAGGATCAGAGAAAGAAACAGATTCTTGAGGTCATGAATCTGGTGAAGATCACCGATATGCAGAACCGTCTGATCAAGAACCTGTCGAAAGGATACCGACAGAGGGTCGGACTGGCACAGGCAGTGCTCGGTTATCCGCCGATCATCATCCTCGATGAGCCGACGGTAGGCCTGGATCCCAAGCAGATCATTGAGATCCGCGACCTGATCAAATCACTGGGTAAAAAACATACCGTTATCTTAAGTTCCCACATCCTCTCCGAGGTCAGCGCTGTCTGCGATTACGTCATGATTATTGCAAAGGGACAGCTTGTTGCGAGCGACACCCCGGAAAACTTAAGTAAACTGATGCTTGGATCAAACACGGTTACATGTACCGTTCACGGAACGAGGAAGCAGCTGGTTCCGGCGCTTAATGCGCTCGATGCAAAAGAGATCCAATATGAAAATACGCCGAATGAGGAGCAGATTAAGGTAAAAATTACCACGGAAAAGGATAGGGATATCCGCGAGGAGCTGTTCTATGCACTGGCAAAGGCCAACTGTCCGATCCTCGAGCTGACTTCCTCCTCGATGTCTCTGGAAGACGTCTTCCTGGAGCTGACCGATGATTCCGGAAAGGCTGCAAGAAAGCTGAAAAAAGCAGAGAAAGAACAGCTGAAACAAAAAGAATGTGAAAAAGAATGTGAACCAGAAGCAGACAAAACGGCTGTCGGGGAAACGTCTGAAGAAAAAAGCACAGATGCAGCGGAATCAGCCGCTGAAACAAAACAGGAGGAGGGAGACGCACAATGACGGCGATTTATAAAAAAGAGTTAAAAAGCTATCTGACAAGCATGATCGGATATCTGTTTATGGCGTTTACTCTGGCGCTGTTCGGCCTGTATTTTACGGCCATCAACCTGCAGCAGGGTTACCCGGAGATCGGATACGCGCTGCAGAATTCCGCATTTATTCTGCTGATCGCAGTACCGGTTCTGACAATGCGTGTCCTGTCGGAGGAGCAGAAAAATAAGACGGATCAGCTGCTCCTTACCGCACCGGTAAAAATTTCCGATATTATCCTTGGAAAATATCTGGCACTTCTCACCATTTATGTGATTCCAGTGCTGATTATGTGCCTGTATCCGCTGCTTCTTGGAACCCACGGAACAGTTTCCTACGCTGTATCCTACACTTCGATCCTTGGCTATTTCCTGCTGGGAGCAGCCTATATTTCGGTCGGTGTGTTCGTTTCCTCCATCACCGAGAGCCAGGTCATCGCAGCCGTTGTCGGCTTTGTGATCCTGTTCCTGTGCTACGTGGAGAGCGGTATCGCAAACTTCTTCCCGGAAGGAGCCGGAAGCTCTTTCTTTGCTTTCTTTATCATCATTGCACTGGTATGCCTCTGGATCGGCAGTATGATTAAAAACCCGATCATTACAGGTGTGATTGCCGTGATCGGCGAAGGCGCGCTGACGGCAGTTTACTTCACAAAATCCACCCTTCTCGAGGGCAAAATCCAGGATCTGCTCGGTGTATTCAACATGGCAGGCCATATGGATAACTTTGTGAACGGTATTCTGGACATCGGCGGTGTTGTTTACTACCTGTCCGTCATTGCAATCTGCACTTTCCTTGCAATGCAGTCCCTGCAGAAGAAACGCTGGAATTAGGAGGTGGAGACGATGAGCAGCGAAAAGAAAGAAAAGAAACAGCATAAAATGAATTTTAATATTAAAGAAAAGCTGAAAAAGACGTTCTCCAAAGAACATCTGAAGGAAGTGTTTACCGGCGAGGAGCAGAAAAAGCATCTGAAACAGGGCTCTTATTCTTCGATTATGACGGTGATTGTTCTGGCTGTGATTGTGGTTATTAACCTGATTGTGGCGCAGATTCCGACCAGCAAAACACAGATTGACCTGAGTACGCAGAAAATGTACTCCATTACAGATGAGACGAAAACGGCATTAAAGGATCTCGATCAAGACGTTACCCTGTATTATATTGTGCAGAAGGGCAGTGAGGATGACACCATCGAGAAGCTGCTGGAGCACTACGATGAGCTTTCTGACCATATCAAAGTAGAGACAAAAGACCCGGATCTGTATCCGAAATTTACGAGTCAGTATACCGATCAGACGGTAGCTGCAAACAGTGTAATTGTCGTATGCGGCGATAAGAGCAAGGTGGTCAGCAACAGTGATATGTGGGAGACTTCCACAAACTATCAGACCTATCAGACACAGACAACCGGCTTTGACGGCGAGGGTCAGATTACCAGCGCCATCACGTATGTGACGAGTGAAAACAACCCGAAGGTTTACTGGGTAACCGGCCACGGCGAGGCTTCCGAGAGTGATCTCTCTACAAACTTTAGTGATGCCATTAACAAAAACAATGTGGAAATCAGTAATCTTGCCCTGATGACAGACGATATCCCGGAGGATGCCGAGGAGCTTGTGATCATGTCCCCGACCACCGATTTCTCCGAGGATGAGGCAAATAAAGTCATTACCTACCTGGAAAACGGCGGAAAACTTCTGATGTTCACCAGCTATACCGGAACGGATATGCCAAATCTGGATTCCATTCTGGAAAATTACGGCGTGAAACGCTCCAGAGGAATTGTTGTGGAGACCGATTCCCAGCATTATTATCCGCAGATGCCGTATTATCTGCTGCCGAACATTCAGAGTGATGACATTACAACCGAAGTAAAGAGTAATTACATTCTGATGCCGGTTGCACAGGCAATTCAGAAGCTCGATTCTTATCGTGATACCATTACGATCAAGAGCCTTCTGACGACCACCGAGGACGCTTATATTGAAAATGATCCGGAGAACAGCACCTGGTCGAAGAGCGCGGACAGTGAGACGGGCGCATTTGACCTTGGCGTTTCCATCACAGAGACCGTAGATGATAAAGAGACACAGATCATTTATTTCTCGAGTGCATCGATGCTGAGCAGCCAGATTGACCAGGCAATCAGCGGTGCGAACTCAAAGCTGGCAGCGACTGCACTGACCTCCATGTGTGATGTGGAGCAGACCGTTGTTATTCCAAGCAAGAGCACAAGCTATACAAACCTGGTATTTACACAGGGGGCAGTTAACACCTGGTCTATTATTACCATTGCGGGAATTCCGCTGGTACTTGTTGTGATTGGCGTGATGATCTGGATGAAGAGGAGAAAACAGTGATGAAGAAAAAAGGAAAGATGGCGGCCTGCCTGATCCTTTTGGTACTGCTTCTTGCCGTACTGGTGGTGCTGACAAAGAAAAACAGCACCGCCGATGCGGACAGCGGCAGTTCGGATTCTGGTGCAGACGCCGAAAAAGTGGTTGATTTTTCAAAAGATGATGTAACAGCACTTTCGTTCCAGATCAACGGAGAGACGGTGTCCTTTACGAAAACAGCAGGAGACGATGATACCGATATCTGGACATACGATCAGGAGGATGGATTCCCATTGGATGAGGGCAAGATAACGAGCGTTTTAAGCTCTCTTAGCAGCATGACAGCAGAAAGAGTCATTGAAGGCGATGAAATCGATTCTATGGCCGATTTTGGGCTCGAGACGCCGTCTCAGGAGGTTGTAGTGACTGCGGGAGACGAGAAAACGACGATTCATGTCGGAGATAAGAACAGCTCGGGCAGATACTATATTTATCTGAACGATGATACGAGTAAGGTTTATCTGGTAAGCACATCGCTTGGAACGATGTTCCCGTCCGATATGATGGAGTGGGCGACAACGGAATCCATGCCATCTGTGACGGCGGAAAACATTACGAAGCTGCAGGTGGAGGGTGAGAACGGATATACGCTGACAAAAGAAGTAAGCGCTGCTGATTCGGCACTCCAGACGGATGAATGGCAGGTTGTGGACGCAGATGGAGCGGCACATGGCGGTGATGCGGATTCGATCGGCACCATGACAAGTGCAGTGGCATCTCTTAGCTTTGGAGATCTTGTTACGTACAACGCATCGGATCTTTCCCAGTACGGACTGGATCAGCCAAAGACGACGATTCGCGTGCATTACACGGAAGAGCAGGAGGTTGAGGCTGACGATACAACAACGGCAGATACTTCTTCGGATTCCACAACAGATTCTGCATCAAGCGACAGCACTGCAACGAGCTCTTCTTCCGAAACGACAACCGTTACGGTGGAGAAAGATCTGGTATTGTATGTCGGCAATGCAAATGAGGACGGCGGTTCTTACTACGTGAAGCTGGACGGCTCGAATGAAGTTCATCTGATGACGGCTTCGAACGTTGAAACCTTCACCGGAAAGAAGGCATCTGATTTCTGGAACATGTATATCGGCATGGAAAATGTATCGGATCTGACGAGCCTTGATATTACGTATAACGGCGAGACGAAGACGTATGTACGCCATGTGGAAGAGAAAAAGGATGACGACAGCGATTCCACAACACAGGAAATCAGTTACACCTGCGGCGATGAAACGATTGATAAATCAACGTTTACCACATTCTATTCTTCACTCATTGGCTTGAAGGCGCAGACGAAGGATGAGAGCCTCGTACAGGCCAAGGATGCCGAGTTTACCGCTGTCTTCCATATGACAGACGGCGACCTGACATTCGCTTACAGCCCGTATGATTCGAGCTTCTATTACACGGTAGATGAGGACGGAGTTCCGTCTCTTGTGAATAAAAATAACGTGAAGACCATGCTGGAAAATTACGGGAAACTGCTTGAGGCAAAGACGGAAGATGACAGTTCTTCAGACAGCACGTCAGAATCAGCGGAATAAAGAGTCATTAAAATCTGGTTAAAATTGAAAACGGAGGATTTACTGAGAGTGAAAAAATCAGTAAATCCTCCGTTTTTTTTGTCTCATTTTTTCGCTCGAGGCCGGGAGCAGAAGGGGGTATTACTGTACCGGTGCGAAGAAGATCTGGATCTGGTCTAAGAGGGCCTGTGGGGCCTCCATCTGCGGCATGTGCTTTGTTTTTGGCAGGATCTGGGTTTCGATGGAAGTGTTGAGTGCCGTGTACAGCGCAAAGGTTTCTGCGATGCCCGGCTCTTCCTCGCCGCCGATGAGGAAGATGCTGTTGTCAATGTGCTTTAAGGCGTGGCCGATGTTGAGGTTCACGTAATTGCCCGCAAGGCTTGCAAAAAGGTACTTTCCGGCACTGCTCTGGAGGTGGGCTGACTCATAGAAGGCGTCTACGTCCTCCGGCGAGCGGTGGAACGGGTTGTGGTAGTAGCTCTCGGTGAATAAAAGCTCGATGTTGGATCGGCCGGTGAGCGTGTGGTACAGCAGCGTTCCGACGAGCGGGAGCTCGATCATGCGTTTCAGGAAGCGGCTGCGTTTATCCGGGATTTTGTTGAGCTTGGCAAGGTCGGTCGGGTTGATCATCATGATTCGGCCAAAGCATTTCGGGGCTGTATTGCAGGCGGTTACGACGAAAGAACCGGATAAACCGGATGCAATTACGTCGGTTGGACATCCGATGACCTGCTTGATGAAGGTGACGATGAGCTGTACGTATAAAAAGTTCGTGTACGTGATCGCCGGCTTGTCGGAACGGCCGCAGCCGAGAAGATCGAGTGTGTAGACGGTGTGATCCTTTGCGAGAGTATCCTCAATATACTGCCATTCGCGGCCGCTGGAGGCACAATGTAAGTCATGAAGTAAGAGCATCGGGGTTCCGGTGCCTTTTTTTGTGTAAAAAATATCGCCGAACTGCCAGGAAAAGATCTCTTTTTCAGCCGAGGCGAGCAGGTTTTTCCTTACGGCGGCGGTATCGAGCGTTTTATTCAGAAAGTAAATCGCTGCGCCGGACATCGTAGTGAGGACACTCAAGGTGACCAGTTTTTTGCTGTGTTTCATATGATAAAACTCCTTTCAGGGGTCTCCCGGAGGGGAGGAATCGGTTCGAAACGTTGTGTTGAGCTTATTATAAGCGAAAAAAGGGAAAGATACAATGCAAAAATTAAGGGAAAAATGAGAAAAAGAGACGAAAATAAGGCGCAATTTGACGAAAAGCGTAGACAATTCCAGGAGAACTACGTTATGTCAACTACTGGCGAATGGCATATTTAAATGGTTTACATAACTGCAAAAACAGAGAAAAAAATGATGCAATAATACACATAAAAGCATGAAAACGGCACTATGGGATAAAATCCTTCCAGATTGGTAAAAATCCATGAAAAAATGGTCCCAAAATGCGTTTAGTAAATGGTTTGGAAAATCCGAAAAAACGAATGTAAAAGTTCAATTCATACGAAAATATAAAAATATAATTAAATAATTTAATAAAAGAGAGAAAACAGAGACGAAAAACTACGTGAAACACGCGAAAATACAGGAAAAATGTAGAAAAGACGGAGAAAATCAAAAATAGAATAGAAAATACGATTATTTTAAAAATAAGAGAGGTGAAAAATGAGAGTGATTTTCGGAAAGCCGGGAAGCAAATCGCTTCTCACTGATCGCCGAAGACCGAAAATCGTAAAAAACGATGTTTCACGTGAAACATTTTGAGAGACGTGAAACGTGAAAAATGAGACGGGGAAAGTGACATAAGTAGAAACGAAAAAATGAAGGACGATCTAAAAAATGGCAAAAAGAGGGTATAAAACGATGGAAGAGGCGAAAAAGCAAAAAAAGATAAAAATGAGTTGAGAAAAGGCAAAAAACGACTGAAAAGGGGAAAATGTAGTATAGACATGGGCGAAAAGAATAAAAACGGGAGGGAGAGGCAGTGAAAGACAAGAAAATGGTGTGAAATGGCGATGAGGGATAAAAAACGGAGAGAAGGAATAAAAAATGTTGATAAAAGAGAAAAAGTGAGATTGTTTACAAAAAAAAGAGAAAGGTAAGCCAGAAAGATGGAAAAGAGGATAAAAAACGTGGCAGCGAGAGAAAAATATTAAAACCATAAAAACAGAAAAATTATAGTGAAATCAAATAAATCGATAAAAAACAGAAAATGTGCAGCTTGGCCTGTAAAATAAAAAAAATCAAAGAAAAACCGCCCGGAAAGAGAAAAACTGGAGAAAAAATGAAAAAGAGGATGTCTCACGGATTATGCCTCTTACTGATGAAAATAAAGAGAAAAATGCTGAAAATTTGAAAAAAGCGAGGAAGAACGATGAAAAAACAGAGCCCTGGTGAATAAAAATACATTTTATATACAAAAGAGACATTTACGATCACCGAACAACCATAAACAGTTTTGATTCCTAATCTATGTATCAATAATATCCTGATAAGTTGATTTTTTCTTCCTAATCACCTGAGATTTCCTTGAAAAAGAGCATCACACGATTAAAATAACGTTTCCAGTATATTTATACCTCAAAAACGTCAAAAATTAAAATGTTTCACGTGAAACATTTTATAAAAACTGTGTGAAACAGAAAAAAATGTTCTGACATTGCAGAATTACTTGGAAACCATCAAAAAATGCAAAATCATCGCTGAAAAAATTCCAAAAAGCCTTTAAACAGCGTAAAAACCGAGAAAAATTATTGTAAAACAGTGCTTTTCAAAATGTTTCACGTGAAACATCGCCAAAAATCTCCAATTTTCTTATGTTTCACACCGCCTAATCATGCAAAAATGCAGAAAATGTTTCACGTGAAACATTTCCAGTAGTAAAATCCGGCGTAGTATGATAAAATATCTTTGTCCCAAATTGGGGCAATTTTGAGATAGAATCTGAAGAATTCCTCAGATAGACTGGCATAGAAAAGGAGATTTTTCCTATCTATATGCCAAAACACCTGCCGCATGAATCATTTTTTTGAAAGAAGTGCCGGCAGGTCATTTCCTGTAAAAAGGAAAAACTGCAAATGGAAAACAAAAAGATGAAAGGAGGCAATACATATTTTGGGAAGAACAATTGCAATTGCAAACCAGAAAGGCGGCGTAGGTAAATCTACCACCGCAATTAACCTTTCTTCCTGTTTAGGAGAAATGGGACAAAAAGTTCTGACCATTGATATGGACCCGCAGGGAAATACCACCAGCGGAATGGGAGTAGAGAAAAATGAAGTGGAAAATACCATCTATGAGCTGCTTCTTGGAGAGTCAAAACTGGAGGACTGCATCATTCCTCTGAATTTTGATAATCTTTCCCTTATCCCTTCCAATGTCAATCTGGCCGGAGCGGAGATCGAGCTGATCGGGGTGGAAGACAAAGAATTCATCCTGAAAAACGCAATTGATCAGGTCCGCGATCAGTACGACTTCATTATTATTGACTGTCCGCCATCCTTAAATATGCTGACAATCAACGCGATGACCACCGCGGACACCGTTCTGGTGCCGATTCAGTGTGAATATTACGCACTGGAGGGCTTATCCCAGCTTATGCACACGATTGAGCTGGTGCAGGAGCGTCTGAATCCGGAACTGGAGATGGAAGGCGTTGTCTTTACCATGTACGATGCGAGAACGAATCTTTCTCTGCAGGTAGTAGAAAACGTAAAAGACAGCCTGGATCAGAATATCTACAAAACCATTATTCCGAGAAATGTCCGCCTTGCGGAGGCACCGAGCTACGGTATGCCGATCAACTATTACGACAAGCGGTCCACCGGTGCAGAGAGCTACCGTCTCCTGGCAGACGAAGTGATTCACAGGGGGGATGAAGAGTAATGGCAGCGAGAAGAGGAGGATTAGGCAAGGGCCTGGATTCCCTGATTTCACCGGGACATTCGGCCAAAGCAGAAGCAAAAGAGAAACCGGCAAAACCGGAGGTCAAAGTAGTCGAGAAGGTTGTTGAAAAAGTAGTCGAAAAACCAGTTGAGATGAAACTGAAAATCTCCGAAATTGAACCGAACCGCGAACAGCCGCGAAAATCCTTTGACGAGGACGGCCTGATCGAACTTTCGGAATCCATCAAACAGTTCGGAGTTCTGCAGCCGATTCTGGTGCAGAAAAAAGATGATTATTATGAGATCATCGCAGGGGAACGGAGATGGAGGGCTGCAAAGCTTGCCGGAATCAAAGAAGTACCGGTCATCATCAAAGATTTTACCGAGCAGGAAGTTGTCGAGATTTCCCTGATTGAAAATATTCAGAGAGAATCTCTGAACCCGATTGAGGAGGCACACGCATACAAACGCCTGATGGAAGAGTTCCATCTCCGCCAGGATGAAATCGCAGAGCGCGTTTCCAAGAGCAGAACGGCGGTTACAAACTCGATGCGTCTCCTGAAACTGGATGACAGGGTACAGCAGATGGTTGTCGATGAAATGCTGACAACCGGTCATGTGCGTACGCTGCTGGCGCTGGAGAATAAAGAACTCCAGTACAATACGGCAATGAAAATCTTCGATGAAAAGCTCAGTGTCCGTGAGACCGAGCGCCTGGTCAAAGAGATCCTGAATCCGAAGGTGAAGAAAGAAAAGAAAGTCAATCTGGAAGAGGAAGCCATCTACGAAAGTCTGGAAGAGAAAATTAAGAGTATCATTGGTACGAAGGTTTCCATTCACCGCGGGGCAAAGCACAAAGGAAAGATCGAGATCGAGTATTATTCCCAGGAAGAGCTCGAGAGAATCATGGATCTGTTTGAATCAATACAGTAAGAGGTAGAATAATGAGCGATTTATTTAGTAAGGTAGGAATTGACCTTGGCGTTGTTGTACTTCTTCTGATTGTACTGATTATCGTGATGATGATTATGACGGTCAGCATGTCGCTGCGTCTGAGCAGACTGAACCAGAAGTACAGAAGCTTTATGAAGGGAAAAGACGCCCAGTCACTCGAAAAGCTGTTTCATCAGCGGTTCAAGGAAATTGACAAACTGAACAAGCAGAATGAGCTGACGAAAAAAAATCTTGCGGATCTGAAAAAGATCCAGGGCATGACGCTGAACAAATACGGAATCGTAAAATATGATGCGTTTGACGATGTGGGCGGAAAGATGAGTTTTGCGCTGGCAATGCTCGACAAAGAAAACACAGGTTTTATCCTGAATGCAATCCACAGCCGTGACAACTGCTTTTTATATCTGAAAGAGATCGTAAAAGGCGAGTCCTATATCATGCTGAGCACCGAGGAAATCGACGCGCTGCGCCAGGCAATTACGATGAATTCGATCGATCTGATGTAAAAGCGGACCGCAGAAAAACAGCATGAAAGAACGCTTGAAAAAATGCATATACTGTTATATGATGGTACTGGAACGCGCCAAACCCGCATAAATGCTGGAAAAACGGCAGTGGTTCCGGGCTGGAAAGAACAAAAAGAATCCCGCCAAAATGAGGGGATAAGATCTACTAGGAGGAAATTATGTTAGACATTAAGTTTTTAAGAGAAAACCCGGAAGTTGTAAAACAGAATATCCGAAATAAATTCCAGGATCAGAAACTGGAGCTGGTTGATAAAGTCATCGAGCTGGACAAAGAAAACCGTGACATCAAACAGGAAGTAGAAGCACTTCGTGCAAAAAGAAACAAAATCTCCAAACAGATCGGCGCACTGATGGGCCAGGGCAAGAGAGAAGAGGCTGAGGAAGTAAAGAAACAGGTAGCTGTTGACGGTTCCCGCATCGAGGCTCTTTCTGCAAGAGAAAAAGAAGTAGAAGAAGAAATCAAGAAGATCATGATGGTGATCCCGAACATCATCGATCCTTCCGTACCGATCGGAAAAGATGACAGTGAGAACGTAGAAGCAGAGCGCTTCGGCGAGCCGGTTGTACCGGATTTTGAAATCCCGTATCACACCGACATTATGGAGTCCTTCGACGGAATCGATCTGGATGCAGCAAGAGAAGTTGCAGGAAACGGATTCTATTATCTGATGGGCGACATTGCACGCCTCCACTCTGCCATCCTTTCTTATGCAAGAGATTTCATGATCGACCGCGGATTTACCTACTGCGTACCGCCTTTCATGATCCACGGCAACGTCGTAAACGGTGTTATGAGCTTCGCTGAGATGGAGTCCATGATGTACAAAATCGAGGGCGAGGATCTGTACCTGATCGGAACCAGCGAGCACTCCATGATCGGTAAATTCATCGACAGCATCATCCCGGAGGAGAAACTGCCTCTGACCCTGACCAGCTACTCTCCGTGCTTCCGTAAAGAAAAAGGAGCACACGGCATCGAGGAGCGTGGTGTTTATCGTATCCATCAGTTCGAGAAACAGGAGATGGTTGTTGTCTGCAAACCGGAAGACAGCATGATGTGGTATGACAAACTGTGGAAGAACACCGTAGACCTGTTCCGCTCCATGGATATCCCGGTTCGTACTCTGGAGTGCTGCTCCGGTGACCTGGCTGACCTGAAAGTAAAATCTGTCGATGTTGAGGCATGGTCTCCGCGTCAGAAGAAATACTTCGAGGTAGGAAGCTGCTCCAACCTTGGTGATGCACAGGCAAGACGTCTGAAAATCCGTGTCAACGGCGAGGACGGAAAGAAATACCTGGCACATACCCTGAACAACACCGTAGTTGCTCCGCCGCGTATGCTGATCGCATTCCTGGAGAACAACCTGAATGCAGACGGAACCGTAAGCATTCCGGAAGTTCTTCGTATGTACATGGGCGGAAAAGAAAAACTGGTTCCGAAACACTAATCGCATAAGAAATACAAAGGAATGAGAGGAGGTGTTCTTATGCACGCTTACCTGAAAACTATTGGATTTTCAAAGATCAAGACGACGAAGGAACTCCAGGAGATTCTTCGTGATGTAGTAGAAAACTACGACCGTAAAAAGATTGTGGAAACAGAAGAACACCACCTTTTTGCTGAATTTTCGAAAGAATATGCGTATGACTGTGGTATCACGGTCTGTGGGGAAATTGATGAGAACAACCGTTTCCAGATGGAATATTATTATCCCTATTTCGAGGGCGGGCAGATCAGCTCCTACGAGGAGGTATCGGTGGAGCGCCACGTCGATAAGGAATCGTTTGCAGGCGCCTGCGACGATATGCGGCTTGGCATCACGATGATCTTTTATCTGACGCATGCAGCGGAATATCTTGAGATGAAACAGAAAAATGCGCTGCAGCCGCTTCCGCTCCCGCTTTCTGTCTCCGGTCTTGCAGCGGAAGGAACAATTTTGCTTCCGATCCAGAAAGACCCGGAACAGGTCGAGAAGGAGCGCCGCAGCACGCAGCAGAAGAATTCACTGATCTCGGCTGCCAGAAACGGGGATGAGGATGCGATGGAAAGTCTCACCATGGATGATATTGACACATATGCCATGATTTCCCAGCGTCTGACGAAGGAAGATGTCTTTTCTATTGTAGATAGCTTTTTCATGCCAAGCGGTCTCGAATGTGACCAGTACAGCGTGATGGGTGAAATTACGGAGATGAATACAACGAAGAACGCGGTAACGGGCGAGCAGGTGTATGAGCTCGGCCTCGTCTGCAACGATGTGCCGATAGACATCTGTATCAACGAAAAGGATTTATTTGGAGTACCGGAAGTGGGAAGACGTTTCAAAGGCCAGATCTGGCTGCAGGGAATGCTGGAACATCTGTAAGGGAAAAATAAAAAGAGCGAGGACGGAAAAAGAGAAAATTCAGTCCTCGTTCTTTTTTTGCAGATTTTTATAGCGATAAACGGATGTTTACTGGTTCTGCACCAGATTCAGATGCTTACGCACCCGCTCGATCAGCATTTCAAGAGCAACGGTGTTCTGTCCGCCCTCCGGGATGATCACGTCGGCACGGCGCTTGCTCGGCTCTACGAACTGCTCGTGCATCGGTTTTACGGTCGTCAGGTACTGCGTTACAACGCTGTCCAGGGAACGGCCGCGCTCTTTTACATCGCGCAGGATCCGGCGGAGAATCCGCACGTCCGCATCGGTATCGACAAAGACTTTGATGTCCATCAGATCGCAGAGATCCTTCTCAACGAAGAGGAGAATGCCCTCGAGCACGATAACCGGGGCAGGATGGACCAGAATCGTTTTATCCGAGCGGTTATGCATGGCATAATCGTAAACCGGCATCTCGATGGATTTTCCGCTTTCAGCTCGAGAATGTGCTGGCATAACAGGTCGGTATCAAAGGCATCGGGATGATCGTAATTTAATTTGGCACGCTCCTCAAAAGGAATATCGTCATGGCGTTTGTAATAGTTGTCATGGCGCAGAATGCTCACTTCATCGCGTCCAAAACTTTCTACCAGCTTATCTGCCAGTGTCGTTTTTCCACTGCCGGTTCCTCCGGCAATTCCTATCAGTATCGTATCCATAAGAAACTCCTTTTTATCCGATGATAGCCAGTGTTGCGCTTGTTCCGAGACGGCTTGCGCCGGCATCTACCATAGCCTGTGCCTCGTCTGCGTTGTGGATTCCGCCGGAAGCTTTTACGCCCATATCCGGGCCTACGGTCTTTCTCATCAGGGCAACATCAGCCGCTTTTGCACCGCCGGTAGAAAATCCGGTGGAGGTTTTTACGAAGTCAGCGCCGGCTTCTTTTGCGAGCTCGCACGCTTTTACTTTCTCTTCATCGGTTAAAAGGCAGGTCTCGATGATGACTTTCAGAACGATGTCCTTGCCGCATACTTCTTTTAAGGTCTGGATATCGGAGCGTACGAAGTCGTATTTGCCGTCTTTGAGGGCTCCGACGTTGATGACCATATCAACCTCCTGTGCACCGTCTTCGATGGCCGCACGGGTCTCAAACGCTTTTACACGGGTATCGGACATGCCCAGAGGGAAGCCGACAACGGTGCAGACTTTGACGTCAGATCCTTTGAGCTTTTCAGCAACGAATTTGGTGTAGTACTGGTTGACGCAGACAGAAGCAAAATCATGTGCAAGTGCCTCGTCGCAGATCTTTGCAACCTGTGCTTCGGTTGCGTCTGCTTTTAAGATAGTGTGGTCAAATAATTTGGTGTTCAGCATAATTTTTTCCTTTCTTTGATGAAAAATAAATTAGAATGATAGAGAAAAGGCAGAGCCGAAAAAACACAGTTCGGATTTAACGGCTCTGCCTTTAAAAATTGTAACTATTCAGAGCCACATCTCGATTCCGCTGCGCTGCATCTCGATGTGGCTGCTCGCCATATGAAATTCCAGAAAAAACCGCTCATTCATGCAAGCATGATTCGCAATTTTTTCTTCCATTTCACATGGCTCTGAATAGTTACATATTATCTTGCGCCCTTATCGTATGGAATACCTTCGGCTTTCGGAGCCTGGGAATTCTTGGATGTGAAGGCGAGAATAATCATGGATGCGATAAACGGCATCATGTTGTAAATGTTCTTGGACAGTCCCAGATGGGAGAGGACGGTGGAGTCCGCAATGTTTGCCAGGGAACGGAATACCGCAAAGAATACGGCTGCTCCGGCAATGTGGAACGGTTTCCACTGACCGAAGATCATAACAGCGAGGGCAAGGAATCCGGCACCGGCTACGCCGACTTCGAAGTTCCAGGTGGTAACGGACGGAACGATGTAGGCAAATCCGCCGATACCGCCGAGTGCACCGGAGATGATAACACCGGTGTATCTCCACTGGTATACGTTGATACCAACAGAGTCGGCTGCCTGTGGATGCTCACCGCAGGCACGCAGGCGCAGTCCCCATTTCGTTTTGAAGAGGAACACGTAGCTGCAGATCAGAAGGATGATGCCGATGAACAGGAAGATGTTCACGGTAAATGGTCCGATCTTGTAAATGAAAGCGGCGTTGGTGTAGTTCAGCTTTGCGGAAGCTGCACCGTTTCCGGCATCCGAGCCGTTGTTGAATGCTTTTACCAGGACGATGGCAATGGCAGTAGCCAGCATGTTCAGCGCGGTTCCGCCGATCGTCTGGTCTGCTTTCAGTGTGATGGCGGAGAAGCCAAGCAGCAGAGAGTAGATCATACCGGATACGGCGCTCGCCAGAATGGAAAGTGCCACAAGTGCAGGAGCCGGGAGGTCCGGGAACAGAACCAGGACGAAGACACCGGCAAGGCCGCCGATCGCCATGATTCCTTCCAGCGCGATGTTGATGACACCGCTTCGTTCGGAGAACATACCGCCCATCGCAACGAGCATCAGAACAACGGCGTACAGTAAGGTAAATTTAATTAAAAGGAACATTATTTCTTCTCCTCCTTTCCGTTGTCTGCATTGGCATTTGCTTTCTGCTCTTTTTTGCTCTTGAACAGGTTTGCAACGATGCCCTTGAACAGGGTAACGAATGCGCAAAGGTAAATGATAACGGCAACGATCAGGTCCGCGATCTCCGGCTGATAATATTTCGTAGGCAGGTAAGCACCGCCGACCGAAATATGAGCAACGAAGAGAGCAGCGAAGATAACGCCGATCGGGTTGCTAAGTGCAAGAAGCGCAACCGGGATACCATTAAATCCGATGGCCGGGAGTGCTGTCGATACCTGCGGGTTCCACTCGGATGCACCGGAGAGGAAGTAGAGGCCTGCACCGATTCCGGCAAGCGCACCTGCGATGGTCATGGAGAGAACAACGTTTCTCTTCTCATTGATGCCGGCGTATTTGGCAGCATCCTTATTGAACCCGCAGGCTTTCAGCTCATAGCCGAAGGTTGTTTTGTTCAGAACGATGTAGATGATGACCGCAATGGCAATCGCAATGAAAATCGCAATCGTTGTGGAACTGGTACGGAAAATGGAGTTCATGCCGCAGTCCGGAATCAGGGATTTCGGAGAAGCGGAGCTTAATTTGTAAGTACGTGTGGTCTTCTGATCATACATGCCCGGGATGGTGTTGTACATCAGCTCATTGACAAGATAAAGACCAATCCAGTTGAACATGATGGAAGTAATAACTTCATTTACGTTGAAGTATGCTTTGAAGATACCAGGAACTGCTCCCCAGATGGCTCCGCAGACCATAGCAGCCAGAAGGCATACATACCATGGCATGTGGAGGATGATGGCAAAATACAGGGCGCCGAAGACACCGACGGTGTACTGTCCGGCAGCACCGATGTTGAACAGACCTGTTTTAAAAGCAAATGCAACCGAAAGTCCGGTCATAATCAGGGGAGCGGACTGAGCGATTTCACTTCCGATTCCTTTCGGCTTTAAGTAAAAGCCGCCTTTGATGATTCGTGTAAATCCATCCACTGCGTTCTCCGCGTTGATGCAGTATAAAATGATAAATCCCACAAGAAGACCGATCACAATACATACAAGAGAAGCGACAATGGACAGAAGAGCGTTTTTCGTTTTTTCGTTCATGCTTTTCTTACCTCTCTTTTATACTTCTTCGGGAACAGGATCCCGTTTTGCACCTGCCATGTAGAGACCGAGTTCTTCGACAGAAACGGTTTTCGGATCCAGCTGGCCGACCAGCTCTCCTTCGTACATAACAAGAATACGGTCGGAAACATCCATAACCTCATCCAGTTCCAGAGAAACCAGAAGAACGGCTTTTCCCTTGTCGCGCTGTGCAACGAGCTGGCTGTGAATGTATTCGATGGCTCCGACATCAAGACCACGGGTAGGCTGTACCGCAACGAGAAGATCAGGATCTTTGTCGATCTCACGCGCGATGATCGCTTTCTGCTGGTTTCCGCCGGACATGCTGCGGGTGATGGTCACAGGACCCTGGCCGCTGCGGACATCGTACTGCTCGATCAGGCGCTCGGCATATTCGCGCACGGCTTTTGATTTGATAAAGCCGAAGGATTCAAATTCCGGCTGCCAGTAACGCTGCAGCACCACGTTCTGCTCGATGGAGTAATCCAGCACGAGGCCGTGTTTATGGCGGTCCTCCGGGATGTGGCTCATGCCCATCTTGGAGCGGTCGCGGATGGAAGCTTTCGTGATGTCCTGTCCGTTGAACAGAATTTTACCGCCGGATACTTTTTCCAGTCCCGTGAGGCCCTGAACGAACTCGGACTGGCCGTTTCCATCGATACCTGCAATGCAGACAATCTCGCCTTTTCTTACATTAAAGGAAACATCTTTGACGGCGTTGTTTCCGTGCACCTTGCTCGGTACGGTCATGTGCTCTACTTTCAGAACGGTGTCGCCCGGTTTTGACGGCTTTTTGTTGACGGAGAAGCTGACGTTTCTTCCGACCATCATGCGGGAGAGCTCTTCTTTGGAAGTTTCGCTGATGTTGACGGTTCCGATGTATTTTCCTTTGCGGAGAATCGTACAGCGGTCGGCAACTTCCATGATCTCGTTGAGTTTATGGGTGATGAAGAGGATGGATTTTCCTTCTTTTGCGAGGTTCTTCATGATCTTCATCAGCTCGTCGATTTCCTGCGGCGTCAGAACCGCGGTCGGCTCGTCGAAGATCAGGACTTCGTTGTCACGGTAGAGCATTTTCAGAATTTCGGTACGCTGCTGCATGCCGACGGTGATATCCGAGATCAGAGCGTCCGGATCGACCATCAGACCGTATTTCTCGCTCAGCTCCATGACTTTTGCACGGGCATTCTTTTTCTCGAGGAAAAGGCCTTTGGTCGGCTCTACGCCGAGGATGATGTTGTCGAGAACCGAGAAACATTCGACCAGCTTAAAGTGCTGGTGCACCATACCGATGTTGAGATCGTTGGCGTCGTTCGGCGTGTTGATATGGACTTCCTGCCCATTCTTCTTGATGATTCCGGAGGTAGGCTGATACAGACCAAAAAGAATACTCATCAGGGTTGATTTTCCTGCACCGTTTTCTCCAAGCAGAGCATGGATTTCTCCTTTTTTGAGCTGTAATGTAATGTTGTCGTTCGCCTTGATACCCGGGAATTCTTTGGTGATGTTCAACATCTCAATAATGTACTCATTTTCCATATACATATTCCCTTTCAAGCGTGGTTTTGCAGGACTGCCGAAGGCATGGAAAACAGGGCAGAACTGCGGGCTTTCATTATGTCTAGTATAGCATTTTGTGTGACAGAAAAAAAGGGGAAGAGAAATAATATTCTCTTCCCCAAAAGGCATATTGTTACAGAAACAGTATGCACATTAGCTGATGTAATCAACGGTTACGTGAGAACCTACTTCCGGCTGATTTTCTGTATCGCTGGAGATTTCGATGGAACCATCGCGGATACCAGCCAGTACAGTTTCATACTGATCCTGTGTGAAGGTTGTGAATCCCCAGGATTCGGAATCGGTAGGAAGGCCGATGTAATCTCCGTCTTTCAGTCCAAGCTGCTGAGCAGTTCCGCCAAGTTCAGAGAAGTTTCCGCTGAAGTAGGAATCCAGAGCGTTGTTGATGGCGCTTGGAAGACCTTTCATAGCGGAAGTCAGGCAGCGCTCGCCGATTTTGGAACGCTGGTCAACGTCTACACCAATAACTTTTCCGTCGTGTGTCTCAGCTGCATCCAGAGCAGATGTCCAGATACCGCCGCCGCAGGCGAATACAACCTGTGTTCCGTCTGCATACCAGCCCTCCATACGGGCGGTGATGGAGTCATCGCCGTAGAACTGGCCGCCATAGTAATATTTTACGTTTACATCTACGCCGTCTTCTTCAGCAGCAGCGTTGATACCCTGTACATAACCGTAACCGAAACGGATAACGGCCGGAACAGCGATACCGCCGAGGAAACCAAGACTTGTGTAGCCGTCTTTTACTGCAGCGTATCCAGCCAGGTAGCCGGCCTGCTCTTCTTCGAAGGAGCAGATGTACACGTTCTTTCCGAGATCAACAGCTTTGCCGTTTTTTACAATATCACCTTCGGTAACATCGACTGCGATGAAGGTTACATCCGGATAGGTGTCCTGCTCTTCAGCGATGGCAGGTCCGAACAGGTAACCTGGCATTACAACAACGGTAGCACCCTCGGAAACAGCAAGATCGATGGAGTTGATACGCTCTTCATCGGTATCCTCTGCCGGTTTGTAGTACTCGTACTCTACGCCGTTTGCATCGCCGTAGGCGCATACAGTTTCCCAGGTGATCTGGTTGAAGGATTCGTCGGTGATATCTCCGGAGTCTGTGATCATGGCAATTTTCTCACCTGCGGCGTCTTTTTTTTCTCCGTCTGTGGAAGCAGAAGCGGAAGTTGCGCTGGTGGAATCGGCGCCTGTGGATGCGTCGGAGGAAGAGGATCCGTTGGAGGAACCGCATCCTGCGAGTGCAGCAGTTGTCATGGCGGCTGCAAGCAGTAAGCTAACTACTTTCTTTTTCATAATAGTATTCTCCTTTCAAGAGGTACAGCGTTTTTGCGTGTATGGCTACATTATAATATAGAAGAAAAAAGTATGTCAAGCAAAGGAAAAACTGCGTGAAATCCACTAATTATCTGCATGCGAGCCGGAAATTCTTCGGATAATGGCGTTGGATCTTGCATAAATTTCTTCCGGGTCAAAGCCGATATGGAATTCGCCGTTTTCGTAGAGGATTTGACCGTTTACCATGGTAAGCTTTACGTTCTGTTTGCTGCCGCTGTAAACGAGGTTTTTGATCAGATTATTCTCCGGCTGCATGTTCGGCTGATGGAGGTCAATCATGACGAGATCGGCCTTTTTGCCGGCAGCGAGACGGTCGCAGTCAGTAAGCTGCATGGCGTGCGCGCCGCCTGCGGTTGCCATGTAGAGAATGGCGTCGGCCGGGATTCCTGCGGCATCCATCTCGCGGACTTTGGAAAGGCCGGTGGTCAGGAACATTTCGCGGAACATATCGAGGCAGTTGTTACTGGCCGGCCCGTCAGTGCCGATGGCGAGGTTGATGCCGTTATCGTAAAAACGCTTCAGCGGGCAGATGCCGGAGGCGAGCTTCAGGTTTGAGGAGGGATTGGTAACGGCCGTCAGTTTCCGGTCACGGAAGATCTCAAAATCGCGGTCCTCCATCCAGATGCAGTGGTAGCCGCCGCCTCCGTACTGGAACATGCCTAAGCGTTCCATCAGCTGTGTCGGGGTGAGTCCCCAGCGCTCTTTACAGCCCTCGACTTCGCTTTTTGTTTCGGCGTTGTGTGTCCAGACAGGGGAATGGTATTTTTCGGCGAGTTTGGCAACGTCTTCAAGAAGCGGGCCGCCGGTCGTATATTCGGCGTGGAAACCGAGCAGATACGAGGTGCGGTCGGAGAGTTCGTTGACATAGTTATACATCTCTTCGAGAATTTCCGGGCTGTCGACGAAGTTGTTGAGACCGCTGGTAAGAACGGTGCGGAATCCGGTGTCGACCGTGGCAGCGATGCTGTTTTTCTGCTGGATGTACATGTCGAAATTGGAGGTGATGCCGCTCGTCAGATATTCCATGATGCCGAGGATATTGAGCCAGTAAACGTCGTCCCCGGCGAGCTTTGCCTCGTTCGGGAAGACCTGGCGTTCGAGCCATTCGTGGAGCGGGAGATCGTCCGCGTAGGAGCGGAGGAAGGTCATCGGGGTGTGCGTGTGTGCGTTTTTAAAGCCCGGGATCAGGAGATTGCCGCGGGCGTCAATTTCGCGGTCGAAGACAGTGGTCTCTGCGGCATCTGGATCTGCTTTTCTACCAGGTCCGATATAGGTGATGGTGTCGCCGGTGACATGAAGTTCGTCTTCGGCGATGGAAAAATGGTTTTCAGCGTCGAGTACGAGAATTTTGGCGTTGTAAAAACGTGTATTCAAAAAAGATCTCTCCTTTATTTTACGTGCTGTTTTCAGCGGCCGGGGCCTGTTTTTTTTAACAGACCCCGGCCGCTGTGTGTTTACAGTGTCTTTGCGATGCCCTGAATCGTTGCGGCAACGAGTTTTTTGAACTGCGGTGCAACCATGTCAGCTGCCTCCTGAACTTCCGCATGGCACAGAGGCTGCGGGGAGATGCCGGCGGCAAGATTGGTAATGCAGGAAATACCGATAACGCGCATGCCCATATGGCGTGCAACGATGGCTTCGCAGGCGGTGCTCATGCCGACCGCGTCTGCGCCGAGGGTGCGGCACATGGTGATTTCCTGCGGGGACTCGTACTGCGGGCCGGTGAGCTGCAGATAAACGCCTTCCATCAGGTCGATATCAAGGCTGGCTGCGGCTTTCCGTGCGATTTTCTGGAATTCAAGGTCGTAGATCTGGCTCATATCCGGGAAACGGGTGCCGAGCTCGTCGATGTTCGGTCCGATAAGCGGAGATGGAACGAAGCAGGCGATCTGGCCGTTTAACAGCATCAGAGAGCCTGGCTTTGTGCCCTGTTTGATGCCGCCGGCGGCGTTGGTTAAGAACAGTGCTTTTGCGCCCATCAGCTTCATGAGGCGGGTCGGGAGAACGACGTCGGTCATCGGATAGCCTTCATAATAATGAACGCGGCCCTGCATGCAGACAACCGGCACATCGCCGACGTAGCCGAAGATAAAACGGCCCGCGTGGCCCGGAACAGTGGAAACCGGGAAGCCTTCGATATCATGGTAATCGAGGGTTGCGGTAACGCGGATATCATTCGCAAAATCACCGAGGCCGGAACCGAGAATCAGTGCGACTTCCGGCTGGAAATCGATCTGGGAGCGGAAGCTCTCGTAGCATTTCATCAGTTTTTCGTAAACAGGGTTTGGGGTGTTGCTCATAGGAAAAACCTCCTTAATATAAATGATTTTCTGCTTTTTGAGTCTTTTTTCGGCTATTTTCAGGGAAGAAAAGCCTGCCACAGAGATGTGAGTCCCGGAGGCAGGCTTTTCTTTTAGAAAAAAGATCATCTGGTGGTTCTATTGTAGTATAGAAAGCGCGGAAAAGCAATGATTTCAGTCATCAAAAATATTCAGATGCTGTTTCATGATATTTCCCAGCCATTCAATGACCGGACCGAGGGTAATAACCATCAGCACGGTGACAATGCCGAGTTTTCCGCCGAGCAGAACGGCGATCGCGGTGACAACGAAGTCGTAGACGATGCGGATCACACGGAACGAAACGTTCGGCAGGTGGGTGGAGATAATGAAGGATACTGCGTCGTATGGTGCAGTTCCCATATCAACATCCATATAGAAGGATGCGGCAAGGATAAACAGGATCAGCGCCGGGATCAGCACGGCGATTCGCACACCCATCGAGGTGAAGAGGTCTGCCGGAAGGACTTTCGCCCAGATCCAGGAGAAAAAGTCGATGGAATATCCCACGAGAAACATGTTTGCGAAGGTTCCGAAGCCTAAGTTTCTGCCGCCGAAAATGATAACGAAGATGAGCAGGACGGTATTGAAGAGCGCCTGCCAGTTTCCGATGCTGATGCCGAGGCGGGTGGAGATGGTCTGGTTTAACAAGGTACACGGATCGGTGCCGAGATCGACGAGAAGCAGCCATGAGAGCGCAAAGCCCATCAGGATGACGGCAGCGATGACCAGAATCAGGCGGGTCCAGAAATGTTTCTTCTGGTAGAAGCCCTGGATGATTTCTTTCATAGTATGAGTTCCTCCCTGTGATTTATGCTTGGTTTTTCACCTTTTCGGGCGGATTTTCTACGCATTTTCTTCGAAATTTTTCGATCGTCTTTCAAACACGTTTTTCGCCCTTCTTTCCAGAAAAATCTCCGCCGTTTTTTTTCGGCGGAGATTTGACCGTTTCTGTTATTTTAGTATATTTTTCCCAAAATGTAAACTATTTTCTTTTAATGATGTCAACTTGATGTTCACAAAACGATGAACGATAAAGGAACACAAATTAACATAAAACATAAAGCTGAAAAAATACGTTCATTAATAAATTAACGAAATGAACATGTGGGCTGAATGAAATTTGTGCATTCTACAATGTGTCCACGCGAGACGGACAGAAGCTTGAAAAGAACTACAATATACGGATATACGAATTAACGCCATAAACAGAAACCAAAGTTATAGAACCAGCTCCACGTTTTTACCGAAGACTTCGCGGTATAACTGTTCGCGTTCCACGGTGATCAGCCGCCCGACGGAATCGGTTGCCGCACCGAGACAATCGGCGCAGGTGAGGATCTGGTAGAGAATGGCGTTGTCGTTGCCTTTATGGGTATACTCGCGCGGATAGCCGCCTTTTTCGTCGTACCAGAGATGGTGGTAGAGCGCCGCCTCGGCGTATGGTCTTGTGGAATCCCATTTGCTGAGGAGCTCATAGCCCATCTGTGGGTGGAGACGGATCAGATCAAAGAGAAAAAGTACATTGCATCATTGGAACCGTATATTGGAGATATTCTACTGGTTGGAATTAATTATGATAAAAAGACCAAAAAGAATGAATGCCTAATAGAAAAGGCGTAAATGAATAAAAAGGCAAGGCAGCATATCACAGGAAATCCTGAGGCATGCTGCCTTATTTTGCCAGGCATATCAATAATTGGTTCAAAAAGGATACGTTAGAATACCACTACCAGAAGCATCTTATACTGCTCTTTGCCATACACTGCATGCGGATGTTTTGCCGGCATGACGATGGATTCGCCTTCGTGGAGTTCGTATTTTACGCCGTCGATGGTGATTTCACCGGTTCCGTCGAGGCAGGTGACGAAGGCGTCGCCGCCGGACTCGTGGGTGCTGATTTCTTCGCCTTTGTCGAAGGCAAATAAGGTGATGCTGACGGATTCATTCTGTACCAGTGTTTTGCTGACGATCTGGCCTTCCTGGTAGGAAACCTGATCTTTTAAGACCATAACCTTGGCTTTATTGATATTTTTCATGATGCTCATAATTTATAAATCTCCGTGATAGAATGAGAACGTGTCTGAAAAAAATCCCAGGCACGTTCTAAAAATGTGTGATTAAGATGAGATGACTCATCGGTGTCGGGCATGTATAGAAATGGAATCTGAGGTCCGTTTTCTGATATGCCCAAATTCAAAGATATTTTTGTCTGAACATATACAGTATACGTGGAAAAATGAAAGAAAGCAAGGGGTTTTCTTTATTTCCCGAAAAACAATTCCATATCGTTTTCAACGGTATCGATTCCGGCGATGCCGAAGTTTTCAACGAGAAGAGCTGCGACATTCGGACTTAAAAATGCCGGGAGTGTCGGGCCGAGGTGGATGTTCTTGACACCAAGAGACAGCAGCGCCAGAAGAACAATCACAGCTTTCTGCTCGTACCAGGAAATATTGTAGATGATCGGCAGATCGTTGATATCGTCGAGGCCGAAGACCTCCTTTAATTTCAGTGCAATCACGGCAAGAGAGTAGGAATCATTGCACTGGCCGGCATCGAGGACGCGCGGAATGCCGTTGATGTCGCCGAGGTTCAGCTTGTTGTATTTGTATTTTGCACAGCCGGCGGTCAGAATCACGGTGTCTTTCGGCAGTGCCTGTGCAAAATCAGAGTAATAGCTGCGGCTTTTTGCACGGCCGTCACATCCAGCCATGACAACAAATTTTTTGATCGCGCCGGATTTCACGGCATCGACGATCTGGTCTGCCAGGGCGAGTACCTGTGCATGGGCGAAGCCTCCGACGATGGTTCCCTGCTCGAGTTCCGTCGGCGGTGCGCAGTGCTTTGCCTGTTCGATGAGCAGAGAGAAATCTTTTGTCTCACCGATGACGCCGTCGATGTGCGGGCATCCCGGATAACGAACCGCTCCGGTTGTGTAAATACGGTTTTTGTAGCTGTCCTTCGGCGGCACGATACAGTTCGTCGTCATCAGAATCGGGCCGTTGAAGGCTTCAAATTCTTCTTTCTGCTTCCACCAGGCGTTACCATAATTTCCCTTAAAATGTTCATATTTTTTGAACGCCGGATAGTAGTGTGCAGGCAGCATTTCAGAGTGGGTGTAAACATCGATGCCGGTGTTCACGGTCTGCTCGAGCAGCATCTCGAGGTCGCGCAGATCGTGGCCGGAGACGAGAATACCCGGGCGGGTGCCGACACTGAGATCGACGGTGGTGATCTCCGGATTGCCGTAAGCGGAAGTATTGGCCTCATCGAGCAGTGCCATTCCCTGCACGCCGTAGGAGCCGGTCTCGAGTGCGAGAGCCGTCAGTTCCTCTGCGGAGAGGGAATCGTCGAGCGTTGCGGCGAGAGCACGCTGCAGGAAGGCATCGATTTCCTCGTTTTCTTTTAAGAGAACATTGGCATGGCTGGTGTACGCGGCAAGTCCTTTCAGACCGTAGGTGATGAGCTCGCGTAAAGAGCGGATGTCCTCATTTTCCGTGGAAAGTACGCCGACGGTAACCGCTTTTGCGGTAAACTCATCGGTTGTGCCGTTCCAGAGGGCGGCTTCCGGCAGAGCGGAGCAGTCGGCAAGCTGAGCGAGAAGCGCTTTGGTCTCAAGCGTTGCCTCAATTCGTGCGCGGATCGTATCATCATCAAAGTTCACGTTTGTGATGGTCGTAAACAGGTTTTCGGTGATGAGATGATTGACGCTGGCATCGACGGTTTTTCCTTCGCGGCGGAGCTGTGTCGTCACGGCGGAAAGTCCTTTCGTCGTCCAGATCAGCAGATCCTGCAGCGCCGCTGTCTCCGGGCGCTTTCCACAGACACCGGATTTTGTACAGCCGGAGCAGCCGGCAGTTTCCTGACACTGGTAGCAAAACATATTCTGTTCCATAAAAATAGTTCCTCCTGTAGGGTATTTCCGAGGGGTTAAGCGCAGAGGGAAAAACAGATCTGCGCGGAGTTTCATAATTTACACGTACAGAATATCGGATATAACAGGAAAAGTATGTGGTTATAACCACGGAAAAATACTTTTTGTGTATATTCGTTTATGAAAAATAAGCATTTGAAACGATGAAACGGTAAAAAATTTACGCTGCGGTACCGCCTAGAGAGACGGATGACGCAGCGTAAATTTGTTTTTATGAAATTCGAGGATTCCCTCTTTCTGCATTTTTCCGAGTTCTTTGGAGAGGGCGCTCCGGTCGAGGTTCAGGTAGTCGGCGAGGCCCTGGCGGTCGAAGGGGATCGTAAAGGTGTCGGCGCCGGTTTTGGCAGACTGCGCGGCGAGGTAGACCAGCACGCGCTCGCGGATCGTCTTTGGTGTAGTGCAGAAAATGCGTTTGGAGAGGGTAAGATTTTTCTGCATGGAGATGCGGAGCATGTTACTGCGAAGCTGGGACAGCCATGCATCATCACCATCGGCGGTCTGGTCGAGGTTTCGAAGATTGAAAAAGAGAACCGTCGAGGCTTCGGCTGCCGTGACATTCACCATCATCGGCTCCCGACAGAAGGCATACGTTTCGGCAAATACCTGGCCGGGGGTGATCTTGCTTAAGATACTGCGGTTGCCCCAGAGATCCGTATTCTCCACGAAAACGCTGCCGGACAGCACAATCCCCAGTTCGGACACGCGGTCACCCATGTGATAAATGGTCTGGTTTTTCTCAAACGAACACGTCCGCAGCCACCCGCTCGAAACAAGAGCCGTCCGCCCGGTTTCCGAGATGCCATGAAAGAGCGGGAGAGAAAACACCTCGGCCGGAAAAACAGCATCAGCCAATGATTTCATACTGCAGCATCTCGTATTTCAAAATACTGCCCTCCATAATTTCCGGCGGCAGCAGTGCGCGGGCAACCAGTTTCATTTCATTGTCCTCCGGTTCGATGTCATTGCGGCGTAAATGCGCGTAATCACCATCGATGGCGACTACTTCGTAGGTGCAGGATAACATAAGAAAACAACCTCCTTTTTCTTTACATGATACCTATTATACCGTGTGCAGAAACGGATGTCGATGGAATTTTTAATGTCGGAAACAAAAGTCTATGCTATACTTACAGCAGGGTATGACAGAAAAGAAAGGATGGAAGGTAGGATCCTGGGGGAAGAACTTGAACTGGAAGTCTGCTCGGTGCTGAGAAAAATCCGGGAAGATATGTAGCTCATTATCATCAGCGGCTATGCGGAATTTTCTTATATAATAGGAAAGTTCGACATCTGCTCAGAGAAATCCCTAAACATGTGGAGGATAAAAAAACTGATTTTCTAACAGAGCTTCTGCCATGGTCCAAGTCTTTACCAGAACATATCGGGAAGCTCAGACAGCAATAAGATTTCACCAGCTAACAGAGGATTTTTCTTTACACAATAACTCCATATAATTACCGGAATCAGACAAAGCCGAAAAAAAGAAAGAAGATTAGGAACCGTAATAATTCTATTCAAATTTTCTTCCTGATTCACTTCACTTTGCATGTACGGTCACCTTACTTTCTTTTTTTTTAGACATAAACCAATAAAATATAACACAAAATGCTAAAGCAAACACAACACCAAAAACATTTTGAATCACTCTAAGACTAACCGCTCCTTGTAGTCCATAAGTCTCTGCTGCAATGGCTAAAGCACCAAATGTGTTAAATACTGCCTGCCAGCCATATTGTGCTGAAAATCCTACACCGATTCCACCAAGAATTCCTATATATGCATAGATTGACGAAGGAAGCAGAAAATATAATACTGTAAAACATATAACACCTGCAATATTTCCGACAATCCTTTTACGGACTCTGTAGTGCATATCTTCCATAAACGGCAAAATCGTGGACATGGCCGCAATACCAGCCCACATTGCACGTGGCATATTACAAAGTTCTGCAATGCAAAGGACAATCGGTACGCATAAAATCTGACATATCTGCCATTTTGTTCTGGAAGAAGTGATATCAAATTCTTGTATCAGATCTTTCAGATTTCTTTTATAAGTTCTGTTTTTATGATTTCGATAAAATACGAGGCAGGTAAGTGCTGCACCTAAAGCCATTCCGACTAATCGCATCTGATAGCTTTTTCCCGTAACATCATAACCATATAGCAGCAGATACCCAAGAACCAATGTAGATTGATTAAACATGAATGGATTATGGCATCCGAACAGAATCAACACAGCCAGTGCCGCAATATTTAACAGCATTCCCAATACCGGTGAAAACTGATTTGCTAAATGCGGACATACAGTCATAATTACAAAGAACAAAGCCAAAAGCATCGTAGATTGTCCGGTGTGGATCCCCAGATCCGCATTTCTAAACACCATGAGACATAATAAGACTACTACACCTACAATGCTGTTCTCATTTCCAAATAGGATACTGAAAATACTAACAAAGCAAAAACAAAATGCCATTGTAGCAGCTATCTTCACCAGATATACCCACATATGATATGATTTTTCTTTTAGTGTTTCACTCTTTTTCAACAGGTTTTTAGAACCTGCCTGATTTAACTGCAACTCCTGATAAAATGTCATGTAATTCCTCCTCTATCTGTTTTTCTTAAACTTATATGGCCTCATCTTTCTGTATTGGAAGCTCTACAACAAATCTGCATCCACCATATTCACGGTTTTCTGCTTTGATTGTTCCTCCGGCACTATCTACAATCCGTTTTACAAGTGCAAGACCTAGGCCATTTCCTTCTGCTTTATGAGATCCATCTACCTGATAGAACTTGTCAAATATTCTGGATTTTACATCATCCTCTATTCCTGGTCCTTCATCTTCCAGAATGAACTTAACAGAATCCTGTTCTTGTTTCAGAAACATCGTAATTGTCCCCTTTGAAGGGCTGAACTTAATCGCATTATCCAAAAGATTTATCCAGATATGCATAAAAAGTCCTTCATTCCCAGTATATTTAACTTCCTCCAATTCTACCTGAAAACCAATTTCTTTTTCTGTCCATTTTGTTTCCAATGAAAGAAATGCCTGGCGGATCTGTTCATCCAGACGATATTCTGTTTTTTTCATTGGTATATTCTGATTCTCTAACTTGGATAACAGCAAAATATTACCAACCAATCCGGAAAGTCTTTGGGTGTTAAATAAGATTTTTTCTACATATTCCTCTTGATCCGGAGACAGTTCTTCTCCCTGAAGCAGCATTGTATATCCTTCAATGGCATTAATCGGGGTCTTAAACTCATGAGAAACATCAGATACAAAATCCATCTGCAGCACCTCTGTTGCACGAAGTTCTTTTGTCATAACGTTAAAACTTTGATAAGATTCTCCAACTTCTGCTATACGGCTGTTCGTTTCCAAATGCTGTTCAAAATCTCCCTGAGAAACTTCCTTCATTGCTTTACTAAGTCTGGTAATTGGTTCCAGTAACTTTGCATTAATAAAGGAAGTGATCAGCCCGGCAATCAATGTATTGAAAATCAAAAGCCAGCCAAGCACAGATATGCTGCCCGGCAGATAAAAAAAATGATTCAAAAAAGCAAATAATAAAGCAGATATGACTGTTGAAAATACAAGTGCCAGCCAGATTGCACCAGTCAGACAGGATCGGATCCGCAATCCTTTTTCTTTCTTTTGTTCCATTATTTTTTCACCACCTTGTATCCAATTCCACGCATTGTTACGATTTCAAAATCAGGGTTATCTTTAAAACGCTCTCTGATTCTTCCTATATGTACCTCTATCGTATGTGGGTCTGCCTCCGTCTCGTATCCCCATACTTCATCCATCAACTGTTGTTTTGTAAATGTTCTGCCTGGCGAAGCTGCAAGCTTATATAAAAGCAGGAATTCTTTTTTAGGCAAAACAAGACTTTCCTTATCAGTTGTAACCGTCATTGCATCATAATCAAACTCTGTTGAACCGATCACAATTTTGTGTTCATTCAGTATCTGTGCACGGCGAAGCAGTGCTCCAACTCTTAAAACCATTTCATTCACATTTACCGGTTTTACCATATAATCGTCACTTCCCGAAAGAAATCCCTGGCGCATATCATCAAAGGAACCTTTCGCAGTGATCATAAGTACCGGTATCTGATATCCTGCTGAACGGAGTTCCGACACCAGTTCATAACCATCCATAACCGGCATCATAATATCGGAAATGATCAGATCAATATACTCTTTATCCAATATTTCTAATGCCAGTGCTCCATCCGATGCACTTTTGACCTGATATCCATTCTTCTCAAGCACTTTTTGGAATAGCTGGCTTAATTCTTTATCATCTTCTACAATCAATATTTGAAACACGTTTTCCTTCCTCCTTATTAAAACAGATACCTTGCCCATCCAAGCAGATGCTGTACCAAAAATATTTTTCTCTGACGTTTCTTTGTTAATTCGATTGGCTCTACATGATATGGATCACGATAGGTTCCATCTTCCAATACCTGTCGGGACACTCTTTCATATTCCATCATGCCTTCTTCCAACTGTTTATTAATCTCTTTGCTACGTATTACAAGCATCAGTTCCGTATCCAGATACGTGCTTCTCATATCCATGTTAAAGGAACCGATTACGGATAGATCATCATCAATCAGGATGCTTTTTCCGTGGTAAGAATAGCCGCCTTCATACTCCCAGATATCAATTCCTGTATTTAAAATTCTGTTTCTGTTTCTCGCATAATCAGCAGAACCAAACGGATTTCCATTGTTGGCAACCGAATTGGTCATGATAGAAAAATCCGGAACTCTCTCCGCAATCTCTTTCCATGTATTATACATCATATCATTGCAAATAATATATGGTGTATGAATTTTCACGCGCTCTTTTGCATTTTTCATTAGTTCTCCCAGTTGATACCAGACTACTGGTTCCTTGGAACCTGTGTGGATAGGATTTGACACTAATGCAATCTTTTCTGTCTCAAAAGTTTCGTCCGTGTAATCGGTATCGCAGATTCTTTCCTTATTCTCTTCAAAATATTTCTGATAGCCGTTCTGCAGCTCTAAAACTGCGTTCTTTACAGATTTTCTATTTGCCAGTTTTTTATTGTCATGAAAATAACCACTGTCTTCTTGTTCCCATATCGTTTCAAAATACTCTAACAACTGGTTAACTGAATTTTCTTTCTCAGGTTCATCGCAAACCACTAACACGTCTCTGTCATAGTTCTTATGTCCCGGAAAATCACCCAGGAAATAATTGTATGTATTTCTTCCCCCAAGAATATATCTCTTTCCATCTGCAATCAAATATTTATCATGCATTCTACCCATCATTTTCCACGGTTTCAACGGATTGGCCTTATTATATAGTTTAATTTCAACATTCTCATGGGAAGATAATCCATAGAAATACGGATTTCCTTCCATATCAATCCAGCTCTCCATTCCATCTACTAACAGACGAATATGTACACCCCTGTCTGCCGCATCATGCAGTGCTCCTAAAATCAATTTTCCACTTTCATCGGATTGAAATGCAAAAGTAGAAAGAATAATTTCCTTTTTTGCATTTTTGATCAAACGCACTCTTTGTAAAAGCGCTTCTGGATTCTTTTCTATGATTACTGCCCGTTCTGTATTTTCACTGCATTCGTTCCATGACCCATTTTTTGTTTCTTTTTTGGTTGTATTGGACACTTCCGGCTGCTTTTTATATGCAACGTGGATTCCGAGCAATTCATAAAAAGCCACACATAAAAAAACTGCCAGTATAACAAGAAGGATTTTACATATTTTATACTTTTTCATTGTACATCACCTGATTCCTTTTTATTTCATACTTATACAATACAAAGTCAATCTCAATTTAACCTCAACAAGGTTTGTTTTTTCATCCATGCAAAATCTTCTTTGTACAACAGACTGTTAGATATAGCAAAAACGGCCTTTCAAAAACAGTTAACTTCTAAATCAACTGTTTTTTGAAAGGTCGTTTCATCAGATTCTTATAGCAATCCAGCAAATAATCTCATAAATAATTGTCCCAGTCGCAAATATGCACTTCGTCCGGTTTGATATTGGCCTGTCACATCACGACATTCTCCCATCGTTCTTATCAGATCATTTTTTATTTCCACAACTGCCTGACAATCTGCCATAAAACAGCCGTTTTCAAAATGGTGATATAAACTTCGATAATCCAGATTAATTGTTCCACAAGTTGCCATACAGTCATCTGCCACACTCATTTTTGCATGACAGAAACCAGGAGTCCACTCATAAACACGAACACCATGTTTAACCAATCCATGATAAAAAGAACGAGTTATATTATAAATGAATTTTTTATCAGGGATACCAGGTGTGATAATTCTTACGTCTACCCCTCGCTTAGCAGCCAGACATAACGCATGCGTCATTTCATCTGTTATGATTAGATATGGAGTCATAAACCAACAATATTTTTCAGCTTTATTTATCATACTGATATAAACTTCTTCTCCTACTTGCTCATTATCCATAGGGCTGTCTGCATAAGGTTGAACAAACCCAGTTTGCTGTGCCGCATAATCATAGTGGAAAAGGTATTTACTAAAATCAGAATCATTAGCATCCTTATCACTTACTGCATTCCACATTTCCAAAAATGTCACCGTAAGCGACTGAACAGCATCTCCTTCTAAACGAATACCTGTATCTTTCCACTGTCCATACGGGTGTGTGTAATTAAAATATTCGTTTGCTAGATTATATCCACCTGTAAATCCGACTTTTCCATCAATAACTGTTATTTTTCTATGATCACGATTGTTCAAAAACAGATTTAAACCTGGCATAAACGGATTGAATACACGGCAATGAATTCCTATTGCCTCCATCTTTTTCACAAAATCTGTGTTAATAAAGCCTATAGAACCCATATCATCGTAGAATACTCTAACTTTCACACCTGCTTTTACTCGCTCTTCCAGAACATCTTGAATCTTATGCCATGCTTCAGCGTCTTCTATCGCATGATATTCCATAAAGATAAACTTCTGTGCTTTCCCCAAATCCTTAAGCTGTGCCTCTAATCCTTTCACTGCTTCATCAAAATACACAATATCCGTATTCTGATAGATTGGATACTGCGAATTTCTTTGTATGTAACTTGCTATATTTCCTGCTTTCGGAATTGTTTCTTTTATTCTGCTCAAACACTCCTGACTGCCCGGGAGCATTGGTAACAATTTGCTATCAATTTCTGCATATCGCTCACGCATTTTATGTGTGCCACCATTCAAACCAATCAACAAATACAGGCCTACACCCATAATTGGGAAAATTAGAATTAAGATGACCCAAGGCATTTTCATAGAGGATGTCTTATTTGATGCGTACAATCCCAAAACCAAGATCCCACTCAAAATCCTTGTAAATAAATTTATGATTTCTGCATATTCATTCAAGCGTGTTACGATAGTAATAATAAAAATCACTTCCAGAAGAATGCAGATTATGGAAAAGCACAGCCGTTTTACCCCATTTTTTGTTTTTGCTTTGCCCTCTAAAGTATCTTGTTTCATATATATTCCACCTTCCTACTTGCTCAGTTTTCTCCCTAAATTTCGTGTAACATACCAATTTTGTCTTTTATTCTCTGCATTTCATTATCTGCTTCAAGGATAGCTCTTGCAGAATGAAGTAATTCTTCACTTATCTCATCATAGCCAGGCATTTCTTCAATTCCTTTTTTATAGCGAAGTTGATGTTCCAATGTTGCCCAGAAATCCATACCATTGGTTCGAATCTGTAATTCTACACGCATAGGTGTTTTACCCTTAGCAAAAAATACTGGTATTTCAACAATCATATGATAGCTTCGATAACCATTCGATTTTGGATTTTTTATATAATCTTTTATTTCAATAACTTTAATATCATGCTGTTATCCTCCTAAATAGATTGAAATATGTCAATGAGTTTTTTCTTGAACAATAGTATAGCACAATTCTTTTATTTTGTTCCAACTTCATACATGATCATAACATGTAAACTTTAAACTATTTTCCCAGATTATTTCTCCATCAGTTTTTCAAACCAGGTATCCATCCCCAAATAAGGGGTGACAACAGAGCGAAACCCAAATGTTAGCTGGACTTCCTGAAACCCATGTTTGCAAACAGGTGATTTTGATTAGCCGTCAGCTAACAAAAATCGGATTGCGTTAGCTGGTAATTGATCATTTTGAATGGAAAATCATGTCACGAACGTGATTAGAAAACAAAAAAAGCGTTCGTTGTCAGCTAATCCAGCTAACATTTTCGAGCGCTTTGAAGCCCGTCGCCAAGAGGATTTGAACCTCCGACCCCTCGCTTAGGAGAGCTCCAACCTATTGTCACTCTCTGTCAATCTGAGGTAAGGTAAACCCATATGGGACACTATATAAAACTGTTTCCGATTCAATTCGAGTTATTCTGAATACCCCCTCTGTCAAGCTCTGTAAAGCTCTGAAAGTTAGCTGATTGTTTGCCCCAGCTAATAATCGGGGAATGCCTTGATATTACCATCGACATCTGTTATATGACCACCATGCTTCGTACGTTCGATCATGGTAAACAGTATTCAATTAAACTTTCCTATCATAAGTACAAGATATTTTCTTGTCTATAAATAATATAACGCATACGAGACGGTTTGTCCATGCGTTTTTGACTGGCAAATTTATAAGCTGCTTTCATATTTTTAAACACGGACATAACCAGTAGATATACCTTCGATTCGGTTGGATGCTCCCGTACTCTGAATCAATGCAACTTCTAAGAGTGTTTTCAATTCATCTACATTGGCTTCGAGAAATAATTCCTGTTTGCCTTTATGTTCATGGATGCTGCTAACCATCTGAACAATTTCAGGTGTTAACAACTTCGCAGGACTTACAATAAAATCAAAGTCTCTCATAGGAATCTCCTTCATTTCAGATTTATCTCCGTCATTCTATCATCAAATGATGGAGATAGAATATCCATATACACAATAAATATCCTCATTTCATCCATATATTATATCGTTTTATGAATCGTTTTTTCACTAAAATTACACTATTTTTTCACTATTTTTCATTACTTCATCGTCTTCGCCAGTGAATTGAGCAATGCCCGCATCTCTGGATTCGCCAATACTTTTGCCAGAAGTTCCGGATCGACTTCATCAGCAACAGTAGTATTATTATTTTCCTGCTGTACATGCATCTGTGGATCCAGATTCTTTTTCTCATAAAATGCTTCTTCAAAAAGCTCTGCATTTTTCCTTCTGTCATCATCCAGAATATGAGAGTACACATCTGTAACCATATTGACCTGAGCATGGCCAGAATCACCCTGTACCGCCTTGATGTCTCCACCATTCAGTTTCAGCTTATAAGTAACACTGCTATGACGAAAACTGTGAAATACAACCGGTGGGAGATTATAGTCCTCGATCAATTTCTTTAAAGGGCCACGGATTGCTCCATCACCAAGAGGAAGACCAAAGGTACTTGCCATAACCAGGTTATAGTCCATATATTCGTCACCCAGGATTTCTTTCATTTCATCCTGCTCAGCTTTCCAGTCTACAAGCATATTAGCAACGCTCTTCGGTAAGAATATCTTACGTACACTACTTTCTGTCTTCGGTGTTTTCAGAATACGGACCGTAGAATTCTTCTTATGATTTGTCGGAAATACCAACAACACATCTTTTCCATCCAATGCATTTAAAGATTCTTTTCTTATACGCTGTGATTCTTTGTTGATGAAGACATATGCACGGTTTTCTTCAATTGCCTCATGAGAAATATCTACACAATCCCAGGTAAGACCAAGCAGCTCACCAAGTCGCAGGGAACATGAGAAAGATAGATTAATTGCGAGCTTTAATCGTTCATCTTCACAGACACTGAGCGCATACATCAATGTATCCGCTGTCCAGATGTCTCTTTTTTGTGATTTATGTTTTGGTACAGTCGCATGGGTGCAAGGATTCTTCTCCATCAACTCCCATTTCACTGCCTGTTCAAAACAGTTTCTAAGCAGCTTATTAATATCCCTGACCGTACTGGAAGATACAAATTCATTTCGACTGGTTTTATTCAATGGATTGATAACTGCACGTCTCTTCAAAAGACTCTGATAATATCTTTCGATGAAACGGGTATTGATCTCTGAGAGTTTCGTATCACCAATGATCGGAAGAATATAGTTATTGATAAGAGAGACATTTCCTTCATATGTAGAAAGCGCCCAGTTTTCTTTGCCATAAAGTGCAACATATTCTGTAATAAGCTCGTCCAGTGTTTTGCATTTACGGACGACAAATGATCCCATCTCTTTTTTATATTCAATTTCTTTTTTTCTTCTCTTTGCTTCGGCTTTCGTTTCATAGGTTTCCCACTTCTGTTTCCTCTCACCTTTTTCATTCGTATAAGAATAGATTACATTAAATTTTCCGTTTCGTTCTCTTATAGATGCCATATTATTGCATACTCCTTTCCAAATCTCTTTGCTCCATCCAGTCCTCAAATTCATCCCGACGGATCCTAACTCGACTGCCAACTTTTATTACTGTGAACTTTCCTTTATCCGCCCACTTGTTGATCATGCTTCTGCTGACCTTTGCCAGATAGGAAGCTTCATCAAAAGTAAGATACTTTATATTTCCATTGCTTCCTCGTATTCCGGTCTGTGATAATTTCTTCCGCCGGAAATTAGCCAGGGCAATATTTTGTTCCTGTGCAAGTTCTTCATAATCATTCGATGGATCCAGCTTATACCGATCCTGACCTTCCAGGAATTTTCGAAAACTCTCTTTTGTGATCCTTTTCTTTTCTGCAATCACAATGAATTCAAAAAAATGACTATACTTTGGATTATCAAGAATTGTATATACTGCGCTTCTGGTTGTTCCAAGCAGCTGTGCCATCTCAGGCATCGTAATTGTTGCATCTTCCAGAAGAGCGTCTTTTTTTCTGTCTTCCTTTGTTCGATACCGGGACTGGCTTTTATACCAGTTCTGAAAAGATTCTTTTGGTATTCGTTTCCAGTAATCGACAATAACAGCTTCCATTTGATTTTTCTTGAGTAAATCATAAACAAGATACTCATCAACACCCAACAGATCCGCAACTTCCTTAACGGAATAGGACCAGGATTTCAATTCTTTCCCTGGTTCTTCTCCGGTAACTTTATGGTATTTAATCTGATTGGCGTACCATTTTTCAAAGCTGGCAATATTGATTCGTATCTTTCCAGCAATCTCTTTAGATTCAAAAACATTTTTATGCACCAGCCAGTATCGATCTGTCTTTTTTAATCCCAGCAGCTTTCCCATTTCCGGCACGGTCATCCAGGTTCTCTTTTGTGTCGGACGCCGTTTGTAAGGACTGTCTTCTGATATCTTTGAAATGATCTCTTCAACATCGTCCATTTCCGGAACTTCTTTTTGTTTCATAATTGCTGTTGCCATTTATTCTTCACTTCCTGTCTTTTTTAGTGTTAGTTTTTTTTCTTATATCATATCTCAAATCCAGATAAAAATTTAGGATGTCGATTGCAGACAAAATCTGCCTGATCAACACCCTGTTTTTTATTGTTCCAAGTTATCGAGCCAGTCATCGAAACTCTTCTTAGAGATGCGATACTTTCCGCCATCCAACTGGATCCACCGGAATTCCTTTTTCTTTAAAAGGTTATAAATAGTAGGTCTGCTGACTCCTAAGATTTCCTGTAACTCTTGAACTGTATAACATCTTTTTTCTGACATTTCTTTATCCTCTTTTCTTTGAAATATGAAAGAAAAATTATCCCTTCATATAACGAAACGCTCAGAGCATGTTTTACAGTGGTCAAAAGCAAATTTTTTTACTTTTTTCTTACGAGTTTTCTTTAATGCAACTCGTAACATTAGATTTTTACATTTTTCATGAAATTAAGTAAAGAAAAAGAGCATATGGAATTGAATCCATACACTCTATGATTACTGGAACTTTATTTCATTTTTAATTCAACAAACTGGAAGTTGTCAAACAGCGTTCGTTGTTTCGCTTTGTGGCATTTTTACACACTGCTGAATCACACCTGTAACATACGTAATGGAATCGGTGCAGTCGTTCTTGAGCCATTCTGAGATAATCGCCATCAATCCCCGAATATAAAAGGCCATGATATAAGGTCGATCCTGTGGTAGTACACCATAACGGTCAAGAATTGGCGTAAACACATAACGGAACATCTTATCATAGCTTTTATCCATCCCCAACACCGCCGCATTTTCTGTTGCTGTGCGGAACAGTCGCTTGTTGTTCTTAATGTAGCAGAGGTAAGGTGTTAAATAATCCGGCGTAATTAGATATAATTCATCTCTCGGGCAATTCCGCAGCTTTGCAGAAAAGGCATCTGAATCTTTCTCCATGCAAGCAAGAAATTGCTCGTTCATACGACTGACACTCTCCGAGAGCAAGTCTGACATCGTTTCATAGTGAAGATAGAAGGTGGAACGATTGACCTCTGCTACTTCACAGATTTCTTTGACTGTAATATACTCAAAATCTTTTTTTGCCAGAAGTGTCAGAAAGGCTTCGTCCATTCTGGCTGCAGTAGCAAAATATCTGCTTTCTGATCTATTCAATCATTCCCACCTTCTTTCGTGTTTTTGTTTACTTCTCACTGATTTCTTTTGCCAGTTCTATGATTTCAAAAGCGTATTTCTGCTTGCCCTGAGCCAGCAATTTTTTGTAGATGGGGTAATTAACGCCCATACCCAGCAGCCCGATAATGCCGACAATCACGCCGAGAACAAACATAGCAGTACTACCGTTGCCGATAACCTTCATGGAAAGGCACATCCCGACACCGGCTACCAACGCTGTGATAATACCGAAGGTGTAGGTAAAAACGTTTGCGGGAAGCTTGGCTTTTGCATCCAGCTTGCGAAGAGCGACCACCTTGGAAGTGTCCTTGGGTGCATATTCGTTTGCGAGTTGTTCTGCATAGATTTTATCTGTATTCATGGCTTGTTTCCTCCTTCATTTGATGGTTCTATGATACCAGCAAAGAACGAGTAACGGAACAACACTGACGGCAGTTTGTGTTGAGTTCAAGAATTGTGCAAGTTTCGATTTTCTTAATTCTACAAACTTGAATTTTCAAATTAGTCTTTGCAAATAACCTTTGAACCTTCACCATCAATTACAATTCCCTGACGGTTGTTAATTGGGCATAGATTCAAATCCGAAAACTCAGTCATTATTTTCTCGGTAACTTTCTTAAATGGTGCTGTAAGATAATGCGGAAGAACATAGAAATCAATCAAATCAAGCCCTGCATCATCTTCTTGTGAGTAGTCCTCTGGCTTTTTATCCATTTGCTCGATATATTGGATGCTTGGAGCGCATATAATTGCGCCTGCCGACTCGCCGATCATCAATTTTCCATTTGCCAATTCCTTTTTCAGTAGCCCATCAGCTCCCGTTTTACGGAGCTGGTCCATAAGAAAGAAAGAATTTCCGCCGGTAAAATATATCACATCTGCTTCTTCAAAAACAGACTGTATCGTTGAATAAGCCTCCGTTGAAATATCAATTTCAGTTACGATTGCTCCCAACTTTTTGAATAATTTTCGAGCCGAGCCGACATAACCGGTGTAGCCTTCACGCAGTGAAGCTGTTGGAATAAATGCGACTTTCTTATTTTCAATTTCTTCCTTTATCAGACTTCCCACACTTGAAAAGTGCGAACATAAAAATAGTTTCATCAATATTCTCCTTTATAAATTCCGATTTGTTACTCACATGATATCATATTTTTTCTTCAATTGCATTTTCATTGAAAAAATCATTAAAACTTCCAATGTTTAATATAAATAAAGCAATATAGTTGCATCCCTACTCGTATTAAGAGCTGAAAAATAAATATAAATCCTATATTAATGAAGAAGGAATGGAAGAAAAAAGCATCTTTTGAATATAGAATACCTAATATATTTTGTACATTCAAATTATTTATTGGAAACAAATACAAAATTTTGTTACCTACCCCTGTTTTTATCATTTGCACCAGCAATAATGGTAATATATATACCCCTAATGAAACAGCTAATACTGACATAGATGAATGCATAAGAGCTGATATTAACAATGTTACACTCTCAACAAATCCAATACCAACTAATTGCATGACAAGAATTAAAAAGTATATTTGAATATGGTTATATTGCAAAGGGAAGTCAAATAATCCCAACGACAAATTTGTTTGTATGTCTGAATTCCATCCGCTCATATCATACATTGTAGAGAAAACACCTATGTTGACCAATTGAAAAATAATAAATAAACTCACTGTAATAATACTTGTCGCAATCAATTTAGCAAATATCATTTTGTTTCTTCCATATTTTGTAACTAACAGAATCTGATTGATATTTTTAGAATTATCATCTGAAAACACTATGGAAGATACCAATATTGTAATTATGGACAAAAGAGCATATATATATCCAAGTACTCGATATAAGTCTGTCCATGGAACATAATTTCCTAATGTCAAAGGAGTATCAAATTTTTTAAATCCAACCTCGTCCAATGAATATAAATCCACGTCTTCTATTGTTAATCTTTGGCCTTTATTAACCTGTTCAATCATTTCTGAATAAACATTTTCGGCATCTTTTGAAAAAAAAGTATCTCCCATTTCCCAATAAAATGGATAAAAAGGCTTATTAACAACTTTTTGCTCTTCATTCTCTTGGAAATTATTCATAGAATCAGACAGAATCATTTTAACTTTTTCATCTGTAAACTCTCCAGAATATTTTTCATCTATTATTACATCGAGGCTCTTTTCAAACCCCTTTTTCTTATTACTCGCTTCACTCATTGATAGCTGTGAATAGTGATACCCAACAAAAAAAATCCCCAGAAGGACTAAGCATCCTACAACAATCCCACCAAATACAGTTCGGTTTCTCAATATTTTCCCAAGTTCAAACTTAATTAGCGATGTCATACTCTCATTCCCCCTCTCTAAAATAAAACAAATACAAATCTTCTAAAACCGGATCAACTTGTTTCGCATTTGCAAAAGGTTTTTCCCTTGAAATAAGTCGAAGAACAACTCCGTCTTCTCCATATTTACGATTACTTACTGTATATACTTGCTCAATTCGATTTACTTCTTTTTCTGGAACCAGGCATTCCCATACACACTTGTTAATATCTTTCAACAAATATCTTATTGTGCCTGTATTTTCAATTCTACCTTTTTTTAGAATAATGATTTCATCTGCTATATATTCTATATCTGATACAATATGTGTAGACAATAATACTATTTTTTCTGATGCAAACGAACTTATCAGTTTTCTAAATTTAACTCGCTCTTTGGGATCGAGCCCTACCGTAGGTTCATCTAATATTAAAATTTCCGGATTATTAATCATTGCTTGAGCGATACCTAGTCTCTGTTTCATTCCGCCAGAATACTTTCTGATTTTTTTATTTTTCACATCATCTAAGCCAACCTGAATCAATAAATCTAAACATCTCTTTTTTGCTATTTTCCCATTTAAGCCTTTCAATGAAGCGATATACATCATAAAATTTAATCCTGTAAAATCAGGATAGTATCGAAAATCTTGTGGTAAGAATCCAAGAATCGAGCGATAATATTCTGCTTGCAGAGCAATATCTTTATGGTCATATTGTATATTTCCACAATTTGCTCTCATCAGTCCACAAATAATACGAAATAAAGTTGTTTTACCCGCCCCATTAGCACCTAATATTCCGTAAATTCCAGGAGTAAATCGATACGACACATCATCAAGCACAGTTACATTCCCATATTGTTTTGTTATATTATTAATAGTTAATTCCATACTGAAGCTACCTCCCATTTGATTATTTTAGTTTGAGAATATAAGATAATCCCTAATATTGTCGTTGTAATGAAATATGCTATTCCCCAATAAAGCATTCGGATTTCATATATTTTAAAGATATTTGCAATTAAAATAACTGCGACACAAATACTTCCCGATATACACCATAGGAAATAATTATGTAATTGCTTTCTCCATATAGTTATAAGCGAAAATAAAATAATGCAAACAATATTGTATGGAACAAGTACATAGACTAATATCTGATACAAAGGCAAAGATACTATAGATTTAGTCATAAGAGAAAGCAAAATAACAATTACCATATCAATAATGCCAAAAATCAATAATTTCATCATAATATGTTGTCGCAAATCATATTTGAATGTCTGTTCCAATTCCCACATTCCTGTAGTAAAACTTTTGAATAATTCATCTAAAAAAAATAAAGCCGAAATGAATATTACACCTGTAATGCATAACATTATTTCACTTATCGGCTGTAAATTTTTAAAATTTAATGCCATAGTTATCCCTGATAGAAAGATGAATAATTGAATTATCCAAGTATGAACATGTATGAAGCGAAAAGTTGACAGGAATAGCTCAAAGTAAGAATGTCGACTCATTCCAAGTCTAATCATTATTTCATATCCTAATTCGATGGTTTTTTCACGTCCTTCTATATCACCTTCTAATTTATAACCAGCCAATTTCGATATAATATCTTTTTTATCCATCATAAAATTCCTCTCTTTCTAAAACTTTTTCTAATTTTCTAAGGCCTTGATAAATACGTGACTGTACAGTAGATACCCCCACGCCAGTAATTGTCGCAATATCTTTTACCTTTAAATCGTGATAATACCGTAGTATCACAACCTCTCGTTGTATTTCAGGAAGTAAATCAAGTGCTTTTTGAACCGTTTCTTTTCTCTCATCATGTAATATTTCATCAATCAATGAAGTGTCTAAATCAGTTGTAAAATTATCTGTGAGTTCTATTTGCTCAATATGTCTTTTTTTCAAATAATTATTGCAAGTATTGACAGCCATAGTGTATAGATAATTTTGAAATTTTCCTATGAATCGGTATCTAGGTAAACTTTCTACCAATTTTAAAAAAATATCCTGTGTTAAATCAGAAGCTATATCGCAGTCTCCATAACATCTGCGAACACAATAAAAATACACACTATCATAATATTTATGTACTAAAATATCCCATGCATCAGGATCTCCCATCTTAATTTTGTTTATTATCATCCAGTCTTGTATCATATCCATCACTTTTCTCTTAATTATTCTTCTCTATATATAAACAACTAACCTTGCAACGGTGTACAAAGGGAACATAATAAAAAACTTAATAATGGACTGCCAATCTTACACAAAGTACCGCCCAAACGAGACTACGGGCGGTATTTTTGTATCATGGCGGAGAAAGGAGGAACTTCCCACGGGGGCTTGACTGAAAAGTTGAGCCTCTTTTTTCATGCCAAAAAACAGGAGGTAAATGCTTATGGCAGATGATAAAACCACAAAAACGCCGGAACAGCCGGTAACGGATAGCGGGCCGGGCAAGGAAACGCCTCCCGCTCCCCCAAAAGAGCCGGAGAAGGTTTCCGTTTCTCCAGAGCCGGAAAAAAAGACGGAACCGGAGGTAAAGAACCCGCAGGTTTCCGTCTATAACTTCGCTGAAATTATGAAGGAAAAGAAGGTCGAGGAACGGGCGGCAGCTCCCAGCGGGGAAAAGTCTGCCCCGGCAAAAACGGAAAAACCGGAAAAGCAGCCGGAGGCTCCGAAAAAAGCGGAGGAAAAACCCAAAGAGCCGGAACAGCCGAAGCGCCGGGGCCGTCCCCCGAAAGCAGATAAGGACAAGGCCGCAACCCCGAAGCCCGAAGCTCCCGCACAGAAACCGGAAAATGCGGTCAAAAAGGAACCGGAGAAAAAAACGGCGCCAACGGTACAGGCCGCTCCCGCTCCGAAGGAACCCGAAAAACCGAAGGATGCACCACGCCGGGGCAAGGAACAGATCGTCTATATCAAGCTGAACGAGCTTCACGCCTTCAAGAACCATCCCTTTGAGGTTCGGGATGATGAAGAAATGCGGGCTATGGTGTCCAGCGTCAAGGACAAGGGCGTGACCCAGCCCGCTATCGTCCGTCCCCGTGAGGATGGCGGCTATGAGATCGTGTCCGGCCACCGCCGCCAGAAGGCCAGCGAGCTTGCCGGATATGCGGATATGCCCTGTATTGTTCGCAATCTGACGGACGATGAAGCCATCACGCAGATGGTCGAGGACAATCTCAACCAGCGTGAAGAAATCCTCCCCAGTGAGCGGGCCAAAGCCTTGAAAATGCAGCTTGAAGCCATCAAGCACCAGGGCTCCCGCACTTCGGGCCAGATTGACCCGAAGGACGCAGGAAAACGCTCCAACGAAATTGTAGCCGAGCGCAATAAGATGGCGGTCAAGCAGGTGCAGCGGTATATCCGGCTCAATGAGCTGGTTCCCGACCTGATGAAGCTGATGGATGAAAAAAAGCTGGGCTTTACTACGGCGGTGGAGCTTTCCTATATCGGCAAGAAGAACCAGAACTATATCGCCGTCGCCATTGACAGCCAGCAGTCCTCGCCTTCACAGGCGCAGGCAAAGCGTATGCGTGAGCTGGACGAAAAGAAGCTGCTCAACGGGGATGTGATCGACGGCATTATGATGGAGGACAAAAAGGAGGTAGACAAAGTGATTTTGACAGGTGCGGAACTGAGCAAGTATTTCGGCAAGGAAACTACGCCGAGGGAAATGAAGGACCAGATCATCAAGCTGCTGGACGACTGGAAGGGTCAGCAGAAGGAACATGAAAAGCCGGAGAAGAAAACCGAACAGGAAAAGTAAGCCCAAACTTCGGGTCAGCATGGCCCGAGGATTGCGGGGCTCTGCCCCGCGCCCCGAAGCTCTGGAGATATAAATTATTCCCCGTCGCCAGTTATTCCGTAGCATAGCCGGGAAAATCAGTCAAGGGCAGCGCCGCCGCAGGCGGTGCCAGAGGCACCCTTGACGGATTTCTCCCGGTTATGCTTTTTCCCGGTCAAGCGACGGGGATATAAATTCTCCAGAGCCGTTCCCCTTCCCGGGGGAAGGGGCGGAGGGGGTGGGCGAACTCTTGCTTTTCCCTAAATCAAAACAGAAATGGAGGCTCAACCAATGAAACGACCTTTAGCATACCTGACCGCCGCATGGAGCGGCGAGCCGGATGTTGATATGGAGCTGGCGGCCCACTACTGCCGTCTTGCTTATGAGGCGGGCTTTTCCCCAATCTGCCCGCTCTTGTATCTGCCGCTGTTTTTGAATGACAGCGTTCCCGAGGAACACAAGGCCGGGATTGATATGCGCCGGGATATGCTGCGGCGCTCCCACACCCTGATTGTCTGCGGCAGCGCTGTGGACGAGGATGTAAAAAATGATATTGCGGTTGCCGGGCGGCTGGGCATTGCGGCGACCACACTGGAAGGGGTGCTTGCCGTGAAGGGACACGGCACCCCGGGCCATGCCGGACATTAAGCTGGGAAGCCTTTTCGACGGGATTGGCGTGTTCCCTCTGGCTGCTTCCCGGTGCGGTATCCGTCCGGTATGGGCCAGTGAGATTGAAAAAGCGCCCATCTCCATAACCAAAAGGCACTTTCCCGACATGGTGCATTTGGGGGATATTACGAAGGTGGACGGCGGGAAAATCCCGCCGGTTCATGTAATTACCTTCGGTTCCCCCTGTCAGAACCTTTCTCTGATCGGCAACCGCTCCGGCCTTGCCGGGGCAAAATCAAGCCTGTTCTATCAGGCGTTTCGTATCATACAGGAAATGAGGGATGCTACTGATAACCTATATCCAGCTATCGCTGTTTGGGAAAACGTCATGGGAGCGTTTTCTACAAATGACCGGATGGACTTTAGAGCCGTCTTATCCGCCTTCTCGGACACCGAAGTTCCAATGCCTCCTTCGGGAAGATGGGGAAACGCCGGAATGGTGCGAGGGGGAACGCCTGATGTGTGCTGGCGACTCATGGACGCCCAGTATTGGGCAGGCTCCCGAAGGCTGGCACGAAGGCAGCGGATTTTCGTCGTGGCGGATTTTGGAGGCAGACGTGCCGCAGACATACTATTTAAGCCCCGTCCAATGCTCCCACTTCCTCCGCCTTGCGGAGAGGGCGGGTGGGCCGCCGCCGAAGGAGATCGAACAGCTTCTTTTGAAACAGGGCGGCAGATACCAGTCATCCACCCCTTTCAGTGCTTCCGTATGCGGGGAGCGGCAAAAAGGCAGGAAGAAACGGCCTTCCGAAACAGCTTCGGATTACCAACTGACCCTTTTCCCACTCTTTTAGCCAGTGATGTAACGCCCTTTGCCTTCTGGTATGAGGGCGACCCGAAGGGCGGTTGTATCCGTTTTCTGACGGAAACGGAAAGCGAACGGCTGATGGGGCTGCCAGAGGGCTGGACAAAGTACGGGGCGGACGGCGTGGAGATCCGGCCTCTGCAACGCTACAAGGCACTGGGAAACGCGATTGCCCTCCCTTGCGCCGATTACATTATGGCCGGGATTTATGAGGTGCTGGCTGACCGGGCCGGAAAGGAGGAATGAGCCCATGTTTGAAGCCTATATAACCAATACAACCCTATACCCCTTAATGGGGATTGAGGTAGGGACAACGGTACATTTCCCCATGACGACACAGGAGTTGCAGGCCGCCCTTGCCAAAATCGGGATAGACGGGAAACGGTACAGCGAAGTGTTCTTTACCAGCTTTGACAGTGATGTGCTGGGGCTCTACGATTATCTCTACGAATGTGAGAACATCGACGAGCTGAACGAGCTGGGCCACGCCCTGCTGGAAGTACGGGATAAGGGCGGACTGGAAACCTTTGAAGCCGCTCTTGTCTTGGGAAACCACACAAGGAGCGTGAAGGATTTGATAAACCTGACGCAGAACCTTGACCTTTACCGCTTTTACCCGGATATTTCCGATGATGAAGGGCTGGGCCGTCTGTACGCCGACGAGCTTGGGACCATCGACATACCGGAGCACATTCAGAACTACTTCGATTATGAAGCATACGGACGGGATGTGCGTATCAACGAGGGCGGCGTATTTGCTCCCGGTGGGTATGTGTCGGCAGTCCCGGAGGGCTTCAAGGAGTATTACCACGGGCCGCAGGACATTCCGCCGGAACACCGGATATTTGCCTATCCTGAAAAGGCCGAGCCTGTCCACTCCATTCTCGCTACACTCAAACGGTTTCAAGAAGCCCCACCCGCTCCGAAAAAGGACAAGGCGGGGCCTTCTCATGAAGAACGGTAAGACTTCGGGCCAGCATGGCCCGAAGCATAAAGGAGGTGCATACCATCAACTATTACCCTATCAATGAAGGAGCCGCCCGCCGGGCAAAAGAAATGAACAGCTTTTCCGACTACAAGGAAGGGAGCGCAACGGCGGAATACCGGGCAATGGTGGACAAGGCCGCCGCCATAGCGGGAAAGCAGAAATCCCGGGTGGACCCCATGTACCATGAGAAGATCGACCATCTGTTAGACACCTACGCCCGCAAGCTGGCCGAAAACATGAACCAAGGCTTTGCCATTGACGCGAGGGTTCCCTCTGTGCTGATCGCCGGGCCTTCCAATTTCCCGGTGGGAAAGAAGGAAAAACAGAACCGGGCGCGGGACAGCAACATGGAGGAATGGCGGCATATTCAAGGGCTGCTGGATAAGATACGCAGCACCGGCATGGGCGGGATCAGCGCCGATGACCCGGCAGCGATTGAAAAGCTCCAGAAGAAGCTGGACGGGCTGGAACGCTCCCAGCTCATTATGAAGGAGGTCAACGCCTATTACCGCAAGCATGGCAAGCTGGACGGCTGTGCGCTGCTGTCGCCGGACCAGATTGAAAAGCTGAAAGCAAGCATGGCGTCAAGTTGGCGAAGCGACCCGAGGCCCTTTGAAAGTTACCAGCTAACCAACAACAATGCGGAGATCCGCCGGGTAAAGGCCCGTATCGAACAGCTTTCCAAACAGGCACAGCAGGAATTTTCCGGCTGGGAGTTCGATGGGGGTCGTGTGGAAATGAACCGGGAGGACAACCGCTTGCAGGTGTTCTTTGACGGAAAGCCTGACGCGGACACCCGGGCCGAGCTGAAAAGCAGCGGCTTTCGTTGGGCTCCCAGCGTGGGCGCATGGCAGAGGCAGCTCACGGACAACGCCATTCGGGCGGCTGACCGTCTGGAATGTATCAAGCCGCTGTCCGGCGAAAAGCCCTCCCAACTTCAAAAGAAGCCCTCTATCTTGCAGACCATGCGGGAACAGGACGAAAAAGTCCAGACGGAGCCGGAAAAGAAAGCTCCGTCCGGCAGAGATGCCGAGCGGTAAGCCTCGGGCCACATTGGCCCGAGGTTTTCTGTTCCCCGAGATTGTACGGGGGCCTCCCGGATAGCGGGAACCCCGACGGAAAGGAGGTTTTATGCAGGAAGAAGTAAACCAAAAAACGGTTGCCCTTTCGATCAGGACAACGAAGCTCACAGGAAAAGTGCTGGCTGCCGCTCTTGGCAAGGTGGTTCGGGCGCTGCAAAAGCACCACCGGAAGGCGCTGACCCCGCAGGGACGCCAGAGCGTGAAAAAGCTGATGAACCACTATGGCGGCAAAAGTGCCATGCCCTATGTGGGAGCTCCAAAGGATTTTGACCGGATCGCGAAGGAGTTCCATGTGGACTACGCTTTCCATAAAGTGAGCCCCGGTCATTACCTGCTGTTTTTCAAAGCCAATCAGGCGGACGCTATCACGGCGGCCTTCCAGAAGTACAGCGCAAAGGTGCTGAACAAAGAGCAGGACAAGGCTTCCATCCTCGGTCAGCTTCGGAAATTCACGGAGCAAATCAGGACGCAGGCAAAGGAAAAGCAGCGGACCAGAGAGGCGGTGAAGGACGGACGTTGAGTGACAAGATCAGAAAATATGTGCTCCCACACCTGCCGTACCTCTTTGTGTTCTGGTTTTTCTCCAAAATCGGGACGGCCTACCGGATCGCCCCCGGCACAGACTTCGGGACAAAGCTCATGGGGATGCTTGATACCTTCCCCAAAGCCTTTGAAACCTACTGGCCGGGGCTGGGCGGTATTGACCTGCTGGTGGGCCTTGCCGGTGCGGCTGGGGTGTATCTGCTGATACAGTCAAAGATCAGGCAGGCGAAAAAATTCCGGCGGGATGCGGAATACGGCACCGCCCGCTTTGGAACAAAGGAGGATATAAAGCCGTTTGTAGACCCTAAATTTCAGAACAATGTCATTCTGACCGGGACGGAGTTCCTTACCATGAACACCCGTCCGAAGATACCTGCCAATGCCCGGAACCTAAACGCCTGTGTCATCGGCTCGTCCGGCTCGGGAAAGACAAGGTTCTGGTTGACCCCGCAGCTCCTTCAAGCCCATTCCTCGTATGTGGTGGTAGACCCGAAGGGCGGCACCCTCGACCAGTGCGGGCGGTTTCTGCAACGGGAGAAATACAGGGTGCGGGTGTTCAACAGTATCGACTTTTCAAAATCCATGCACTACAATCCGCTGGCCTATATCAAGACAGAAAGCGATGTTTTGAAATTTGTTACCGCCCTGATTGCCAACACCAAAGGCGACGGCAAGGAGGGCGACGAGTTCTGGACAAAAGCAGAAACCCTCTTGTACTGCGCCCTTGTGTCCTACATCGTCTTTGAGGGGCCGGAGGAAGAACGCAACATGAATACGCTGGTGGAAATGATAAACAGCATGGAAGTCCGGGAGGATGACGAAACCTTCAAAAATGCGGTGGACTATATGTTTGACGGGCTGGAACGCCGCAGCCCCCAGCACTTCGCCGTGAGGCAGTATAAGAAATACAAGCTCGCCAGCGGCAAGACAGCCAAAAGCATCTTGATTTCCTGCGGTGCAAGGCTGGCTCCCTTTGATATTCCCCAACTTCGGGAGATCATGTCTTATGACGAGCTGGAGCTGGATAAGCTGGGGGATGAAAAATCGGCGCTGTTCTTTCTTATCAGCGACACGGACACCACCTACAATTTTTTGGTTGCCCTCGCTTTTTCGCAGATGTTCAACCTTCTGTGTGAACGGGCTGACAACACCTATGGCGGGCGTCTGCCCTACCATGTGCGGGTGCTGTGGGACGAGGCAGCCAATACCGGACAGGTGCCGGGGCTGGAAAAGATCGTGGCCGTCATCCGCTCCCGTGAGATCAGCCTGACGCTTTTTTATCAGGCAATGAGCCAGTGCAAGGCATTGTACAAAGACCATTCCGAAACCATCATGGGCAACATGGACAGTATCGTATTCCTCGGAGGCCGGGAGGCTTCCACCCTAAAGGATATTTCGGAAAACTGGCTGGGCAAGGCCACCATCTCTATGCAGACCGAGGGCCGAAGCCGTGGACAGTCTGAAAGTTACAGCCAGAATATGCAGCGGCTTGGCCGGGAGCTGATGACCACCAGCGAGATCACCACCATGCCCGGGGATAAATGTATCTTGCAGCTTCGGGGGCTCCCGCCCTTCCTGTCCCCGAAGTATGACTTGAAAAAGCACCCGAATTACAAGTACACAACCGAATTTGATAAAAAGAAAAACGCCTTCCGCTTGGAAAGCCTGTTCCGCCACCGGCCATTGAGACTAAAGCCGGAGGACGAATACACGGTGTACGAAGTGGACGGCTCCGACACGGACGAAGAAGCTGACCTGTTGAATTTCGATGATCTGGACAGCGACGAGTTTGTGTAACTTCGGGCCATGATGACCCGAAGCGCCGCCGATGTGGGCGGCTTTTTTTGTACCCAAAACCATCAAACAAACAAAATGGAGGAACGTATATGGAATTTTTCAATCAGGCAATCGACATTCTTAAAATTCTGGTCATGGCTCTTGGCGCTGGTCTGGCGGTATGGGGCGTCATCAACCTTCTGGAAGGTTACGGGTCGGACAACCCTGCGGCAAAAAGCCAGGGCATTAAGCAGCTTATGGCTAATTAAATGTAATAAAAGTGAAGAAAGGAAAAGCACAATCCAGACGGAACCGGCGGTGCGGTCAAGAAATATTGTGGAAACGCAAGATTTCTGCTATAATGGGTACAGAACATTTGACGATGGAAAGAGAGGCGGGAGCCTATGCACATCAGCTATCAACCGCTATGGGACACTTTGAAAGAACGTGGCATGAGGAAAGAGGACTTGCGGCTGTCCGCCGGTCTGACCACCAATATGATTGCCAACATGGGCAAGGGAAAGCATATCAGTATGGAAACACTACTGCGTATCTGCAAAGCATTGAACTGTGGAATTTTGAATGTGATTGAATTAGAGCATGACGAAGAAGCTGAAATATCAAATTAACAAGGAAGGTTCTGCGAAATGGACAATAGAGAAAGAATTATCAGACTTTGGTTTGATATGTGGCTTACAAAGAAAGATTTAGGTATATCCGATATTTTTTCAAATAATGCCATCTATATTGAAAGCTGGGGGCCGGAATATCACGAAATAAAGAAGATAATACTTTGGTTTGAGGAATGGAATACCCGGGGAACCGTCTTACAATGGGACATCAAACAGTTTTTCCATAAAGACAATCAGACTATCGTTGAATGGTATTTTAAGAATAAAATGGACGACGGTAATGTAGAAGCGTTTGATGGAATATCACTGATTGAATGGACACCAGATGACAAGATTGCCCTCTTAAAAGAATTTGGTTGCAATGAAAATCGATATGACCCTTATAAAGATGGCACTATACCACATTTCAGAGATGAAAACGCAAAGTGGTTTTAGCCGGGAAATTTAGTTGTTGGAGGTAATTATGCAGAATGGATAATTGGTTTACCATTGAGCAAATAGACCGTGATACATTCTCTATTAGCGAATACAAACACTGGGAAGAAACACATTGCTATCTATTATGTGGAGAAAAATGCGCTATTCTCATTGATACAGGCTTAGGCGTTTCCAACATCAGAAAAATTGTGGACAGTCTAACAGAGCTGCCTGTTATGGCAGTTACTACTCATGTTCATTGGGATCACATTGGCGGGCATAAGTATTTTGATAATATCGCCGTACATGAAGAGGAAAAGGACTGGTTATCAGTCAGGTTTCCGATACCGTTGCAAGTTGTGAAGAATAATTTGACAAGGCTTCCTTGTGATTTCCCAAAAGATTTTGATATTAACGCTTATCAGATTTTTCAAGGTATGCCACAAAGAATCTTACATGATGGCGATTTTTTAAATTTAGGCGAGCGAGAAATTCAGGTTATTCACACGCCGGGACATTCTCCGGGACATTGTTGTTTTTACGAACCAAAACGAAACTATTTGTATTCCGGGGATTTGATATACAAGGGAAGCCTTGATGCATTTTACCCAACTACCGACCCGCAGTTATTCTATCAATCCATAAGGCGGATACAGAAATACAAAATAAAAAAAGTTCTGCCCGGACACCACCAGTTGGATATTCCTGTTTCTTTGATAGCTGACATTGAAGCCGGATTTGCAAAATTATCGAGAGCTGGAAAACTCAAACAGGGAAATGGATTGTTTGAGTTTCGGGATTTCCAAATTCATGTATGATTCAAAGCTGCCGTTGCAGGAGCCGATCCCGCAACGGCTGTTTTCATTTCCACGGTCTGCGCCGGAAGTTGATTCCGGAATTTTTAATCAGCGGCGATCTTTTGAACAGCTTTTTCAGGGTTGTTCTTTCTTCGTCTGTGAGCCGCTTGTATTTTAGCTGGAACGCCTTGCAGAAGATTTCCAGAAATTCCTGCACCCTGTCGCCGGTGGATTGCATGGCCTTTCGGACTTCCTTTATCAGTTCATCGGCGGGCGTGGTATCCGGCGCACTCTCCATGTCGTTCTCATGGGCTTTGCGTATATCGTGAAGGATAGCGTCCCATGTTTTGTGTGTCACATGGCAGAAAAAATCTTCTTCCTCTATCTGACCGGCTTCCAGAATTTTCAGGGAACGGTCTGCGGCAGCTTCGGGATGTTCTTCCAGTATCATTGCCCGGACAGCGGCCAGCGCACTGTTGATGTCATGGAACCGCATGGTGGCCATTCCGTCCACATAGATTTCTGCGTCAGCCATCAGCTCTGTAAATTTTTCGTGGGACATCATCTCGCACAACAGCCGGGTATTGATCCGTCCGCTTTTCAGAAGCGCCACGGCTTCATCGGTCAAATGCAGTTCGGACAGCGGGGTGTTGATCTGCTCCCGGTTTTCCGTCCGGCAGAACAGATAGTCGATGGACACCTCATAAAAGTCTGCCAGTGTGATAAGGTTGCCGTGGTTGATTTCCTTATTTCGGTTTTCTTCATTTTCATAGCTGGCTAAAGCAGATTTTGAAATGCCGGTCTTTTCCGCCAGTTCTTCCAGTTTCAAACCCTTTTCCACCCGTAAATCTTTCAAGCGTTCCTGTAAGGAAACATGGTCTTTCATCGGTTTGCCACTCCCTTCCCATGTGGTTTTCGAGCATATATAGTCATTATACCATACCGTTCCGAAATCGTGGAAATTTTCGATTTTGGGGCGGTATTCCTACTTTCTGGACATACGGGAAAGGGTTCAAAAATGAGCTATGATTAAGTCAGTTCATCGATGGATTATTCCAATCGAATGACCGGCCTGATGGGATATGCTCCCTGGCGATGTAGTGCAACGACCTGCGGCAAGGAGTTGGAGGAACCTTGACCGCAGCGAGCGTACCAACGGGAACGAAACGCTGCTGTGAGATTCAGGGGCAGGAACGACATCAGGGAAACCCGGCAGAACTGACACCAAAACGCTACCCAAACACGACAAATCGGCAGGGCGTAGTCTGCCCTGTCCGTGATACTATGGGGCTTTTCCAAGCGGCTCTATGGCCGTATTTTTCTTGAAAATCGCCCCGAAACATGACACCAAAAACCGCTATCCGCCCATCTCCACCGTTACGGCTGAAATGGGCGGATTTTCTATGATAGGAGGCACCATGCCGAGAATGAGCAAAAAACGGAAGTTGGAGCTGTCCTTCTTCCTCAATGACCGGGGGCGTGTGGCCTACAACGACCTGTGCCGGAAGTGTCAGCATGAGTGCAAACAGAGCTTCCGGGCTGTTGTGATCGACTGCCCCCATTACCTGTCCAAACGAGCCAAGCGAAAGGAGAAAATCACTTAAATGGATTTTGAATTTATGACCGCAGACACCGTTCTGCCGCCCTGTATGCCACTTCCCCCCGCCATGTTGCGGCTGCCGGTCAGCAGCACCGCAAAGGTCATGTATGCCCGCCTGCTGGACGCCACCCTTACGGTGGGTACGGAGGATACCAACGGGATACTGTTTGTCCGTTTCCCCATTGTGGAGCTGGCGGCGGCCTTGTCCCGAAGCTCCGTAACCGTCAAGCGTTCCTTGAAAGAATTGGAGGACGCCGGACTGATCCTGCGGGTGCGCCGGGGTGTGGGAGAACCGAACCGCATTTACACGCTGCTCCCCAAGAAGGAGGGCTGCCGTGATGAATGAAAAGCTGGAAAAGCTCAACTGGGAGCTTGCCAAAGGCGAAGCCAGACTGCGACGGGCGCAGCACGAAGAAAAGATACTGGAACACCAAATGAAGCAGCTTACCCGGAAGGAACGGACGCACCGGCTCTGCACCAGAGGGGCTATGCTGGAAAGTTTTCTGATAAGGCCGGAAGTGCTGACGGACGATGATGTGATGGACATTCTGAAACAGGCATTTTCCCAAACTGGCATGAAGGAAACTGTTGCGGAAAGCGTGAAACGGAGGGTAGCCGGGGAACCCCTTACGGAGTAAGGGCGCAACTATACACCGGTCAAGCCGGTGCGTTGCGCCCTGCCGGGGGCTTCCTGCGGAAAGCGGATGATTGCCAGCACACTTGCGGCTGCTTCCAATCATCACAGGGGACGCTACGCTTCCCCTGCGCTGGCTGCCGCCAGCTACCCCTTTGTGGACTTGCCGCCCGGGAACACCTTGCGGGGTAGGCTGTTCCCGTCCGACAAGTTTACAAAATCATCCTATACTTACCCGGCTTGATGAAGTATAATGAAAGCAATGACAAATCAGAATTTATAAAGGAGATTACAAATGAAATTATTTTTATGTTCACACTTTTCAAGTGTAGGAAATCTGATAAAAGAAGAAGTTGAAAATAAGAAGGTCGTATTTGTTCCGACAGCTTCAATTCACGAAGGTTATACGGGTTATGTGAATTCTGCCAGGAAATTATTCAAGAAATTAGGAGCAATCTTAACAGAAATGGATATTTCAAAGGAGGAGTATTTGACGATAAAATCTGCTTTTGAAGAAGCGGATGTTATTTATTTTACTGGTGGTAATTCATTTTTTCTGATTGACCAATTACGAAAAACGGGTATTGATGAGTTGCTGAAGAAAGAAATTATGAATGGAAAACTGATGATTGGTGAGTCGGCTGGGGCAATTATATGTTCTCCTACAATTACATATATTGAACAAATGGATAAGAAACCAGAAGATTATTCACAAGAAGATGATAAGGGACTCAGTTTTGTTGATTATTATATCCTCCCACATTATCTTACCGCACCATTTAAGAAAGTTACTGAAAAGATATTAGCTGAGTTTTCAGATTTGAACATTTGCCCAATTAGCAATCATCAGGCAATTATTGTGAATGATGAATCTTCAAAGGTGATTTGTACTAATTAGTTTACAAATTCCAGTTTGCCAATCTCTCCATCATCGGGCCAACCTGACCCGAACTTTCAAAACTGAATACCAGCCGCCCACCGGCGGCACCACCGAGCAGGAAATCAGAAACGGTTTCCTGCTTTTCTTTTGCCCAAAATGAGGTGGCAAACCACCACCCCATCCAATCAGCCACAGGAAGGAGGAAGCCGTTATGCCCTGTCCCCACCATGATATAAAGATCGTCCAGCGCAGCAACCGCCAGTCAGCCGTAGCCGCCGCAGCTTACCAGAGCGGCGAACGGCTGTTTTCCGAGTACGACCAGAAGCAGAAATACTATGCCGAGAAACGAGGGATCGTCCATACAGAAATCATGCTGCCGCCCCATGCCCCGCCGGAGTACGCAGACCGCAATACCTTGTGGAACGCCGCCGAAGCGATTGAGAAACAATGGAACTCCCAGCTTGCCCGGAGAATCGTGCTTGCCATACCGAGGGAAATTCCCCCGGAGCAGCACGCCGACCTGCTCCGGGACTATTGCCGGGAGTTTTTCGTTTCCAAAGGCATGATTGCCGATTTTGCCATTCACGATAAGGAGGATGGGAATCCCCACGCCCACATCCTGCTGACCATGCGGGCAATGGACGAAACCGGGAAATGGCTTTCCAAGAGCCGGAAGGTTTATGACCTTGACGAGAACGGCGAGCGTATCCGGCTCCCGTCCGGGAACTGGAAAAGCCACAAGGAGGACACTGTAGACTGGAACGACCAGAAGTACGGCGAGATGTGGCGGCAGGGCTGGGCGGCTGCCGCCAACCGCTATCTGGAAGCCAATGACCGCCCAGAACGCCTCGACCTTCGTTCCTATGAGCGGCAGGGGCTTGATAAAATCCCCACCGTCCACATGGGGCCAGCGGTCAGCCAGATGGAAAAACGAGGGATACAGACCAACATCGGCAACCTGAACCGGGACATTACCGCTGCCAACCGGCTCATGCAGTCAATCCGCCAGATGGTGCGCCACCTGAAAGGCTGGATTGCAGACCTGAAGGAGAAAAAGGCCGCCCTGCTGGAAGCCTTGCAGGAAGCGAAGGAACCCACCCTACCGGAGCTGCTGGGCAAATATCTGGATTTGCGCCGGGAGGAGCGCACCGGCTGGACGAGCAAAGGCCAGCTCAAAGGCACTGTGAACGACTTCAACAAGGTTATGGACGCCATCCGCTATCTGCGGGAAAAGGAGCTGTCCACCGTGGAGAGCCTTGACACCTATCTGGATACCGTCAGTGAGCAGGCCGTTTCCATCCGGGCAGAGATGAAGCCGAAGGAAAAGCGTATGAAGGAGATTGACACCATGCTTTCCCATATCGCTAACTTTGAAGCTCACAAGCCGGTTCATGCGGAATATGCCGCTATCCGGTTTAAGAAACCAAAGGAACAGTTTGCCGCCGCCCATCGGGACGAGCTGGACGCCTACAATGCCGCTGTCCGCTATTTCAAGGTGCATTTGGAGGGAACCAAGTACAGCACCAAAAAGCTGAACGAAGAACGGACGCAGCTTGCCGGAGAGGTGGCCGAGTACAGGGAACGCCTGTCAGCGGTGCAGGAGGATGTGAAGATTCTCCGGGATGTGCGCCACTGGCTTAATCAGGTGCTTCCGTCCGAGCAGTACCGCCAGACTGCCGAGCCGGGCAAGAAACCATCCATCCAGCAGGCAGTCAAAGGCCGGGCACAGCGTATCCGGGAGGAACAGGCCGAGAAACGCCAGCAGCCCCACACAGAGAAAAAACAGGATATGGAACTCTAACAGGCGCTTGCCATTTTCTTTTCGAGAATGACAGGCGCTTTTCTTATTTTCAGGAGGATTTAGTTGAATGTATTTGAAGCTGTCAAGCAGTCTGTTACCACCCGGCAGGCTGCTGAGCATTTCGGAATCCGGGTGGGACGGAACGGGATGTGCGTCTGTCCCTTTCATGCCGACAAAAACCCAAGTATGAAGGTTGACCGGCGCTTTCACTGTTTCGGCTGTCAGGCAGACGGGGATGTGATCGACTTTGTTTCCCGTCTGGAAGCTGTCAGCCCAAAGGAAGCCGCCCTCATGCTGGCACAGGCGTTTTCCGTCCCCTATGAGGACAAGGAGCTATCCCACAGAAGCCAGAGGAAGCCCCGGCAGGAAACCCCGGAACAGCGGTTCCGCCGTATGGAGCGTTACTGCTTCCGGGTGCTGTGTGATTACCGAAACCTGCTGTGCCGCTGGAAACGGGACTATGCCCCCAAGACGCCAGACGAGGATTTCCACCCTTTATTTGTGGAAGCCCTGCAAAAGCAGGACTATGTGGACTATCTGCTGGATGTGCTGCTCTCCCCGGACATGGAGGAACGGGCAGCCCTTATCATCGACTGTGGAAAGGAAGTGAGCAATCTTGAAAGACGAATGGCAGAGCTTGCCGCCGAAGATACGGCAGGCCGCAGAACAGACCATACAAGAAGCACCGCCGCCCCGGAGCGTTGAGGAAGTTAAGGCCATGCTGGAAAGCACCGAGAAAGGCGGCATCCGTAACAGTATCCGCAACTGCCTGACCGTCTTTCAGAATGACCCACTGCTTTCCGGAGCAATCGCCAAAAATCTGCTGACCGAGCGTACCGACATCATTAAGCCCATCGGCTACCACCGTACCGGCACCGCCATCACGGACACGGATATGAATTATCTGCTCCTGTATCTGGAAGAAACCTATGGGCTGACCAGCGAAAAGAAGATTGCAGCCGCCATCGGGATCGCTGCCAATGAAAACGGCTATCACCCCATCCGGGACTACCTGAACGGCCTTTCATGGGACGGAACCGAGCGTATCCGTACCTGTCTGCACCACTTTTTAGGAGCCGACAGCGACCAGTACACCTATGAAGCCCTGCGGCTGTTCCTACTGGGAGCCATCCACCGGGCGTTTCATCCCGGCTGCAAATTTGAGGTCATGCTCTGTCTGGTGGGCGGTCAGGGAGCCGGGAAATCCACCTTTTTCCGGCTGCTGGCCGTGAAAGACGAGTGGTTTTCCGATGACCTTCGCAAGCTGGACGATGACAATGTGTACCGCAAACTGCAAGGCCACTGGATTATTGAGATGTCGGAGATGATTGCCACCGCAAACGCCAAGAGCATTGAGGAAATCAAGTCTTTTTTGAGCCGACAGAAGGAGGTCTATAAAATCCCATACGAAACCCACCCGGAGGACAGGCTGCGGCAATGCGTGTTCGGCGGCACTTCCAATGCCCTTGACTTCCTGCCCCTTGACCGATCCGGCAACCGGCGCTTTCTGCCGGTCATGGTGTACCCGGAACAGGCGGAAGTTCACATTTTGGATGATGAAGCCGCTTCCAGAGCCTACATTGAGCAGCTATGGGCGGAAGCCATGACCATTTACCGCAGCGGGGATTTTAAGCTGTCTTTCAGCCCCGAAATGGTACGCTATCTCAAAGAACACCAGCGGGATTTTATGCCGGAGGATACCAAGGCCGGGATGATCCAAGCCTACCTTGACCGCTATACCGGCAGCATGGTGTGTTCCAAGCAGCTTTTCCGGGAAGCCCTGAACCACCCTTTTGACGAGCCGAAGCAATGGGAAATCCGGGAGGTCAACGACATTATGAACCACTGTGTCACAGGCTGGCACTACTTTTCCAATCCCCGGATGTTCCCGGAATACGGCAGGCAAAAGGGCTGGGAGCGTGAAGCCCCGGCAACGAATACCGAGGGCGGAGCCGAAAAAATCCCGGAGGGATTTGTGGAGGTCACAGAGCAGATGGAGCTTCCTTTCTGAAAATCCAACCCCGTTGCCGACTTTGTTGCACTCCCGTTGCCGGGCTGGTTGCCGGGGAAAGCCCCGTAACTGCGGGCTTTTTCCCCTATCAGCAACCAAAGCAACAGAAAAATAAAAGAAAATATAAATTGTAACCAAACCGCCAGACAGAGATGGTTTTGAGGTTTTTTGAAGCCCGTTGCCGGACTTCGTTGCCGACCTTCTCCTTGTCTGGCTATTCTATTATGGAGGATAACTGCCTATGGCAAAAACGAAAACAGAGATTCATGTTACCACAGTTTTTGACGGCGAGCTGGACGCAGCGGATGTCTTTGTAAGCCTGATTGCCCAAAAATATGGGCAGAATACCGGCAAGGAAAATCTTGCGAAAACACAAGATTTGCGATATAATAAAGACGAGGTTCAGAAGAACCGTGTTCCGTCTGGATTGTGCGGGTAAACGGTTATGATGAACGGATACGAATATACAGGCATGGACGCAATTCTGGCGGGCAGCTTCCGGGCGGCCATCTATTGCAGGCTTTCCAAAGACGATGACCTTGACGGGGAGAGCGCCAGTATTGCCAACCAGCGGGATATGCTGGAAAGCTACTGCGAAAAGCAGGGATGGGAGGTTGTGGCAGTCTATCAGGACGATGGCTACACGGGGCTGAACATGGAGCGCCCCGACCTGAAACGAATGTTAAAGGCCATCGAGCGCAGGCAGATAAATCTTGTGATAACGAAAGATTTATCGAGGTTGGGTCGAAATTACTTGCAGACCGGCACACTGATCGAGGACTTCTTCCCCCGCCACAACGTCCGCTATATCGCCATGAATGACGGTATTGACACCATGCGGGACAGCAACGACATTGCGCCGTTCAAGAACATCCTGAACGAGATGTACAGCAAGGACATTTCCAAGAAGGTACATTCCTCGTATCTTCTGAAAGCCCAGCAAGGCCAGTTTACCGGCTGTGTGGCTCCCTTTGGGTATCGGAAAGACCCGGAGGACAAAAACCACCTGTTGGTGGACGAGGAAACCGCCCCCATTGTCCGGCAAATCTTCCTTTGGGCGTTGGAAGGACACGGCCCCAACTTCATCCGGCGCAGGCTGGAGGAACAGAAGGTGCCTTGCCCTACATGGTGGAACCGGGAACGGGGCTTCCGCAATGTCCGCACCAAATGGGAAAAGAAAGACCCGGAAAACGGGCGGTATATGTGGGATTTCTCCGTGATAAAGGACATCCTGATGAATCCCGTTTATACCGGGGCGATAGCTTCCCAAAAGAAGGACTACCGCTTCAAAATCGGCACCATTGGCGAGAAGAAGCCGCAGGACTGGATTGTGGTGGAGGAACGGCACGAACCGTTGATTGACAGCAAAAGTTTTGCCATCGTACAAGACAAGCTGAAATCCCGCCAGTGCCCTCGGCAGAATGGGGAAACCAGCCTGTTTGCCGGGCTTATCAAGTGCGGCGAGTGCGGCAAGTCGCTGACCATCCGCACCACCCACGCCAAGCACCCGCAGCAGATTTACGCCTGTAAGACCTATGGGGCGTTCGGCAAGAACCATTGCACCCAGCACCGGGTGGAGTACGACACCCTTTACCACCTTGTTCTGAACAAAATCCGGGAGTGCGCCAAGGCTGCCCTGACCGATGGGGAAGCCATTGCCGGGAAGCTGACCAACACCTGTGAAGCCGAGCAGAAAGGCCAGCGGGAAGCGTTGGAGCGTTCCCTGACAAAAGACGAGGAACGGATTGAGGTTCTGGAAAAGATGGTGCTGCGGCTCTATGAGGACATGGTTGCCGGACGGATCAGCGAAGCCAACTTCAATCTCATGCTGGACAAGACGCAGAAAGAACAGGCCGAGTTGAAAGAACGGGTTGCACAGGGGCGCAAGAAGCTGGCTGATGAAATGCGGCTGGCGATGGACGCCAAACAATGGGTGGACGCCATTCAGGAATATGCCGACATCACGGAGCTGGACGCAGCCACCTTAAACCGCCTGATTAAAGAAATCGTTGTCCATGAACACATCGACAGCGATAAGACACGACACATTTCTATCGAAATTCACTTCAATCTCAAACCCATCCCGGAGGTGGAACAGGTCAAGGGCTGACCTGTTCCCGCTGGGGCGGTTCTAAAACAATTCCATATATTTTTTGACACGCCGCCGCCCGCCATCGAGCAAGGTTTTACTCCTAATTAGGGATAAAACAGCTCATGGCGGGCGGCGGTGTCGTTCTGATCGGCCTTCAGCTTATCCCTCTGCTGTCCGGCCTGTTCAGCTAAATGTCACCCGTTGTCCCTTTTTCCAGAAAAGGAGCTGATATATGGACTTTATCATCGACGCAATCGTTGAATGGCTGAAAGGTCTGCTCGTCGATGGTATCATGGGGAATCTGGACGGCCTTTTCGATAACGTCAATCAGAGCGTTGGCGAAATCGCCACACAGGTAGGCACGACCCCGGCGGACTGGAACGCCGGGGTCTTTTCCATGATACGACAGATCTCCGAAACTGCCATTCTGCCAATCGCCGGGGTCATCCTCACTTTTGTAATGACTTATGAGCTGATACAGATGCTCATAGAACGCAACAACCTCCATGAAGTTGACACATGGATGTTTTTTAAGTGGGTGTTCAAAACCTTTGTGGCTGTGATGATCCTGACGAACACCTTCAATATCGTGCTGGCGGTCTTTGATGTGAGCCAGCATGTGATACAGCAGTCAGCGGGCATTATCCAGAACGGGACAGAGATCACGCCGGATGTGCTGGACAGTTTGCGGACAGAGCTTGAGGCGATGGAGTTAGGTCCTCTGTTCGGACTCTGGCTACAATCCTTCCTAATCCAGCTTACCATGATTGCCTTAAACATCGTGATCTTCGTCATCGTATATGGCCGTATGATTGAAATTTATTTACTCACAAGTTTAGCTCCTATCCCGTTTGCCACAGTCCCCAACAGGGAAACCGGACACATGGGGCAGAACTATTTCCGCTCCCTCTTTGCGGTGGGCTTTCAAGGTCTATTGATCTTAGTCTGTGTCGCCATTTATGCGGTGCTGATCCAGAGTATCGCCACCGACGGCGACCCCATCGGGGCGATCTGGGGCTGTGTGGGATATACGGTGCTGCTGTGTTTTACCTTATTCAAAACAGGCAGTCTTGCAAAATCCATCTTCGGCTGCCATTAAGAGACTTCGGGCCATGCTGACCCGAAGCGGAAAGGAGGCGGTATGCCTCGGCGTTACAAACAGGGTGCGGACGGACAGCCGCACCCGGCTTTCTACGGAAAGCTCCCCGAAGAATTTTCTAAAGCAGACACCATGCGCTTTATGGTGGAAACCGATCTGAAACTGTCCGGGTGCGTATCGGCGGACACGCTGGCGGCACTCCGGGCGGAAGGCTATGACTACAAGGACGGGAACCTTGTTCCCGCCGGAAAGGAGGAAACCATGCAGGAAAAGGTTGCAAACACCACCCCGGCCGCACCGTTGAAGCTGGATGTAAGCGTGCGGGTCATCGAACCTGTGAAAAATCTCATGGGCTTTGCCAGCGTGAAATTCAATGACTGCTTTGTAGTGGAAAATCTGAAAATCGTACAGGGCAGCAAGGGCCTCTTTCTTGGGATGCCCAGCCAGCCGGACGGCAAAGGCGGCTATCGGGATATGGCCTACCCTGTCACAAAGGAGTTCCGGGAACAGCTCAATACCGCTGTTCTGCAAGCCTATGAGGCAAAGCTGGAACAGATGGCGGAGCGCGGCTCTGTGGGGCGTGCGTCCATCAGCGACCAGCTCAAAGCCGGAAAAGCGGCTGCCGAACAGGCAAAGGCAGAACGGCCTCCGAAGGAAAAGCCCAGCCGCAGCGCAGAGCGTTGACCTCGGGCCATGCTGGCCCGAAGCAGAAAGGAGGCGGGAACCATGCCACGCAAACGGACGGGCTATGACGCGGCCTGCTATTACGACGGAAAACTGCTGGGGCGCTGTACCAAAGCGGACAGCGACGCCTATACCCTGTTGATGAACGCCTGCGGCGGGGAGGCTGCCCGCGTTCTTCGGGAATATGCCTATTTTTCCCCAGAACTGAAAGCCATCTTGGAAAAGGCGGCGCTCATGCAGGCGGACCGGAGCCGGACGGGCGGAATGTTCCATGCGCCGAAAAGCTCCCCGTGGGGCGAGGTGCAGAATTGTGAAACCCTCTGTCCGGGGGTGTTTCTGGTATCTACCGCCAGCCACGGCGGAACGATGGTGGCAAACGAGGTAGCCGCCGTTCTCTCCCCAGCGGCCAAAAAATGCGGCTTCAAGGACAAGGGCTATATCTGCTATGAGGAGGACGCACAGGAAAGCGTAGTGCTCCGGGAGCTGCTGGACAAAAAGCTGTGGAAAATCCCTGACCGCATTAAGGACAAAGGACAGTTTGAAGAAAAACTCAATCAGTCCATCCGGCAGTATCACCCCGAATACTGGCGGGCAAGGCAGAGCGGACGAGAGGCCGCCGAAGCTGCCCGCAGCACAGCCCCGGCCAAAGAGGCCGCAAGATAACCTCGGGTCATGCTGGCCCGAAGCAATAAAGGAGGTGTACCAAAATGGCCTATGTACCAGTACCAAAAGACCTTTCCAAAATCAAGACAAAGCTGGCCTTCAATCTGACGAAGCGCCAGCTTGTTTGTTTTTCCAGCGCGGCGGCGGTGGGCCTCCCGGCCTACCTGTTTTCCCGTGGCAGTATCGGGAACAGCGCCGCCATGTTCCTGATGATCGGCCTCATGCTCCCGTTCTTCTTTCTGGCTATGTATGAACGGGATGGCCTTCCGCTGGAAAAAGTGCTGAAAAACATCATCCGCACCCGGTTCCTCTATCCCCGGGTGCGGCCTTACAAAACCGAAAACTTCTATGCGCTGCTTAGCGCCAGAAAGGAGGCGCAGCCGATTGCGAAACAGCAGAAGGGCCGGAAAGCCCGCAGGCAGAAAGCCTGAAAAGCAGGGCCTTACCGGCCTGTTCACAAAAGGAAAGAACATTCCCACCACCGCCCAGCAGACCCTCCCTTACCGGGAAATGTACCGGGACGGGGTGTGCCGGGTAGCGGACCGCTATTACACCAAAACCATTGAATATGAGGACATCAACTACCAGCTCGCACAGTCCGAAGATCAGGCAGCCATCTTTGATGGGTGGAGCGCCTGCCTCAACTACTTTGACAGCAGCCTTCCGTTCCAGCTTTCCTTCCTCAACCACCGAAGCCGCCCGGGCAGCCGGTACAGCGTGAACATCCCCATGCAGGATGACGATTACAACAGCGTCCGGTGTGAGTATGTGGAAATGCTGGAAAACCAGATCGCCAAAAGCAACAACGGCATTGTCCGCACAAAGCTCCTGACCTTCGGCGTGAACGTGGACGACCTTCCCACCGCCAGGGCAAGGCTGGAACGTGTAGAGGCGGACATTTGCGGGAACTTCAAAAAGCTGGGCGTCAAGTGCCGCTCCCTTTCGGGGCTGGAACGGCTGGAGCTTCTTCACGGGCAGCTCCACCCCGGCAGCGGCTCCCCCTTCCGGTTTTCATGGGATATGATCCCCAAAACCGGGCTTTCCACCAAAGACTTTATCGCCCCGGACAGTTTCGATTTTCGTTTCAGCCGTCTGTTCCGGGTGGGGACGACTTGGGGCGCTGCCTCCTACTTGCAGATTTTGGCCTCGGAGCTCTCGGACAAGCTGCTGGCAGAGCTTTTGGAAATGGATGCGGAAATGACCATCACTCTCCATATCCAAACCGTCGATCAGGCCGCCGCCGTAAAATCTATCAAGGCCAAAGTCTCCGACATTGACAAGATGAAGGTGGAGGAACAAAAGAAGGCAGCCCGGTCAGGGTACGACATGGACATACTTCCACCCGATCTTGTAACGTACAGCAACGACGCAAAGACCCTTCTGGAAGATTTACAGAGCCGGAATGAAAGAATGTTCCTGCTGACCTTCCTTGTGGTAAACATGGCCCCGACCCGCCGGGAGCTGGACAATGACCTGTTCACGGTGTCCGGTATCGTCCAGAAATACAACTGCACCTTGAAGCGGCTGGACTTCCAGCAGGAGGACGGTTTTCTTTCCAGCCTTCCGCTGGGCCATAACGGCATTGAGATCAAGCGCGGCATGACGACCAGCTCCACGGCCATTTTCGTTCCCTTTATGACGCAGGAGCTCCGCATGGATGGCGAAGCCGTCTATTACGGGCTCAACGCACTTTCCCATAACGTCATCATGGCAAACCGGAAAAAGCTCAAAAACCCCAACGGCCTGTTCCTCGGCGTGCCGGGCTCCGGCAAATCCTTTGCCGCAAAGCGAGAGCTTGTGAACGTGTTCCTTGCCACCCGTGACCGGATCATTGTGGTTGACCCGATGGGCGAATATTCGTCCCTTATCAAGCGGCTGGGCGGTCAGGTCATCGAGATCGCCCCGGACAGCCCCCACCACATCAATCCGATGGACATTGATTTGAGCTTCGACGAGGAAAATCCGATGGCGCTGAAAGCCGACTTTATCCTGTCGCTGATGGAGCTGATCGTCGGCGGCAAGGACGGCTTGCAGCCGGTGGAGCGTACCGTCATTGACCGCTGTGTGCGCCAGATGTACCGGGAACACTTGCAGGACCCAGAAACAAGCAAAATGCCGACCCTCCAAACCCTGTATGACCTGCTCTGTTGCCAGCCGGAGGGCGAGGCGGTACGGCTGGCAACTGCCCTTGAAATCTATGTGTCGGGTTCCCTTAACGTGTTCAACCATGAAACCAATGTGGACCTGAACCGCCGTCTGGTATGCCTTGACTTGAAAAAGCTGGGGGCCGGGCTTCGGACGATTGCCATGCTCATTATGCAGGACTTGGTAAACTCGCAGGTGTCTATGAATTTCCTGCGTGGTATCGCTACATGGTGCTACTTCGACGAGTTCCATGTGCTGCTCCGTGACCGGCTGACGGCAAGCTACTGTGTGGCGATCTGGAAAATGCTGCGAAAAAAAGGGTGCGTTCCCAGTGCTTTAACGCAGAACGTGAAGGATTTTCTGGCAAGCCCGGAGATCGAGAACATCTTTGAAAACTCGGACTTCCTTGTGCTTCTCTCGCAGGCACAGGGCGACCGGCAGATTTTAGCCAAACAGCTTGGGATCAGCCCCCATCAGCTTTCCTATGTGACCCATACCAATTCCGGCGAAGGGCTGCTGTTCTTCGGGAACACCACCATCCCGTTTGTTGACCGCTTCCCGCAGAACACAGAGCTGTACGCCATTATGACCACCCGCCCGGAGGACAAAAAACAGGAAATGAACCGGGCATAACACACTTCGGGCCATGATGGCCCGAGGTTTGGAAAGGAGGGATACATCATCGGAAAGAAACCGGACAAACAGAATTTTCAAAGGCCGGGGCCGACGGAGGATACCGGGAGCAATCGCCCCGGACCGGCTGAACGGGAAGGGCCTTCCCCCGCACCATCCCGACGCCTGCGGTTTGAGGACGAGGATACCGGGCAGGACAGTCCTTCGGGCCACGATGGCCCGAAGTCCAAAAGCGGCAAGTTTCAAGAGGACAGCCGGAAAAGCCGTCCCTCTGACCGCATGAGGCAGGAAGATGAAGCGGGCGGGCCGCAGGATACCGGCAAGGCACAGGAGCCGGAGGGCTCCGCCGAGAAGGCCGGGAGCAAAAAGGACAAGTACCAGAAAGCACAGGCAAAAGCGGAACACGCCGGGGGAAAGCTGGGAAAGGCCCGGGAGAAACTGGACAAGACCGAGGCAAAACGGGCAGCGAAGAAGCCGCCGGGGCTTGCAAAAAAGGCAGTCCGGGGAGCCCGTACAGAAGCATGGTTCTATGTCCACAACAAGATACACGAGGTCGAGCATGAAAATGTGGGTGTGGAAGGAACCCATAAATCCGAGCTGGCCGCAGAGGCCGGAACCCGGAAACTGACCCGCTATGCCAAACGCCGCTGGCAGGAACACCCGGCCCGGAAGGTGGCAAAGTGGGAACGGAAGGACATAAAAGCCCGGGCCAATGTGGATTTTCAGAAGATGGCCTCCGAGCACCCGGAACTTGCCAGCAATCCGCTTTCCCGTGTGCAGCAGAAATGGAAACTGAAACGCCGGTATTCCAAAGAAGCAAAGGCGGCTGCAAAACAGGGCGCAAAGGCCGCAAAGAAAACCGCTGCCGCTTCGGGAACTGCGACCCGTCGGGCGGCGCAGTTTGTGACCCGTCATCCCGTGGCGGTGCTGGTCCTGCTCCTGCTGTTGCTGCTCTGTTTTCTTGTGTCGGCGGTAAGTTCCATCTTCCCCACGCTTGGCAGCGGCCTCGCCAATGCGTTATCCGGCACCTCCTACGCCTCGGAGGATACGGACCTGCTGGGGGTGGACGAGGACTACACAGCGCTGGAAAACGAGCTGGCGCAGACGGTAGCGAACATCGAAAGCACCCATCCCGGCTATGACGAGTACCGCTATTCCGTGGACGAGATCGGCCATAACCCCTATGAGTTAGCGTCCTATCTCTCGGCAAAGTACCATGTGTATTTCCGTGAACAGGTGCAGGACGAGCTGCGGGAGATTTTCGAGGCACAGTATGAACTGACCTTGACGGAGGAAGTCGAGATACGCTACCGCACCGAAACCAGCACCGACCCGGAGACCGGGGAAACCACCACCGAGGAAGTTCCCTATGAGTATTACATTCTCAATGTGACCCTCACAAACAAGACGCTGCCTGCCGTGATCCTGCCGAGGCTTAACGAACAGCAGCGGGAAATCTACACCGTTATGCAGCAGCTCAAAGGCAACAAACCCTATCTGTGGGAAGGGATTTACAACGGTGGCGAAGATACCGGCCCCAGCTATGAGATACCCGGCGAGGCGCTGGATGACCCGGCTTTTGCGGCGCTCATGGAAGAAGCCACAAAGTACATCGGCTGGCCCTATGTGTGGGGCGGCTCCAGCCCGTCCACCTCCTTTGACTGTTCGGGCTTTGTCTGCTGGGTGTACACGGCCAGCGGCGTCCACAACCTGCCCCGTACCACGGCGCAGGGCATTTACAACCAGTGTGCTATCATTTCTCCCTCCGAGGCAAAGCCCGGCGACATTATCTTTTTCACGGGAACCTATGACAGCCCCGGCCCTGTATCCCATGTGGGGATTTATGTGGGCGACGGGATGATGCTCCATTGTGGTTCGCCCATCCAATACGCAAACATCAATTCAAGCTACTGGCAGACACATTTCTATGCCTTCGGGCGTTTGTGAGCCAAAGGAAAGGAGTCCTTGCATGAACAAAATCGACAAGCTCGATAAGGAACTGGAAAAAGCCCGGGAGAAGGCCGCCGAATGGCAGGCCAAAATCCGGGAGCTGGAAAAGCAGAAACAGGAGGAAGAAAACAGCCAGATCGTGCAGGCGGTGCGCTCCCTCAAACTGACGCCCGCCCAGCTTATGGCTTTTCTGAATGACCCCAAAAACAGCCTTACCGCTTCGGGCCATACTGACCCGAAGCCGGAGGCACCCGAAAAGGAGGACACGGCCCATGAAGAAAACTAAATTTCGCAGGCTGGCGGCGATGGCTGCCAGCCTTTTGTGTTGCCTGATCTTTACAGTCCCGGCTTATGCACAGAGCAGCGAGCCGCAGCCGGAGACAGCTCCCTCCCCGGCAGAAACCGAAGCAGAGCCGGAAACCCAGAACCCCTTTACCCCGGACGGGACGGGAACCGTGGTGGACAACGCCACCGACGAGGATGGAAAGGAGTTCTACACCATCACCACAGCAGACGAGAGCGTGTTTTATCTGGTGATCGACAAACAGAAAACCAGCGAGAACGTCTATTTCCTCAATACCGTTACCACAGACGACCTTCTGCCTCTTGCTGAACAGGGTAAGGAACCGCCCAAAGAAGTGACCCCTGAGCCAGAGCCAAAGCCCACCGAACCGGTGGAGGAAGTACCGGAACCCAAGCCGGAGAAAAAGGACAGCCCCCTTCTCTCTCTGCTCCTGATCGGTGCGGTGGTGCTGGCCGGCGGTGGAATTGGTTACTATTTCAAGATTTACAAGCCGAAGCATGAAGCCCCGGATTTGGAAGATGATTACTGCGAATATGAGGACGGGGAGCTGGAGGAGATCGCAGAGGAACCCGAGGACGAAGATACCCCGCTATGGGAGGAAGATACGGAGGAATGAGAATGAATTTTACAAGCAGCCCTTTTGAACGAATGATGAAGGAAGTACCGCACCCCGGCTGGGACAATGACGACCCTTGTAAGGGATGCCGTTATTACAAGGAGTGCAAAGGAAAGAAAAAACAGTGCCGGAAGAAGTTCCGGGCGCTGATCGTGGAGCCCCGCCCTTCGGGCCATCGTGGCCCGAAGTCATAAATGGACGCCCGGGAGCTGACCCGTGACGAGAAGAAGAAAATCCGCACTCTGGTCACGGGGATGTGCGCCAACTATGACCGGGAAAGCGGCCTGTGCCTTCCTCTTGACTGTGCCTGCTATATGCTGCACAAGTGCTGGACAGGGGCGTACTGCCGTTACTTCCGTGAGGCTGTCCTGCCCCTTAACCCGGAGCTTCAAGCGGCGCTGACAACGGAAGGCATCTCCCCGGAGTTGCGGGCCTGTGCGGTCTGCGGAAAGGCATTTTTGCCCGAGGGGCGTCAAGCCTACTGCTCCGACGCCTGCAAGGCCGAAGGGAACCGACGGAAAAGCCGGGAACGCATGAGGAAAATGCGGGAGAAAAGGCCGGGCGGCTGTTACGATTTGCCGCCTCCAAAGGCTTGACATTCCGGGCTTTTTTGAGGGTGTTTCCGGGGTGGGAATATCTTATTACATTCCTCCCCGGTCTGCCCTCTTATTTCGTAACATCCAGCACTTCGGGTCATGTTGGCCCGAGGCACAGAAAGGAGGAATCTCTTGGAGACAGTACAAGGATATGTGATTTTGAAAGCTGCCACCTTTGAAACCGGACACGGCTTTGCGCTGGGGCATAATCCGGGAGCGCCGAGCCCCTTTGTGACCTGGCAGTTTACCGAGGGGGAAAACGGCCATCGGGATTACTACTGGGGCCGCTATGGAACCAGTCAGGCGTGGGCGCAGAGGGACTTTGACCGCCGGGTGGACGACTATCAGCAGTTTTACCATGCGGCGGTCAAGCATACCGAGCTGGGACCGGAGGGCGTTTACCGCTATTATTCCACCCAGCGGCCCGTGGACATAGGAACTTACCCGAAGCCGCCGGATAACCAGCCTCTTTCCATCGTCAACTACGATGATGACAGGCGGCGTCCTGTGGCAGACGGCAGGCTGATGGCATGGGGCGAACTGACCTACGCAAAGCCGCTGACCGAAAAGCAGATGGAGGATTATGAGCTGAAACCAGCACCGGGCAATCCTGACCGGGTGCGCCCATCCATTACTGCCCGGCTCAAAGATGAAACCAGAGGGCAGGAACCCCCGAATGAACCCGGCCAGAAGCGAAACCATAAAAACCATGAGGAACGATAAAGGAGGATCGCCATGCACGAAAAAGACAACTATCTGAAAACCGCCGAGCTCTCCACAGAGCAGAACTGCAACATGATCGACGGCGTACCCAACAACACGCCCATCCCGCCCACGCCCCCGGAGTTGGACGCAAAACCGCTGGATAAGGTAAAGGAGCCCAAAGAACGCCGGAAAGGCCGGGAGCTGGAACGCTGATGGAGAACCGCAAGCGGAATGTCCATCTGCACGTCATGGTAACACCGGACGAGCTGGCGGCCATCCATGAGCGGATGGCCGAGGCGGGCATTTCCAACGCCGGGGCTTATGTACGGAAAATGGCTCTGAACGGGTATATCCTGCACATCGACCTTACGCCCGTAAAAGAGCTGATCTCTCTGCAACGGCGCTGTTCCAACAATCTCAATCAGGTCGCCGTACACGCACACACCTATGGCGTGTACCCGGAGGAAATCGACGGATTGAAGCGGGACTATGAAAAGCTGTGGGGCGAGGTGTCAAAGGTGCTGCGGGAGCTTTCCGAGCTGGTGGCAAAGTAAGACGAGGGCGGCAGGCTTCCGTTGCGGGGCTTGCCGCCCTGCTCTTTTTTTACCACTTCGGGCCAGTATGGCCCAAAAGTTTGGGACAGGATTCACTAATCTTTCGCAACATTTATGTCCCCGGGCAGGCATGATAAAATAGAGGTAGGAAGGATAGATAAAGGAGGTTTTGAAGATGAAGATACTGCTGAAAATATTGGTTGCTCCCTTTGCTTTAGCGTTGTCCCTTCTGGCGGCTCTGCTGGTGTTCCTATTTGATATTTGTGCCGTCCTGCTGACGATTGCCTCTGTGATCCTGACGGTGCTGGGTGTCGCTCTCTTTTTCACGCCGACGCCCATAGGCGGGATTGTATTTCTGTTTCTTGCCTTCCTTCTTTCGCCGTATGGACTGCAAGCGGCGGCGGGCTCCCTTCTTTGGGCGCTGGACGGAGGCAAATCCGCTCTGTACCGGTTTCTGGCAAGTTAAGCAGCCTCGGGCCATACTGGCCCGAAGTCGGGGCGGTCTGAATGGGCCGCCCCTTTCTCATGGAAAGGAGGAATGATTTTTGGCTACCACAACTTTGTTACAGCGCCATGCGGGCGAAGGCGAAACGATTGCTGAGGCTATCCGGGATTGTCTGGACTATGGCAAGGACCCGGAGAAAACAGAAAGCGGAAAGTATATCTCCGCTTATGAATGTGATCCGGCCACCGTGGCGGACGAGTTCCTTTTGGCAAAGGCCAGCTATGCCGCTATGACGGGCCGGGAACAGAAGAAAGAAAATAATGTGCTGTGCTATCAGATACGACAATCCTTCTATCCGGGCGAGATCACCCCGAAGGAGGCGAACCGTATCGGCTATGAGCTGGCTATGCGCTGGACAAAGGGGCGGCACGCTTTTATCGTTACCACGCACACCGATAAGCAGCACATCCATTGTCACATTTATTACAACTCCACCACCCTTGACTGCACCCGGAAATTCCGAAATTTTTGGGGCTCCAGCTTCGCCCTTCGGCGGCTCTCTGACAGGCTGTGCCTTGAAAACGGGCTATCCATCGTGGAGAACCCGAAGCCCCGGAGCAAGGGCAAGTATCGGAACTATGGAGAGTGGCAGAAAGACCGGAAAGGGCCGCTTTCCTATCAGGACAGGCTGCGCCTTGCCGTTGATACTGCGTTGGCGGAACGCCCCGCTGATTTGGACGAATTTCTCAATTTGATGAAGCGGGCCGGGTATGAGGTCAAGACGGTTCGGGGCGGCGGTATCAGCTTCCGGCTGACCGGGCAGGGACAGGAACGCTTCACCCGTCTGCGTGCCTCCACGCTGGGGGACGGCTACGACTTGCAAGATGTTCTGTCCGCCATTGAGGGCAAAGAAAAACGCCCCGGGCGCTCGGAGCGGAAAATCAGTCTGGCGGTGGATATTCAAGCAAAGCTGGCTGCCGGTAAGGGGCCGGGATATGAACGCTGGGCGAAGGTATTTAACATTAAGCAGATGGCCGCCGCTCTTGCCTATATACAGGACAATAACCTGACCGATTATGAGCAGTTGGCGAAGAAAGCCACCGAGGCGGCAGACCGTTTCCATGTTATTTCCGAACAGGTCAAGCAGACGGAGCAGGCCATGAAAACCAATGCCGGGCTAAAGGCCGCAACGGTTCAGTATGCCAAAACCCGCCCAGTCTTTGAGCAGTATAAGGCGACGAAGTACAGCCGGAAATTCCTTGCGGAGCATGAGGCCGACCTTGAACTGTACCGGGCTGCACAAGCGGAAATGCGCTCTCTGCTGGGCGGGGCGAAGCTCCCTAAAATGGATGTGCTGAAGGAGGAAGGCCGCAAGCTCACAGCAAAGAAAAAACAGCTCTATGGAGAATACCAGAAGGCACGACGGGATATGCAGGAGATCGTCACGATCAAGGCGAACATTGACACTCTGATGGGCTACACCGAGCCGGGAAGAAAGCAGGAAAAGGAGCGTTAAGGTTATGAAAATAAGGAGCAAAGCGACGCTGACACTTCGGGCCATGTTGGCCCGAAGATACGGGTTTGGGGCGAGCCCCAACAAGCCGCCTTTGTGCCACTTGTGGCCACAGAGGCATTGCTTGCCACTTAGCGACAGCCCCTAAAATGACGCAAAAAAACAGAGGCCCTTATTCTGGAACCTCCGTTTCTCTGGCTTTCTTAATGCCCTCGGCTGTGGCTTCTATTACGACAAGCTCTTTTTCATTCATGGAGTTTAGAAGCACATCAATGTGCTTTCTGCAAGAGCTTGACCTTGCCCCTCCGTCCGCATGAATAAACTGGTCAACTGAAACGTCAAACATGGTAATGAGTTTAACAAAAAGGTCAAAGCTGGGATACTGACCCTTGTTCTCAATATTCATAATGGTACGGGAGTCACGGTCTACTAATTCCGCAACATAGGCTTGTGTCCAGCCCTTTTCTTCTCTGGCTCTTTTGAGAGCCGCCCCGAGGCCGTGAAAGTCAAACCTTCTTTCATCTTGGTTCATTCTCATATCACCCTATATCATTCTACATTTCTGGTTGAATTATGAGAATGTAATTAGATTTTACATTAAGTAGTATTTTATTTCGCATCCATGTGGGCTCTAACTTGTATTATTCGAGGTAGAGAACTATAATATATCCTGTGGAGGTGCGAAATGGACTATATGACATTGAAAGAGGCCGCCGAAAAGTGGGGCGTGACACCTCGTAGGGTAAATTATTATTGCGCCGGTGGGCGTATCCCCGGCGCTGTGAAAATGGCTGGTGTTTGGCTGATCCCTAAAGCTGCGGAAAAGCCGATTGATGGCCGGACAAAACAAGGGAGGTTGCTGAAACATGAATAGTGTTTTGATTATAGACGATGACAAGAAACTTTGTGCCTTGATGAAAAAATGTGTGGAACAAGAAAATTTATCTGCGGTAGTAGCACATGGCGGCTTAGAGGGTCTGAGGCTACTGGAAAAAAACAAGGATACCTGTTCACTAATTATTCTGGATGTGATGATGCCAGATATGAACGGGTTTCAAGTATTGCAGAAAATCCGAGAGAAAAACAATGTGCCGGTGCTGATGCTGACCGCCAAAAGCGACGAAGAAGATAAGGTTTCTGGTCTGCGGCTGGGAGCGGACGATTATCTGACAAAGCCGTTTGGAATTAACGAACTGATGGCTCGTGTCAATTCTCTAATCCGGCGCTATACCACCTTAAACCCTGTGACCGGAAACGAAGCCGCCACCATGCTTCTGAAAGATATGGTAATTGATAAAATCAACCGAACCGTAACGGTTCAAAATCTCCCGGTAGACTTGACCGGCAAAGAGTTTGATTTGCTTCTATTTTTGGCGTCCAACAAGGGTCGGGTCTTTACTAAAAAACAGCTTTATACGCAGGTGTGGACAGAAGAATATGATTTTGACGACAATAACCTCATGGCATTTATCAGTAAACTGCGAAAAAAAATCGAGCCAAATCCAGAACAACCTTTTTATATTCAGACTGTCCGCGGTGTAGGGTATCGCTTTAACAAGGAGGCATGAGCATGGAAATTAACCTTTATCTATTGTTGTCCTTATTGATTGCTTTGCTGGTAATCAGCTATCTTTTGGGAAAACTTCACCGCGTCCGTGGTCAGCTTTTTCTTATTAGGGATGCCCTAAACGATATAAAAGCCGGGAATTTGAACCGCCGTGTATTGGCGCGGGAAAGCGACCTGACAAAACAAATCTGTTATGATATTAACGAGATTGCCATGAGCAGCCAATCTCGGCTTATACAGCAAAAGCAATCCGAACAGGCTTATAAACGGCTTATGACAAGCCTTTCCCATGATGTAAAAACCCCTCTTGCTTCTCTGGTTGGATATTTGGAGGCTGTGGAAAGCAAGATGGTAACAGGAGCTGAGAAGGAAGAATACATTCGGGTGGCTATGGAAAAAGCCCACCACCTGAAAGATTTTGTGACCGCCCTGTTTGAATGGGTGAAGCTGGATGCCGGGGAACAGATTTTTCATTTTGAGGTCTGCGACCTGAATGAGCTTTCCCGTGACATCATGGCTGATTGGGTGCCGCTGCTGGAAAACCACGATCTTAGCTATGAAATTGAGATACCCGAAACAGAATACATGACACGGGTTGACTCTACCGCCTACACTCGTATTCTCAATAATTTACTGCAAAATATTCTGACGCACAGTGATGCAAGCAAAGTTTTCCTGACCGTGACTGAAACTGAGCAGCAGGCAAAAATCGTTGTTGCTGATAACGGCAACGGGATTGCCGCCTCTGATCTCCCGCATATCTTTGAACGGATGTATCAATGCGATCACTCCCGTTCTGCCAAAGGGAACGGGCTGGGCCTTTCGATTGCCAAAGAGTTAGTCAGTATTCATAAAGGAACGATTACAGCCGCTAGTGTTCCCGGAAACGGAACAACCTTTATCATCATACTTCCGAAAGCTCTGTGATCCCACGGAGCTTTTTTTGAAAAAATTTTATCTCGGCAAGGTTATGGCAAGGTTTGCGTTTTATAATTGGAACCATGAAAGGAGGAAACCGTATGACGATTATTACAACTGAAATCCAGAAATGGAAACGGAATAAAATTGTCTGGTGCATTTTGGCTCTAACACTTCTGCTTGGAGCGTTTGCGATTGAAAGGGCTTGCAGCATTTCAAGGAGCAGTCCCTTTATGGATAGTTTTGGCGACCTTTACACACTGGCCTTTAAGAATCTGTCCAGCCTGTTTCTGCCGATTGTGCTGGGAATGTTTGCAACGACACTGTTTTTCGATGAACACAAAAATGACACGATGAAAGAACTGCTTATCATCCCTATTACAAAAGCACAGCTATACTTTTCAAAAGTCGCTGTGGTTATTCTGATGTCCGTAGGACTGTGCCTGATTACTTTTCTTTTGTGTGTTGTCGGTGGGCTGATTGCCGGAGGCTTTCCCGATCTGAACGCCCAAACACTGATGGACGCTGGTCTTTTGTATCTGGCAGGTGGTATTCTGATTCCCATAGCCATGCTTCCGATTGTGTTTCTTTCCACGCTGTCAAAGGGATATATCCTGCCCATTGGCGCAACGCTGCTTTATCTGATTCCCGTAGTCATTGCCCCGGCTTATCTTACGGGAATACACCCGCTGGCAAGCGTGATGGGGATTTATCCCCATATTTCCGAAGCGGCCGCAGCTATGGTAGAAAGCCTGATGCAAGGCGTTTTATTCAATACTTCGCCGCTTGTTTGTGTCGGTTCGCTGCTCTTGATCGGTGCTACATTTGCCGCCGCATCCGTAGTGGCTCTAAAAAAGCAATCTTACTGAAAGGAAAGACCTATGAAACGATTGAGTTGTTTATTACTCGGTATTCTGCTTGTTTTTTCTCTTTGTGCCTGCCAGCAGGCTGCTCCATCTTCCGGCGAGGCTCCCGACCAACAGGCCATTACGGAAGAAGCAACCGAATACTTTAACCAAATGATGGATGGAGATTTTGAAACTTTCTTCAATGCGTTGCCGCAGGGCGTACAGGACAATATTTCTGCGGAGACGATACAGGAAACATGGGAAGAAGAAGTCGATAAGCTGGGCGGGCTGCCGGAGAACACTTCCCCGGATGTGTCCTGCTATGTGCCGGAACACTCTGACCAAATCCGTGTTGAATTTGTCATTCCTTGTGACAAAGGCAATTTCAAAGTATTCATCAACTATTTCCCGGATGGCAGCCTTTACAACTATGTTATCTGGAAGAACGAAACAAAATGAGAAAGCGAGGCATTTTTATGAGTGATCTTGTGATTGAAACCAAAAAGCTGACAAAGATTTACGGGGAACAAACTGCCGTTAATTCTGTGAATCTTCATGTAAAACCGGGCCGGATTTATGGACTTTTAGGACGCAACGGAGCCGGTAAAACCACAATTATGAAAATGATTTTGGGCCTTACACCAATCACTTCCGGCGAAGTAGATGTGTTCGGACAGAACATCAAAGGCCATGAGAAACGCATTTATCCCCGTATTGGAGCCATCATCGAAACTCCCGGTTTTTATCCGAATCTGACCGGCACAGAAAACCTTGAAATTTTTGCGAAGTTACGAGGGACACCCCAGCCCAATGCCGTCAAGAACGCGCTGGAAGTTGTGGGATTGCCCTACAAGGACAAAAAGCTGTTCAGTAAGTATTCCCTCGGCATGAAGCAGCGCCTCGGTATTGCCAACACTATTCTGCATGACCCGGAGCTTTTGATTTTGGACGAGCCGACCAATGGACTTGACCCTATCGGTATAGCCGAAGTGAGGAACTTTATTAAGAATTTAAGTGTGGAGCGTGGCAAAACCATCCTAATTTCCAGCCATATACTTTCCGAAATTTCACTGTTGGCAGATGACATAGGCATTATCGACCACGGGGTTCTGCTGGAAGAAAGCAGCATGGAAGAATTAGAAAAGAAAAATCGGAAATACATCCAGCTTCAAGTGTCGGATATTCCAAAAGCCTCTTTAATTTTGGAAAGGCAATTCCATGTGACCGATTATGCGGTGCAGGACGAACACAACCTGCGGCTTTATGACACCGCACTGGATATGGCGGCAATCAACAAGGCCCTTGTGGTGCAGGATGTAGCTGTTATCAGCTCCCAAATCTGCAATGATACCCTTGAGGATTATTTCAAACAGATCACAGGGGGAGAGGGAATTGCTTAAACTGATACAAGTTGAATTTCTAAAACTGCGCCGGAGAAAGTTTATCTGGCTCATGCTGCTGGCGGCGCTCTTTATGCCACTGGCTGCCGTATTTTACTTTTCAAGTGTCAAAGGAACCGGTGTGGACCCCATTATGTTTTACAAATGGACAGCGTTCAGCTATACCCCGTGGATCATCCTACCGGTAGTGCTGGGGATGTTGTGTACCATGCTGATGTATAACGAAAACCAGTATGATATGCTCAAACAGCTTTGGATTGTACCGGTCAATAAAATGGCATACTTTTTCAGCAAGTTTGCTGTGGTGCTGGTGTATTCCATTTGCTTTATGCTAGTTACCGCAACGGCGTCCATTCTGACCGGCATACTATCCGGTTATATTCCCTTTGACAGTGAAAGTGTCCTTTATCTTTTGCGGAAGTGTATGGAAATTTCTCTGTTGACCGCCTTTGCGGTGTTACCAGTACTGGCGGTTGCCGCAGCGCAAAAGGGCTATATTCTCCCTGTTTGCCTGACGCTGATTTATACATTCCTCGGCTTTATCCTCTTGATGGTGAATATGTACCTACATCCGCTGTCCAGTATGACCGCTATTGTTATGTATGATATTCCGGGTGTTGTATTCGATCAGCCATTAAATATTCCAGCCGCATTTCTGTGTATTGGTGTATGGGCTGCTGCTTCGGCTGTATTGGCGAATGTGGCATTGGTTCGGAGAAAGTGAGGTGCAAAAAATGATGAAAGATTTGCTTTGGGCGGAGAGCCAGAAACTCCACCGTTCCAAAATACTCTGGATTGCTGGGTTTGCAACAGTCATGGTAGGGTTGATCGTCTTTGCACAGGGACAGTTTACATTCTATGACCGCCGATATATTGACGGGGCTGGATGGTTTATGACAGCGGCCCAATCCCTTGCTACCTTTTATGTTCTGCCTGCTGTAATTGCCCTATTGGGAAGTTATATGATTTGCCGGGAGGAACAGGAGGATACCTTAAAATCTCTGCGGCTCATTCCCGTAGATGAAGTGAAACTGACACTTGCCAAAATGATACTTGCCTTTGTGTTCAGCGTTCTGATTTACCTTTTACTTTTTGCAATTACCTTTCTTGTCGAGGCAGTTTTGCATTTAGAAGCACTTTCCGTTGGCCTTGTGTTAGAAAATCTGAAAATATATTTTCTGGATGGGGTAGGCGTATTCTTTGCAATTTCGCCTATTGTCGCTCTGGTAGCGCGGATGAAAAAGGGGTATTGGCTGGCTCTGGTATTTGCAGAAATTTATTCGTTTGCTGGATTATTTGCGAGTATGTCCCAGCAGTTAAAGACGGTATATCCCATGACAGCCGTTTTCAATATCTCTGGTTATTATAATGCAAATATGTTTCAGGTTTTAATCGGCGTTGTAATTCTGATGGTTTGTGTGATTTTGTCATTGTTAATTTTGAAAGGATTGAACCGCAAGACTAAATAAATGCAATATATCTAATGATCTGCCGGACGACGGCAAAAGAAAAAAAGCCGTCGTAAAGCAGACACATTTTCACGCGCCTATGAAGCGGCGGCTTTGATTTTCAGAGCCGCCGTTTCTTTTCGTCTATCCTAAACCAACGACGACCTAACACCGTGTAAATCCACGGCGGCATATAGGAGGATTGCCGCCGTGTCTATTTTTGTCTTTTTTCACAGTACCCATGATCTGCACCAGCTAAAAAAAGCGTAGCTCCCCCTCCGGGTTATTCCGGCTATGTATGCGAAATTTGTTGGAACCTTAACTATCATGTCATTTCATGCGTCCGTGTGGCTTCATGCCGCCCGGGCGCTTTTGTGTTCTTATGGGGCTGCTTCGGGTCATGTTGGCCCGAAGTCATTCCCCGGTGCCGCTCCCCGCCGCCTTCGTTTCGGTCACTCGTCAACCAACAACCGAAACGGAGGTCAATATGGCTATTATCAATTTGCGGGACTATTACCCATTCTATACATCGGATTGCTTCATGGAAGTATCGGAAGAAGTTGCAGAAATGTTCAAAGAGTTTGATCGTAAAGAGGCTGCTTATCGGCTGCGTACATACCGCCACAAAGCCTACTATTCCCTTGATCGGGATGACGGGCTGGAGCATGAGGCTGTCTTTGTCGCTTTATCTCCCCATGAACTGTATGAGCGGAAAGTGACCATGCAGGAGCTTCATGCGGCGATTGCCAGTCTGCCGAACAAACAGGCAAAACGGATTTACGCTCATTTCATTCTCGGCATGACCAAACAGGATATTGCCCGGGCAGAGGGCGTCCATGAAAAAGTGGTTCGTGTCGCAATCGAGCGAGGTCTGCGACGCTTAGAAATAATTTTGAAAAATTCTTTGTAAGGCGTACCGATTTAGGCCGGAAAATGAAATGGCTTATGAGAGGCAAAACACTTCGGGTCACAATGGCCCGAGGTTCAGACAAGCCTCATGCAGATTGAAAATTGAATAAAAAGACACCCGGATACGAAGGGAAACGCGCTGTGTGACAGACCCGCCATGACCTCGGATTTCAGAGAATACAGTCTTTGTAAAACTGAGCGAGCGAACAGGTCCATGCCATAGGTGGGGCAAGGCTGGCTCCACCGGAACAGGCGCAGAACCCGGATACTTGCGTTTAGTCACAGTCCGAGCGTTGAAGCGGTCTTGCAAGCCGTGAGCCGTCGCAGGCAATGAGAACGCCTTGCCATCAGAATGGGGAGAGTTGAAATACTATGGGGCATGAAGCCTATGCCCGTCCGGTGTGTCTGAAATGAAGTGAAAACCTATGGGGAGCCCCCGGCAATGCTGTCTGATGATAGGCCAACCGATCCGGCGTGGCTCCCCATCTTTTCAAAAAAGGAGCACTTTATGGGAAATGCGTTTGGAATGATCCCCGGCTTGGAAACGGACGAATGGAGCAATGACGCCTGCCGCGGTTATGTCATTATGGCAATGGAGGACTGCGGATTTTCAAAGAAGGATATACGGCGTGTTGTGGGGCAGCTTTATGAAGTATTTGACCTCAACAGCGTGGAGGACGCCAAAGAAAAGTACCATTCCAGTCCTTACTGACCTCGGGTCACATCGACCCGAAGTGGAGAAAGCTCAAAGGGCGGCACCTGCTGGGTGCCGTCTTTTGACATTTCCCCACGGGACAAGTGGGAAAGGCAGGCATATACACGCACTTTCGCAAAGGAGGTTTTCAATGACGCAAGCTGTCACTTATGAACGAGAAACAAAGTCTGTCGCATTTCAAGGGAAGATCATTGTGCTGGAAAGCCTCACGCCGGTGCTTCCACCGAAGGAGAAAGAACAGCGCAAAAAAGAAATTGAGCGCTGCCTTTTTGAGGTGTTCCGCAAATATGGGGACAGATTTCCCTAATCATTCGCAACATTGTTGTCCGGGGCTGCTGATGGTATAATATAGTTGTAAGGTTGGTAGCTCCATTCCAGCAAGGAAAGGAGCCCAATATGGAATTTATCAGAGAAGATTGTATTTACGCAAGACAGTCAGTAGACCGCAAGGACAGTATCAGCATTGAAAGTCAGATCGACTTTTGCAAGTATGAATTGAAAGGCGGGAGCTGCCGGGTATTTAAGGACAAAGGCTATTCCGGTAAGAATACGGACAGACCGGAGTTTCAAAAGCTGCTGGGCGAGATCCGCAAAGGAAAGGTCCGGCGGGTCATCGTGTACAAGCTGGACCGTATAAGCCGCTCTATTCTGGACTTTGCAACGATGATGGAGCTGTTTCAAGAGTACGATGTGGAGTTTGTATCATCCACGGAAAAGTTTGATACTTCGACCCCGATGGGCCGGGCCATGCTGAATATCTGCATTGTATTCGCCCAGCTTGAACGTGAGACAATTCAGAAGCGTGTCACAGACGCCTACTATTCCCGGTGTCTGAAAGGCTTCCACATGAGCGGGCAGGCGCCATACGGTTATCAGTTAGAGCCTACTGTGGTAGAGGGTATCCGCACAAAGAAAATGGTTGCCGACCCCGTAGCCGCCGACCATGTTCGGCTGATGTTTGAAATGTACGCTGAACCGGAAACCTCCTTCGGAGATATTACCCGATACTTCGAGGAACATGACATAAAAATTTATGGCAAATCCATGTTCCGTACATTTCTTTCCCAGCTTTTAAGAAACCCCGTTTACGCACAGGCCGATTTGGAGCTGTACGAATTTTTCAAGAGCCAGGGCGCAGCGATTGTCAATGATGCTTCCGACTTTGCCGGAACAAACGGCTGCTATCTCTATCAGGGGCGGGATGTGAAGGAGGACAAGGACAGGTGCTTAAAAGACCAGATACTTGTTATCGCTCCCCATGAAGCACTCATTTCCTCTGACACATGGCTGAAATGCCGGAAAAAACTTATGGCAAATACCACCTTCCAGCAGGGACGGAAACCGAAAAATACTTGGCTGGCCGGAAAAGTCAAATGCGGGCATTGTGGGTATGCTCTGAAAGCCACCCATGTACCAAACAGCACCGGATATTTCCGCTGTACCAAACGGACGGAAAACAAAGGCTGTCCGGGCTGCGGGAAAATCCGCAAAGAAGAATTTGAGCAATTCATTTTCTCGGCCATGCAGGAGAAGTTCAAAGACTTTCAGATACTCCACGGCAGGGAGGAAAAAGTCAATCCGAAGCTGACCGCCTATCAAGTGGAGCTGGCACAGGTGGAGGCAGAAATTGAAAAGCTGCTGGATATGCTGACCGGAGCCAATGCGACCTTGCTTGCCTACGCCAACAAAAAAATTGAAGAACTGGACACCCGACGCCAGACCATTTCAAAGGCAATCGCCGAATTGAGCGTTGAAACCATATCTCCCCAGCAGATAAAGAAGTTATCCTATTATCTCGACAACTGGGACAGCATAGATTTTGACGACAAAAGAAAAGCCGCCGATGGTTTGATCTCTACGATCAAGGCCACCAGCGACCGTGTTCTGATAGAGTGGAAAATCTGACATTTCCGCTCTATCGCCCCTCATTTCTATTTTATCTTGTTTGTACCCCTTGTACACCGATGTTTAACAAATCATTTAAAAACACAAAAACTTTTTATATTTTTTTATATTTTTTTACAATATGATAAACTATTCTTCCCCTCATGAGCAAGGGATTAGGAGTTCCCTGTGGCGGTTAGTATGCAGTAGTTCGATTATCCTGTAAGCGTGAGTTTTCCAAACTTATCGGATTCTTGGTAGTTGCCTTAGTAGCCGTTGGTCTTGTATTCAATGCGTCCGGCGTAAAAGATGTATTGTTACAGTTATTCAATAAGATTATTGGAGCATAAAATTAGTATTGCTATTGTGCGGACATTTGCATATAATAAAGATAGATGGAAATACTACTCACGAAAGACTAACTATTAAAAGTCAAGCCTTAAAATGATATTTTTTGAATAAA
>NZ_QULD01000001.1:546411-757943 GCF_003481425.1 Blautia sp. OM06-15AC | reverse complement strand
GTCTGCCGCCTAAAGCGGTCTGAAGCACGTGACTTTAGTCATGTGAGGTTCACAAACTAGAGTGTGTTTGAAAAACCATTTCCGCAGCCTGCACGCCCCGCTTTGCGGTATATTTTGCCCTCATTCAGTCGCCGTAGCCCGCTACGCCTCCTTCATTCAGACAAAATCTCCCACAAATTGGAACATGCAGACTACGAAAAGCCTTTTTCAAACACACTCTAGCGCTTTGCACACAAACTTTAGTTAGAAGCGTATCCCAATTGTTCTTATTGACTAAATATTTCCTCAGGGAATACAATATAGAAAAAGTAAAAAGGAGGGATACCATGCAGGCACTTTCAAAGAAAAAAACCGGTGATATCTGTACCATCAAATGGATGTTTGGAATCCCTGATGTTCTGGATTTCCTCCGAAGCCGTAAAATCAAAGAAGGCAGCACCGTACAGGTCATCCAGAGAATAAACGGTGGATTGATCCTTGGCATGGATGGAAAACGGATTGCAATGTGTGATGCAGCTGCAGACCGGATTCAGGTATGAAAGGAAGAAAAATCAAAATGAGCGGAACCTTGGAAGAGGAGCCGCTCATTTTGATTTTCCAAATACCCACAAAAGAATTTTCGTAGATAAGTGTGCAGACTACGGAAATGATTTTTAATAAAGATGTGCCAGGAAGTTTTCAAGTTTTTCTTTACATAGAACCGTTGCGAAACAGCCGCCAGATAGAGTAAAATAGAGCAGATCTTAAGAAAAAGGAAGTTGGAATTTTATGACATTATTAGAACAGATACAAAAAGAACATGCCGCTGCTTTTACGCACGGCGGAAAATTTCATGCGGATGATGTGTTCTCTGCGGCACTGCTTCTGCATTTTAATCCGCAGCTTACCATCCAGCGCGGAAATCGTGTGCCGGAGGATTTTGACGGGATTGTTTTTGATATTGGAAGAGGAGAATACGACCATCACCAGAAAGACAGCCGGATCCGGGAAAACCAGGTTCCGTACGCGGCGTTTGGCCTTTTATGGGAGGCACTTGGCACAGAAATTTTAAGTCCGGAGATGGCCGCGCGGTTTGACGAGAAGTTTGTACAGCCGCTCGATCTCAATGATAATACAGGAGAAAAGAATGAACTCGCCAGTATGATCGGCATGTTCAATCCGGTATGGGATGATAACAGCGGAAGCGATGCAGCTTTCCTGGAAGCGGTGGCAGTGGCCGGACGGATTTTGGAACATAAATGGGAGCGTTTTCGTGCGGATGAGCGGGCGGAGCAGCAGTTTGCAGCTCTTCTTGCCGAACACAGGAAGCGGATCGCAGCGGAGAAAAAGGCAGGAACAATGGATGAAAAGATTCTGATTCTGTCGGAATTTTTTCCATGTCAGAAACAGCTTTCCGCGACTGAAATTGCATTTCTGATATTCCCATCGAACCGCGGCGGTTGCTGCGTGCAGCCGGTTCGAAAAGAAAATTCATTCAATTACAAGTATGATTTTCCGGAAACATGGCTTGGCCTGGAAAAAGAAGCACTGCAGGAAGCGACGGGGCTTTCCGATGTGTCTTTCTGCCACAAAGGAGGATTTCTTCTCACCGCAGAAACGCTTGACGATGCCGTCGCTGCCTGTCGCATCAGCCTTGCGGGAATGCCAAAAGCACCGGTTCTGATCCACATCGGTACCGATGCGATCGATGCGGATGACGCGCTTTTGCGGCAGATGCCGGGCATGGAGCATGCAGTTATTCTTCATAAACCGCTGCCGGAGGCCCCGGAACTGAACATCTGTGGCAGTTATGCCGTGTCATCACTTGAAAAAGCAGAATGGAAGATACGCCTGCGGGAATACCTGTCGGACTTGTTAAAAGAAAAGCCGGAGGCTGTCTGTGTCAGCGGTGATCTCTTTGCGGCCTATCCGGTCATGCACCAGCTCCGCAAGAAACATATTCCGGTTCTGACGGTATCAGAGCAGAATGGAAAACGGCTGCTGGTCCGCATTCCGTCCGGTTCCTGAGAATTTACAGAGAATCTCTCTCAATTTCACGCGTTAAACAGAAAAATTCCTCAATATGTGATTTGTTTCTTTGCATCTGCTGTTGTCTGTGATACAATATAGAAAATACGTGAAATTTTTTGCACAATGAAAACGAATGATATCATTTTTGGTTTATCTTCAAAAAAAGAGGCCAGACTTTACAGGAACGATACGTTTTTGTGATTTCATCCGAACGGCCTCAAAAGCAGAAAATGGCAGGCAGAAATCGACAAACAGCAGAGAGGAGAGCAAAACATATATGATTTCAAAGAAAAAATTTGGCACAACGGTAACAGCGTTCGGCGTGGCAGCCGGAATGCTTCTCGGTTCGGCTGCACCGGCGCATGCAGAGGAGACAGCGAAAACGGTGCAGGAAACGCAGAAAGATCAGGCGGATGCACTGGCCACGCAAAGTGAAACGGAAAACGGAAACACAGAAGAAGCCGTTGTTCCGGCTGTAGAAACACAGGAAACCGAGACACCAGCAGAAGAACCGTCCGTACCATCTCAGGATGAAAATGCCGCTTCCACAGAGGAGCCAGAAGTACCGGAAACGCCAGAACCGACAGAGGATCCGACTCCAACGGAGACACCGGAAGACCCGAATCCAGGCGAGATGCCGGAGCCATCTCCAAGTGAAACCCCGGAACCAACTCCAGGCGAAACTCCAGAACCGTCGGTAACGCCATCCCCAAGTGAAACGCCGACTCCAGCTCCGTCCGAAACCCCGGAACCAACAGAAACACCGGTGCCAACCGAGACACCTGCACCAGCACCGACAGAAACACCGAAAAATGATGAGACACAGGCGGATGACTGGATTCAGACGATTGATTACGGAAAATATATCAGCTCCATGAAAAAAGATCTCCGCGCAGGTTTCGCACAGGTCGACAAAGCGTACGCCTACGCAAAGGTCGATACCAGATTAAACGTCCGCGAAAGCGGTTCCACCAGCGCACGGATCGTGGGAACACTTCCGGCAAAGGCACTCTGCTTTGTGATCGCCGATGCGGATCAGGAGTGGGTTTATATTGAATCGGGCGATGTCCGCGGTTTTGTCCGTACGGATTATCTGCAGCAGGGAAAAGAGGCGCTGGAATATGTAACCGGCACCGGAGAGGATCAGATGAAACTGGCGGATCAGGTGATTGATCCGTCTGAAAATGAAGCCTTTCCCTATAAAAAAGAAACGGTTTATGAAGTAAAAACCTCAACCGGAAACGGTATTATCACATTTGCAAAACAGTTCGTTGGCAGACCATACGTCTGGGGTGGAAACTCCCTGACGGACGGTATTGACTGCTCTCATTTTGTATGGCAGATTCTGACCCGTTGCGGTGCGTACGATGGTGAATATACGACCTCCGGCGGATGGCGCAGCCTTGGAACGGAGGTTGCAAGCCTGGATGAGGCACGCGCAGGCGATGTTATTTGCTATAATGGCCATGTGGCGCTGTATGACGGAGAAGGAAAAATCGTAGAAGCGCTGAATGAAAACGCCGGTATCACCTGCGACCGCCCGGTGGACTGTGACACGATTCTGACGATCCGTCGTTTTGCAGCCGACGATGAAATCGGAGAAACGAACGCAGAAAAGATCTGGAATTACTTCTTGATGCACGGATTTACAAAAGAAGGAGCCGCCGGTATTATGGGAAATATTGCAAACGAGGCATCCACAGACCTCAATCCGACACTGCTTGAGTATGGCTCTACCAGCCGCACAAGCCTGAGCGGAGAGCAGTACACGAACCTTGTTGATGCCGGAATCATTTCCCGTGACGAAGTGATCCGAAGTTCCCGTTTTGGCCTTTACAGTGGCGGAAGATATGGATATGGTCTCTGTGGTTTTACAGATCCAACGATCAAAGAGTATCTGTGCCGATATACCATTGATCTTGGAAAGAGCCTTGGAAGTCTGTCCGGCCAGCTCGACAGTCTGATGGCCTACCTTTCCGACTACAATCCGAATCTGCTGGACAGATTGAAAAATGCCGAAGATGTTGACACCGCAGCAACTGCCTTCATGCGTGAATACGAAAAATGCGCAAACCAGAGCACACAGCAGAAACTGCGTACAACAGCAGCAGAACAGATCTACAATGTTATGGAATCGTATGATTCGCCGGTAGATGTAGAATAAACGAACAGATGATGAAGACGTGTTAAGGAAAGTCCTCCGCAGCAGAAAGATTCTGTGTGGAGGACTTTCTTACAGTAAAATAATTGAATTTATGTATGATTTTTTACTTCCAGCTTTTCAGTTTGTCCGCTTCCGGAGTCTGCAGCAGAATTTCTTTACAGTCCAAAAGAGAAGGACTCACATAATCACAAAATGGAAAAAGCTCTTTTGTATACGGTGTCAGATCCGGGATCATGCAGGAGATGGCACCAGCTGCACGCGCGGCCTTCAGACCATTGATGCTGTCTTCGGCTACTATGCATGCAGCAATCGGAACTTTCAGAAGAGACGCTGCTTTTAAGAAAATTTCCGGATCCGGCTTGCTGTTGATTACCTCATCCCCGCAGACTGAAGCATCGATATACTGGTCAATGCCAGACTGTTTCCAGTATCCTTCCGCAACGCGCCGTGTTGTGGAAGTGGCAACCGCAACTTTAATCGAATGTTCCTTCAGCCAGGAAAGAAACTCGTGAAGTCCCGGCTTTTCCGGTACACCATTTCGCTGAATATAATCATTCAGATACGCCGAGCGGATCGCGCGTCCCTCATCGTATGTCACCTTTCCGTGAAACCACTCCTCAAACAGCTTTCTGCTCCGTGGAAGCGCGCTGCCGCGCATCTGTGAGAGATGTTCCTCCGTGAGCGTAAAATTCAGCTCCCGGGCAGCTTTTTGCCAGCCCTCTTTCATTACAATCTCGGTGTCAAACAGGATACCATCCATATCGAATAATACTGCCTTTATCATAAATGCGACCTCCCAGGGAGTAAAAGAAAACAGACGGTTTTCGTTTACTCTGTACTCTGATTTTTTTAAAACTACCTTCAGTATACGAAAAATCCTGAAAAAAGACAAGTGCATGAACTTTACAGAATACTACAAATCTTCCTTTTACGAAGCAAAACTTTCTATGAGGACTGCAAATATTACAGATTGCTGGGTAGCAGTAAACTGTAACATTCGGGCATGACTGGATCCATGCATATTACAATCACACTTGACTTCAAGTAAGCTTAAAGTGCTATTCTGATAAAAAAGGACAAATTAGGAGGAATAACAGAATGGAAAAGTCAACGGTTTATTTTACCGACTTTCGATGTCCTGTGGGAACGAGTCAGCTTGACAAGCTGAAAAAACTCTGTATCGCTGCTGGCGTCAAAGACATTGATATGGAAGGTAAATTTGTTGCAATCAAAATGCATTTTGGCGAACTGGGAAACATGGCGTTTCTTCGTCCGAATTATGCGAAAGTGGTTGCAGATCTCTGTAAAGGGCAGGGAGGTCTTCCGTTCCTGACAGACTGCAATACGTTATATCCGGGCAGCAGAAAAAATGCCCTGGAGCACCTTGACTGCGCAAATCTGAACGGATTCAATACCATTACCACAGGATGCCAGATTATCATCGGAGATGGACTGCGAGGAACCGATGAAATTGAGGTTCCGGTTGTCAACGGAGAATACTGCAAAACAGCATTGATTGGCCATGCGATCATGGACGCAGATATTTTTATCAGTCTGAGCCATTTCAAAGGCCATGAAGCAACGGGCTTTGGCGGTGCACTGAAAAATATCGGTATGGGATGCGGAAGCCGCGCCGGAAAGATGCAGCAGCATGCCAGTGGAAAACCGGCGATCAATACGGATGTCTGTCGTGGCTGCCACCGCTGTGCAAAAGAATGCGGAAGCGATGCAATTTCCTATGTGGATAAAAAAGCAGTCATTGACTATGACAAATGCAAAGGATGCGGCCGCTGCATCGGTGCCTGCAGTTTTGATGCGGTTTATAATCCAAACAGCAGTGCAAACGAGCTTCTCGACCGGAAAATGGCTGAGTATGCACAGGCTGTCTGTCATGGACGTCCGTGTTTCCATATCTCTCTGGTACAGGATATCAGCCCGAACTGTGACTGCCATGGGGAGAACGATGCTCCGATCCTGCCGGATATCGGAATGTTTGCAAGCTTCGACCCGGTTGCCATTGACCAGGCGTGTGCCGATGCCTGCCTGAAGGCAACTCCGATCGAAAACAGTCAGCTTGGCGAGCATCTTGCAGAGCCGGGATGGCATTGCCACCACGATCATTTCAAGGATTCCAATCCGAATATTGAATGGCAGGCAACCCTTGACCAGGCAGAGAAAATTGGTCTTGGTACGAGACAGTATGAACTGAAACGTATCAAATAATAATACAAAAAAATGCTTTAGGGCAGATGAACAACAGCGGAAAGCTCCAGCTTCTCGAATGAAAAATCAACGAGAAGCTGGAGCCTTTTAAGGCCAGATTGTATTTTCTTCAGAAATAACAACGGTTTTTTTCATCCATTTGCGTGATCGCCACCGGATCAGATAATTTACACCACGGAACGCCTCATCCATGCCAAAAGCGATCCAGCATCCGAATAATCCGAATCCCATTTTTACACCAAGCAGATAGGAGAAGAATACACTCATCAGCCAGCAGGAGAGAATGGAAACACCCATAGGGAAAACCACATCGCCTGCTCCGCGCAAGGAATTTTCCTCAATGTGATTAAAGCCTCGAAAAATTTCCACGAAAATATCAAAAAACAAAATGGTATGTCCGATCGAAAGGATCGCAGGATCGTCTGTAAAGATCCGCAGCAGCACGGAACCAAAGCAGGCAAGGAGCGTGGATAGGCAGGCATTCAGCAAAATTGTGATTTTTAAATTCTGCAAATTCAGCTGATAAGCCTGTTCGTATTTTCCGGTGCCGGTAAGCCAGCTGATCAGCAACGAGGTCGAAAGACCAAGGGAGAGGCCTAGGACATACACGTAAAAAACAAGTGTGGAAACATAAATTTTGGCGGAAACAGCCTGCACACCGACAAGTGCAATAATGGAGGTTGTCACTACCTGGGATACAGAATAGGAAAGCGTACTGATACCGCCTGGAATTCCGATTTGAAGCACTTTTGGTAAAATCCGGAAACTGCTGCGTATGGACTTATGACGGAAGTCAAGGCCAAGCGGAAGAACCAGGAGCAGCAGAAGCATGGTAAAAGCGGCACAGCCCTCACTGAAGGCATAGGCACAGGCAATCCCTTCTACGCCGTGAAGCGGCAGTTCGACCGGCTGAAAGACGATCAGATAATTTAAAAGGGCATTCAGCGCATTCATTCCAAGGGTAACAAATACCGATATTTTGGGCTTTCCATAGCTTTTAAATATGGCACTGCAGATGGACACGAACGCGGCAAAAAAGGAAACACGAATGCAGATTCTCAGGTAAGAAGAGGCATATGTTAATACCTGGCCGGATAAATTCATCTGCCGCATCAGGGGCATGGAAAAGAACGAAAGTGTAGCACCAAGGAGAACGCTTAACCCGGCACCTGCAAACAGCGCACAGAAAGCAGCATCGGATGCATTTTTTTCCTTTTTGGCACCAAGATTCTGGCTGATTACGATGGACGCACCGGTACTGATTACGGAATAGAAATTCAGAATCATGCCCATAAACTGTCCGGCGGAACCAACGGCAGCAACTGCTTCATCGGAATAAAAGGACAAAGTAAAAGTATTGACGGTGCTCATCAGATTCATCAAAAACATTTCCAGAAACAGGGGAAGAAAAATCTTTGGGAGAGTCATCGTTCCCTGTGGCGTTTCTACTTTGCCCAGATCTGGATTGTAAAAGGATTTCCACATAAAGTCTGTCGTTACTCCTTTCAGAAAATAGTAACAGAATTGGATTTTAGCAGTTCTGAAGAAACCTGCACGGTAACCGGGTGATCTGCAAAAGAGCGGCGGACATAGAAAATCAGTCGTCCATGGTACAACCGGCGGCAGGAAGAAGCATACTCGGTGCAGTCTGCAGCATTTCCGTTTTCAATTCCAAGAAGGACGCCTCCGTCTGTCGTTACCTGAACCATGGAGGAATCTCCGAAGCAGAAAGCACCATCTCTGTCGGCGGCATAAACTTCGAACTGCAGAAGCGGATTTTCCGGTAAAACAGCGGAATTTTCTTTGGACGGCTTCCAGGGTCGGATCTGCAGGGCACAAGGCATAGAAGTCGTTTTCAGCTCATCCTTTGCTTCAAAAGTACAGGAAGCCCCGCCCTTTTGTGCCGCAAGCTTTCCAGAAGCAAGAACCATCAGCGTGCCCGGCTGAAAGGGAACGATCCAGCGAATCGAATCTTCAGTATAGGAAGCCTCCTTTTTGCCGAGACTGATTCCGTTTAAGAATAATTCCGCTTCGGAAAGGTTTGTGTAGCAGCGGACTTCGATATCTTCTCCATCACAGTAATTCCAGCTTTCGAATAATGGCTGCCAGCTTTCTCTCATGGAGTCTGCCCGCTGTGTGGAAAGATGGCACATCGGTTTGGATGACCAGAAGCTCATCCGCCGGTAAAACCCGGATTTTTCAAAGCCAGCCATCGTAAGAAGCCCGGCTTCAGAAGCTCGAAGCGGCCATCCGTGTGCCTCTCCCATATAATCAATGCCTGTCCAGAGAAACTGTCCGCTGATATATTCGTTTTCGGTTACCGCATGCCAGGCAGCAAGATCATGTCCGTTTTCGCTGCCTAAAAATGGGAGCGAAGGAAAATCACAGTGGCTTTCCTCGTATAAATGTTCTTTATAATTGTATCCGGCAACATCGAGGGCATCCAGAAAACCGATCTTTGCAGAGAGCTCCGGAAAAGCGGCAGCCAGTGTAACCGGGCGCGTAGGATCCACTGCGCGTACTTCGTAAGCAAGCATGGAAGCCAGTGCTTTTAATCGCTCTGCATTCGGCCGATCCGGATTGTATACGCGCTCTGCGGCAGGCTTGTTTGCATCATTGTTTCCGGTCATGGTCTGAAACAGAGGATGGCAGTAAGGATCATTTGGATAATCAATTTCATTTCCAATGCTCCAGAGAATTACACTTGGATGATTTCGGTCGCGCAATACCATAGCAGACAGATCTTCTTTCTGGTACTGAGGAAAGTACTTGTAATATCCCTGATGCTTTGGAGGATAAACATTATGACCGGTAGACCATTTGTTTTTTGGCCCTTCCCACTCATCAAATGCTTCATCCATAACAAGAAAGCCCATTTCATCACATAGATCGTACAGTTCCGGCATATGCGGATTATGGCTCATACGGATGGCATTGCAGCCCATTTCTTTGAGCTTTTCAAGGCGGCGTATCCAGATTTCTTTTGTAACGGCGGCACCGAGTGCACCGGCATCGTGGTGAACGCAGACCCCCTTAATTTTCATGGGGATTTCATTCAGAAAGAATCCATAATCGGCATCAAAACGGAAGGTGCGGATACCTACACGGAACTTGTCTGCAAGAAAGGCGGAGTCATCCTTGGCTTTGTGGAGCCATGTTTCGAGTGTATATAAAGATGGATGTTTCGGAGACCACAGTGTTGGCTGTGCTACCGTTCCTTCAGTCTTTAGTTTTGCGGTTTCTCCAGGAAGAAGAGTGGCTCTCTGCTCGGCGAAAAACACCGTGTTTCCATTTTGATCACGCAGATACTGGACCAGTGAAAAAGAGGTTTCCTGATCTTCCATATTACAGATCTCTGTTGTGATAGAAAGATCCGCTGAGATTTTATCTGCCCTGTTTATGGAAAAGCAGGTGCCATATGGTGTAACGTGAAGAAGATCTGTAACAAGGAGCGTTACCTTTCTTGTGATTCCGGAACCGGTAAACCATCGGGAATCTGAAATCTCTGTCCGGTCTACACGGACGCTGATTTCATTGATACCATCTGTACCAAAAACAGCCTGGGATGTTATGTCATAGAAAAAAGGTGTGTATCCATTGGGATGAAAGCCGTGATAATAACTGTTGAACCAGACCTGGCTTTCTTTGTAGACACCGTCAAACAGCAGCACGATGCGTTTTCCACGATACTTCTCAGGCAGGGAAAAGGTTCCACGATACCATCCGATGCCGCCGGCTGCATATCCGGTGCCGCTGGAATAGGATCTGGAAAATGGCATTGCAACAGACCAGTCATGTGGAAGCTCGACAGCTGTCCAGCCAGTATCATCATAGTCTTTTTTCCAGGCATCCGGCTCTTCGCCATAGTGAAATTTCCAGGAATGATGGAGATAAATTGTTTGGGTATTCATAGATTTATAACCTCCTGTTTTTATCATGATATTTCAATTTTTATACGTTCCTATGGTTTTTATTATAAAGAGTTCATCTGAAAAATCCATGGAAAAGAGAGGGATTTTTTGTAAAATAGCGACTTTAGGATTGACTTTTACGTGCAAAAAGTCTATCCTTGAATTTGAAATGAAAAGGGTTTCAAAAAATTGGAATAGAGTAAGAGTTTCAAGAGGGCGATTTATGAAAAAAGAAAAAAACATTTATACTATTGCAAAAGAAGCAGGCGTTTCGCCGGCGACGGTGTCTCGGGTCATGACGAAAAATGCCCGGGTAAGCGAGGAAAAAAGAAAAAAAGTGGAGGAAATCATACAAAAATATGATTATCGCCCCAATGCGCTAGCACAGGGGCTGACAAATGCAAGAACAAAAATCATTGGCATTCTTGCAGCGGATATGATGAATCCCTTTTATGCACAGCTTGTGGACGAATGCGTAAAGGAAATTGGTGCAAGTGGATATGTTCCCATGATATTTTCATCTCAGAGCAGTTATGAAATGGAAGAACAGTATTTGCAGAAGATGTTTGACCTGCGTGTGGATGCAATTATTTTAATGGGAGGAAAATCAGACCAGCTCGTTACAGATTTGGAATATGTGGATTTGCTTGATCGAATCACAGACACTACACCGATTATTACAACTGGAAAAATAGAAGGATCTCTTTGTTATCAGGTATGCATTGATGAAATGGCGAGTGTAGACCTTGCCATGGAGCATCTTTTTTCGCTTGGCCATCGGCATATTGCACTGATCGGCGGGAAAAATCACATCCGGTCAACATATGATAAACGAATGCGGTATCGTATGCTGCTTCGTAAAAATGGAATCACATACAGAGAACGCTATGTAACGGATTCGGATTACAACATCGAAGGGGGGTACCAGTGTATGGAAAAACTCTTTCAGGAAAATCGTACGATGCCGACTGCCGTAATTGCAATCAATGATTTCAGCGCAATCGGAATTCTTCGGTGTATTGAGGAACATCATTTGTCTGTTCCGCAGGATATATCGCTTGTCAGCTTTGACGGAACCTTTCTGTCAGATATTGTTAACCCGAAGCTTACCAGCGTTTGCTATGATTATGCTTCTTTTGGAAAAATGCTGGCTGCGTCTGCGGTAAAACTTCTTTCAGGAGAAGAGATTCCGAAAATTCAGCAATGTGTGTCGCGTTTAATCGTACGCGAATCCACGATATTGCAATAATATCACATTATCGATTCAGAAGCATGTAATTTCATATAGCCAGATAATTCTTCTCTTTGATTTTAAAAGACCATCAGAGAGAAGAATTTTTTTGCACTAATTTTGGAATGTTTGCAGACATGGTGATATTGATCCTGGAACAGATTTTGGCTTTTGTAAGAGAGATACCGACAGATCAAAATGGCGGTAAATAGCGCGTTTTCAGAAAGAAAAAAAGTGGATATACATAGAGGAATAAAGGGGTGATTTGTCAAATTGTCAACTAATTCAGATGGCTTTAAAAAAAAGAAAGCAAATTATACAAAAAACAAGTTGACAAATCAAAGCGGAAGGAGTATAGTACGAAATATGAAAAGGGTTTCACGAAAGTGCCAATTAAAAAGATATGTGATTTGGAAAGATGTATAAGTTAAGTGCTTTTTAGATGGAATTATCGTTATAATATACAGGAAAAGCAGTAAAAGCAAAGATACATTCATCATGATCACTTTTATTTTTGGAAAAACGTGAAAACGGTTTCATATAAAGGCTGCAAATTATGTGCAGACAAATTTTCACAAACTGCAAAATAGGAGGAACGCAACGTGAAAGGAAAAAGGAACCAAACGACAGCAGCTCTTCCGGCTGTCCCCAGTAAAAAGAATCGAGCATGGAAGACTTTTCGCAACAACAAAACACTTCTTCTGATGTGTTTGCCAGCAGTCATCTTTTTTATCGTGTTTAACTATTGCCCATTGCCGGGCGTATGGATTGCATTCACGAGTTACAATTTTCGGGATGGTATTTTTGGAAGCCCTTTTGTAGGATTATCAAACTTTGAATTTTTGATTTCTTCCGGTGAATTGTGGACTTTAACGAAAAATACAATTTTATACAATCTGGTTTTTATTCTTCTTGGAAATGTTTTTCAGATCGTAATTGCTCTTATGCTGAATGAAATCAGAAGTAAATTTTTTAAAAAGGTATCACAGACAATCATGTTCCTTCCGTATTTTATTTCTGCTGTACTGATTGGGGCGATCGCATTTAATATTCTGAATTATGACACGGGTGCATTAAATGCACTTCTTCGTGAAACGGGTGCTGACCCAATACAGATTTACAGCAAAGCTGGTTTATGGCCCTTCATCATTATTTTCTGTAACATGTGGCAGCAAACAGGTTATGGTTCTGTTGTTTATTTCGCGGCAATCTGCGGTATTGATTCCAGTATGGTAGAAGCAGCAGAGGTAGATGGCGCTACCAGCTGGCAGAGAATTCGTTACATCATTCTTCCTTCCCTGAAAGGAACCTTTATCATTCTGCTTCTGTTTGCGCTTGGCGGAATCATGAAAGGAAACTTTGGTTTGTTCTGGAACCTGACAGGTGGTGCGAATTCACAGTTGTTCCCGACAACTGATATCATTGAAACCTTTGTATACCGTACAATGACGACACAGAATAACTTTGCAACATCTTCTGCCGTAGGTTTGTATCAGTCTATTTTTGGATTTGTTCTGGTTATGTTCAGCAACTGGGTGGTAAAACGACTTGATCCGGACTATGCACTGTTTTAGGAGGAGAAGAAAATGAAAAATCGTAATAAAATCAAACTGGATCCAGGGACGCGAGCTTTACGAATTATCTCCTACGTATTTGTGAGTATTTGGGCGCTCATCTGCTTACTTCCATTTATCCTGGTTATTTCTGCATCTTTCAGTACCGAGAGTATTGTAGCGAAAGAGGGATTTGGGCTTTTACCCAAAGGGTTTACTCTGAGTGCATATGAACTGGTATTTCGTTCACCTAAAATGATTCTTGGCTCATACGGAGTTACCATTGCACTGACGGTATGCGGAACAGTTGTTGGTCTGTTTATCATTGCGATGACCGGTTATGCATTACAAAGAAAGGACTTTCCGTTTCGAAATGCATTGTCATTTTTTATTTACTTTACAACACTGTTTTCCGCCGGTATGGCACCAACCTATATCTGGGTTTCCAGGTACCTGAAATTAAACGGAAGTTATATGGCAGTATTTTTACAGCTGTTAATGTCTCCGTGGCTGATCATTCTGATGAAGAATTTTGCAAAATCGGTACCATATGAAATTACAGAATCCGGAAAAATTGACGGAGCGGGAGACTTTAAAATTTTCGTATCACTGATTTTCCCGATGTTAAAGCCGGCACTTGCAACGGTAGGACTTTTTCTGGCACTGGGATACTGGAATGAATGGTATCTTTCTTCTCTGTATCTGAACAGTTCTGTAACCTATAAACCATTACAGTACTACTTATATCAGATCATCAATACAGCAAATGCACTGAAAAACTCTGTAGCAGGTGCAAATGTCAGTGTGGCAGACCTTCCATCTAACACATTGAAAATGGCAACAGCAGTTGTTGCAACCGGACCGATCATCTTTCTGTATCCGTTTGTACAGAAATACTTTATCTCTGGTATTACAGTAGGCGCGGTCAAAGGCTGACCATGGAAAAAGTATGATGTGAGATTCCCCTGTGTTTTGATGGGGATTCACATAAAATTCCGAAAAAGCAGGAAAAGAAGGAGGACGCTATGAGAAAACGCGTAACAGGTAAAAAGGCAGTAGCACTGGTAATGGCTTCCCTGATGATTGCAAGTATGGCAGGATGCGGAAGCAGTGGGTCCGAAAGCAGCGGATCCGGCAACACAAGCGTAAAGGAAGATGGAAGTATTGATACTTCCAAGCATGAAGTAATTAACATGCTGGTGCTGGGAAACAAACCGACCAATGGCAGACTGGAAGCCATGCTGGACAAACTGAATCCGATTTTGACGGAAAAAGTAAATGCAGAACTCGAGTTTACGTACATAGAATGGACAGACTGGCAGACACAGTATAATCTGAAGCTGTTGAGTGGAGACAGCAGTCTGGATTTGATTTGTACGGCAACGGACTGGCTGTACGGATGGGAAAATACAAAGAAGGGCGCATTTCTTCCACTTTCCGAGGATATGCTGAAAACATATGCGCCAAAGACCTGGGAACAGGTATCCGCAGACGGAGACTGGGATATCTGCAAATATAACGATGAAATTTATTTCATACCGGAAGATCACTATACACAGTATACGAACCATGGTATGTTCTATCGTGGAGACTGGGCAAAAGAAGCAGGTCTGGAAAATGGAAAAATTACAAAATTTGAAGATCTGACGACGTATTTCCAGTATATTAAAGATAATAAGGAAGATGTTATTCCGTGGGATATCGCTGGCAAAAACCAGACGGGAGGTATTCTTGGCGGCTATATTACTTCGAAAAAGGAATATACGGCATTCAATTGCGCCAGTGTTGGTATTTACACAGACTTCTGGGGTGTTATGCAGGACGATCCGACAACCGTTATGTCTCCGTATGTAGAGGATGACAGCCTTTATGATGCGGCAGAGCTGATGAAAGAATGGAATGACATGGGTGTATGGAGAAAAGATGTCCTGAACTTTGACGGAGACACCAGAGAAGAGTTTTATGCCGGAACAACCGGTGCGGATCAGCATCATGCCCAGACCTATTATTCTACGATTGTTCCGAATATGGAGAAGAAACAGCCGGGTTCCGATCCGCAGTTCTATTACTGGGGCGAAGAAAATCAGAACGTACAGCATCCGCTGAAAGAGCATGGTGCATGTGCTATCAGTGCAAACTCCACACATCCGGAACGCGCCCTGATGGTATATGATCTGTTAAGAAATGATGAAGAGTGCTATCGTCTGTTAAACTATGGTATTGAAGGTGAGGATTATATTGTAACAGAAGATGGCAAGCTGGGCAGACCAGATGGATTTGATTCCAGTACAGATGCCCTGGATTCCAATTTCTGGATGGGACGTAATGATGATCTGGAACTGCAGGATGAAAGCTGGTGGGATGGAACCGATGATCTGATCAGTTCGCTGGATAAAATCGGTTATGATTATCCATTTGAAAACCTGATTGTTGATACAACTGCAATTGAGGCAAAGCAGGCAGCACTGGCTAATGTTCTCGCAAAATATATCCCGCAGCTGGCATATGGTCAGGTAGATGATCCGAAGGCAACTGTCGATCAGATGAGAGAAGAACTGAAAGCGGCCGGTTATGACGATGTAAAGGCAGCAATTCAGAAAGATTTAGATGCTTTTGTAGAGGAAAATGGAACACCGGATTTCACAAGAGGTGAATAAAAAAGGTGTTCACTTGACCGTAGAACAAGAAAGGTTAGCGACAAAACCTGGCAGATAATTCTGTGATTTCATGATAAGCAAGATAAGGGAGATACCGGAAAAGACATGATGCCTCTGGTGTCTCCCTTTTGCGAGTCAAATGTTTCCGTTCCGGTCACGGGAAATTTGGCAGACATATTATTTTTAACATAAAAAAGATGGAAATTTCAGAAACAGGAGGAACTATGAAGACGTTTGAAGTAAAAGAAGATTTTTATCTGGACGGAAAGAAAGTAAAAATCATTTCCGGAGGTATGCATTATTTTCGTACTGTGCCGGAATACTGGCGCGACCGACTGGAAAAATTAAAAGCTCTGGGCTGCAATACGGTGGAAACGTATATTCCATGGAATCTTCACGAAAAAGAGAAAGGAAAGTTTGATTTTTCCGGAATTCTGGATATTACCAGATTTGTAAAACTGGCCCAGGAGCTTGGTTTGATGGTGATTCTCCGGCCATCTCCCTATATTTGTGCAGAATGGGAGTTTGGCGGATTGCCATACTGGCTGCTGAAGGAAGACGGCATGCGCCTTCGCTGTTTCTATCCGCCATTTCTACAACATGTGAAAGAATATTATGAAAAATTATTTGAAGTGATCGCACCGCTTCAGATTACACGGGGCGGTTCTGTTATTCTGATGCAGGTGGAAAATGAATATGGATATTTCGGAGATGACAAATCGTATCTGGATTACATGAAACAGCTGATGATTGACTGCGGCTGTGAAGTGCCGATGGTTACATCGGATGGTCCTTGGGGAGATGCTTTTGACTGCGGAAAAGTGGAAGGTGTTTTACAGACCGGAAATTTTGGTTCCAAAGGAAAAGAGCAGTTTGCCGTCATGAAAAAGAAAATCGGCGATAAACCGCTGATGTGTATGGAATTCTGGGTTGGATGGTTTGATAACTGGGGTGTAGAAACGCATCAGACCGGTGATTTAGAAGAACATGCAAAAGATCTGGACGAAATTCTTTCCGAGGGCCATGTGAATATCTACATGTTTGAAGGTGGAACCAATTTTGGTTTTACGAATGGATCCAATTACTATGATGAGCTGACACCGGATGTTACTTCTTATGATTATGATGCACTGCTGACGGAAGACGGTCAGATTACGGCGAAGTATACGGCATTCCAGAATGTAATCCGGAAATATACCGAAATTCCGGAAGTAAAACTTAGTACAGAAATTCGCAGAAAATCATATGGAAAACTTCGTGTCAAAAGAAGCACATCTTTATTCGGAAACAAAGACCGGATTAGTAAAGCGATGGAGAGTGTATACCCGGTGTCAATGGAAAAACTGGATCAGGGATACGGATATATTTTATACGAAAGCCAGTTGAAAGATGAAGGGCCATTGGAAACACTGCGGCTGTGGGGAGCTAACGACAGAGCTAACATTTTTGTGGATGAAATCCCAACTGTTACACTGTATGACAGAGAACTTCTTGATGAAATAAAATGGGAGGAGAATAAACCGGAAGGACAGAAACTTTCTATTTTGATGGAAAATATGGGAAGAGTAAATTTCGGTCCGAATCTCGAAAGACAGAGAAAAGGGATTGATGGAAGCGTACAGGTTAATGGTCATAATCACTATTATTGGAAAGAATATACGCTTCCGATGGAACATCTGGAACATCTTGATTTTACAATTCCATCCGTTCCTGGTACACCGGGATTTTATGAATTTAGCTTCGAAGCAGATGAGACGGGAGATACCTTCCTTGATTTTACCGGATGGGGAAAAGGTTGCATTCTTGTAAATGGATTTAATATTGGAAGATTCTGGGAAATTGGGCCACAGAAACGATTATATATTCCGGGTCCGATTTTAAAAAAAGGAACGAATACGATTCTGATTTTTGAAACAGAAGGAAAAGTGCCGGGAATCATTACACTCTGCGATGAACCGGATCTTGGCTAAAAGAATGAAGGAAAACATTTATTATCAGTATGACAGCAGTCAACTACCGGAAATTAGCCTGGCAGATACGGCGGTGATTGAACCGCCGTATATTCATAAAAGAAGAATGCCGTTGGAATACATTATTTATCTGGTGCGTCAGGGTGAGATGTTTCTTTTGGAGGATGGTGTACGGTATCATTTAACACCGGGGGATTTTTTAATTCTGGATCCGGATAAAATACATGTGGGGGAAAGAGCAACACATTGTGAATACCATTATATTCATTTCCATCAGAAATCCATAAAAAAAAACAAGATGACAAATGAGCAGACAACTGAGATAATTTTAAGAAAGAGAACGCAGTCCATGCAAAGTGATTCCTGTACCCTTTCCGGACAGGAACGCGTCAGTCTTTCGCTTCTTGCGTTGCCCAAATATATGCATCTTTCCGACACTTCTTCTTATTCTGAAATTCTGCAGAAAATCAATGATGGAATTACCTGTCAGAAAAATCGTATGGAAGGTTATTACAATTTGTGTGCCTGTCAGATTTTGGAGATGATGATTTTGGTTTCCAGACAGTTTGTAACATCGCTTGCCCAGGAAAAAACCGGAGTGGTCGGAAGCTACCGGAAAATATATGATCTTTTGGATTATCTGAATAACTGCTATCGCGAGCCAATTTCCGGAGTATTGATTGAAGAGCAGCTTGGTGGAAACTTTGATTATCTAAATCGGATTTTTCGTCAGACAACAGGAAAAACGATTTTTCAGTACCTGACGGAAGTCAGAATTTCCCATGCCAAGGAGCTTCTTGGTACAACTTCGCTTAAAATTTCGCAGGTCAGCGAAAAAGTCGGATTTTCCGATGAAAGTTATTTCAGTAAAGTCTTTAAAAAAATGACTGGAATGACACCTATGAACTATATGAAAAGCAGATAAGGAGAACAAAATATGGCAGGCTATTTATTTGTACATTTTACCGGAGAACAAAAGGATGGAGAACAGATTTATTTTTCCATCAGCAGGGATGGACTTCACTGGGAGGATCTGAATGACGGACAGCCAGTCTTATATTCTCATCTTGGAATGCAAGGTGTTCGCGATCCGTTTCTGCTGCGTGATCCAAAGCAGAAGAAATTTTATCTGATAGCAACCGATTTACGGATCGAAGCAGGAGAAGGCTGGGATACGGCACAATATCGCGGAAGCCGTGATCTGATTGTCTGGGAATCGAAGGATCTGGTTCACTGGAGTGCGGAGCGTGCCAGTACCATAGGTGTTCCGGGAGCCGGATGCGTCTGGGCACCGGAAGGAATCTATGACTCAAAAAGAGAGCAGTTTCTGGTTTTCTGGGCATCTATGGTAAAACTTTCCGGTGATACGGAAGCCAAACAGCGGATCTATGCATCCTGGACATCTGATTTTCAAAGTTTTTCCGAGCCATTTATTTACATGGAGCGGAAAGAACATGTGATTGATACAACGATGGTAGAATCAGAAGGTGTATACTATCGGATTTCCAAGGATGAGACGAATAAATGTCTGCTGTTGGAGTCCTGTGACTCCCTGACGGGCAATTTTCAGGAGATCCCATCAGAAACACTTTCTTCGCTGTTTGGCGTAGAAGGACCGGAATGTTATCTGCTACCGGATCAGAAGACATGGTGTCTGATTGCGGATCAGTTTGCGGAGGGAAAAGGATATCTTCCTCTTTTAACGGATGATCTTTCTTCGGGAAAATTCCGTATTTTAAAGGAAAAGGAATATGCTCTTGGAAAAACAAAAAAACGCCACGGTGGCGTTCTTGCAGTTACTGACGAGGAGCTTGCCTTGCTGGAACGATTTTTTGATCACAAAAAGCCGGTCGTAGAAGGGCTCTTTGCAGATCCGGATCTTGCCTGTTTTGACGGAACGTATTACCTGTATCCGACAACGGATGGCTTTACCGACTGGTCCGGTACGAAATTTTCTGTTTTTGCATCGAAGGATCTGAGAAAATTTCAGAAGGCTGCTGATATTTTCGACATGGCAGATGGAGATGTTCCGTGGGCGGTAGGAAGTGCCTGGGCGCCGTGCATTGCAGAAAAAGATGGAAAGTATTACTACTATTTCTGTGGAAAGCGTGTTGATGGCAAATCCTGCATTGGAGCAGCAGTATCTGATTATCCGGAGGGACCGTTTGTGCCTGCAGCAGAACCCATGATCACCATGGAAATGATGGAAACGTATCAGATCCAGATGAGTCAGACGATTGATCCGTCGATCTATCAGGAAAACGGCGAAACATATCTCCTGTTTGGAAATGGTTATGCGGCCATTGCAAAACTGACACCGGATATGATGCATATTGTTCCGGAGACGATGAAAAATCTGGAAGGACTGTACGATTTCCGTGAGGCGGTTACGGTTCTGAAGCGGGATGAAATTTACCATTTTACCTGGTCCTGTGATGATACAGGAAGTGAAAATTATCATGTAAACTATGGAACGTCCGATTCCCTGTACGGACCGGTTCGGTTTGAAAAGACGATTCTTCAGAAAGATGTGCAAAAAGGTGTTCTTGGAACGGGTCATCACAGCATCTGTAAGGTGCCTGGAAAAGATGCATACTGGATTGCTTACCATCGTTTTGGCACACCGCTTGCGCAGTATCCGGAGGGAAAGGGATTCCACCGGGAAACCTGCGTGGCCCCGCTGGAGTTTGACGAAGCCGGAAAAATGATGGAAGTGATTGTCTAGGTTTACGGAGAAAAAATATATGAACGGAAGAACAGAACAAGAATTGCAGCAGTATTTTTTCTAATATGAAACAGAGCTTTCAAGAGAAGCCGAAACGCTTTCTCTTTTGGATTTCCCTGTTTTGACAGAGGAGCTTTTTTCTCTGTTTGAAAAGACGGGGAACCGGCTGCGGTATGAAGAAGCTTACTTTGGACGCCGGAAATACCTCGTTGCTTTTGCGTTCAATGCATTGTTTGCAAAAGAGAGGGACATTTCTATGGATCTTTCCGGCCTGGAATGGGTTCTGGAGCAGATTTGTGCGGAAACTTGCTGGGCGCTGCCGGCACATGTGAACCGGAAAAAGGATGAAAAGTGGAAGATTACATTGGATCTTTTTGCGTGCGAGACTGCACAGTCACTTCTGGAAATTGCGTTTCTACTTCGAAACGATCTGCGGCCGGAGTTACTGTGTCGGATCTGGAAGGAAAGCAGCAGGAGAGTGTTGCAGCCGTTTCTTATACAGGAAAACGGTGCATTCTGGTGGGAAACGAGTAAAAGTAACTGGAATGCTGTTTGCTGTGGATCCGTAGGAGCAGCCGCCTGCTATGCATCTGAGCTTTTTCCTGTTCTTTTTCCGAATGCGGAAAGCATCGAGAGTATCAATCAAAACTGTGAACAGATCTTGACGCGCGTGACCCGGGATCTTTCCTGCTTTCTTGCGAGCTTCGGCGAGGACGGCGCCTGCATGGAAGGTCTTGGCTATTGGGAATATGGAATGAGTTATTTTTCCATGTTCGCGGAACTTCTGAAAGAAAAAACGGGCGGGAAAACTGACTTGCTGGATGGAAAAAAGCAGCGGAAAATCATGGAATTTCAGCAGAAATGCTATTTCCCGGGCGGAAATACGTTAAGCTTTTCTGACGGAGACAGCAAAAGCCGTTACCGGATGGGACTTACCTGCCATTTTGCAATGCTGGATCCAAATGTTAAAATCCCGCCGCTGGTACGGGCAATGCATTTTGGGGAAGATCCGTGTTATCGCTGGAATGCCGCATATAGGGACTGGATCTGGACGAAGCAATATCTGAATGTGTTAAAAAGCAGGTCGGACGGTTCCGAGAATGCTGCAGAGGAACGGGTATGTTCCGGCACGTTTACTTATCTGGCGGATGCCGAATGGGCAATTGCAACTGGAAAGCATCAGACCGCATTCGCAATCAAAGGTGGAAACAACGGGGAGCCGCACAATCATAACGATGTCGGCAGCTTTCTGTATTTTATCGGGGAAGAAGAAATTATCAGTGATCTTGGAGCCGGAGAATACACGAAAGCATATTTTGGCCCCGAACGATATTCCGTACTCTGCTGTAGTTCACGTGGCCATAGCGTTCCGATTTTGGATGGAAAGGAACAGTGCAAAGGGGAAACATATCGTGCCGATGCAGTGAATTACTCCGAGACAGGAGAAATTTCGATTTCCTTTGCTGGGGCATATGAGAAAGAAAGCAGGAAAAAACTGATACGGACTGCTGTTTTTTGCAGGGAAACCGGTGAACTTCAGATCAAAGATTGCCTGAAGACCGCTCCTTTGGATAATGGCTTCACGGAAAATCTTGTCACACGGCAGAACGTAAGTCGGGAAAAAGACCGGATTCGAATCGGTGACAGGGGAACTCTGAAAATAGATGGTGTTTCTCCGGAAAAGATTCAAATTATTCCATGCATTCATAGAGATCATCAAGGAAAAATGGAAACTGTGTTTCTGATTCAATGGGAAGCTGACGGAAAAGAAAATATCTGGCGAAGCCGATTTGTACTTTGCCCGGAATAATACAAAAGCTCCTGACGTTGTTAGAAGGAAGATATTCAGTGAGGCTGCATTGCGGTACGAAAACAGAGCAAAAGACTGTGCAAATGAATTTATGATTTGCACAGTCTTTTGCTTTATACGTTGCTGATCATCGAAAGAAATGTCTTATGAATCCTCATATCCGGGTCGAGTTCTGGATGGAAGGAGAAGGCCATCTGGTTTTTATATTTTACACCGACAATCCGCTCTTCCACAACCGCGAGCACTTCCACGCCGTTCCCCACAGATGCAATATACGGCGCACGGATAAACGTCATCGGCACTGTTCCGATGCCCACAACCGATGCTTCTGTGTGGAAGCTGCCTAACTGTCGGCCGTAGGCGTTCCGCTTGATGCACATGGGAATCGTGCCGAAATACTGCTCTGGCTGTCCCTTCATCTGTCCGTCGATCGTTTCTGCCAGAAGAATTGCACCGGCACAGGTTGCGAGGACCGGCATGCCATTTTGAATCTGGCTTTTGATCGTATCGAACATGCTAAGCTCTTTTAAAAGCTTTCCCTGAACGGTACTCTCGCCGCCCGGCAGTACAAGTGCATCGTAAGGCTCGGCAAGATCGCGGGCCTGCCGCAGTTCGATGCATTCGGCGCCAAGCTGTTCTAATACTTTTTCATGTTCTGCAAATGCGCCCTGCAATGCAAGCACTCCAATTTTCATTATTTTCCTCTTTCTGCCATCAGTAAGGCGATTTCCTGCTCGTTGATGCCGACCATAGCCTCGCCGAGATCAGCGGAGAGTTCTGCGATCCGTTTGGCATCGGTGTAGTTGGTAACAGCTTTTACGATGGAAGCGGCACGTTTTGCCGGGTTGCCGGATTTGAAGATACCGGATCCGACGAAGACGCCTTCTGCTCCAAGCTGCATCATCAGTGCTGCATCGGCAGGCGTTGCCACACCGCCGGCTGCAAAGTTGACAACCGGGAGACGGCCGTTATCATGAACATACTGAACAAGATCGTATGGAACCTGCAGGACCTTGGCTGCCTCAAACAGCTCATCCTCACGCATTGAGGTCAGTTTCTGAATTTCGCTGTTCATTTTTCTCATATGGCGGACCGCTTGTACGATATCGCCGGTTCCCGGCTCACCTTTGGTACGGATCATAGACGCTCCCTCGTTGATCCGGCGGAGTGCCTCGCCGAGATCCTTTGCACCGCAGACAAACGGTACTTTGAAATTTCGTTTGTTGATATGGTAGGCATCATCCGCCGGGGAGAGAACCTCACTCTCGTCGATGTAGTCGATTTCGATGGCTTCAAGAACCTGTGCCTCTACAAAGTGGCCGATGCGGCATTTTGCCATAACCGGAATGGAAACGGCTTCCTGAATGCCGCGGATCATCTTCGGATCGCTCATACGGGAAACGCCGCCGGCTGCACGGATGTCTGCAGGAATCCGCTCCAGTGCCATAACGGCACAGGCACCAGCTTCCTCTGCGATGTGAGCCTGTTCCGGTGTGGTAACATCCATGATCACACCACCTTTTAACATCTGTGCCAGTTCTTTGTTCAGTTTGTATCTCTCATTTGCTGCTGTCATAATAATCTCCTCCCTGCCTGAGAAATATCAGGTGATAAATTTTGTTTCTGTTTTGGCTTTACTTTTGTTCTGCCTCACAGTATACTGGTAAAGTGACTATAAAAAAATCGCCAAAACAAATATATTCAGTAAGGTCAGATGAGAGGAGAGCGGTCGGATGCTGACGTATAATTTTTCCAATATAGGGTCAGATTCCCTGTATGAATATTTATATAAATGTATCAAAAACGACATATTACTGGGAAACATCCGTCCGGGAGAGAAGCTGCCGTCGAAACGAACGTTTGCAAAAAATCTGGGTATCAGCGTCATTACCGTCGAGAATGCCTATGCGCAGCTTGTTGCGGAAGGCTATCTGTACTCCATGCCAAAGCGCGGCTTTTATGCGGCTGATCTGGAAATTGAGGATTCCATGCGGGATGCGGTGCCAAAAGAGATCCTGCAGGTGGCAAACGGGGAGACTTCCTATTTTGCGGATTTTTCCAGCAACCAGACGGACAGCGAGATTTTTCCCTTCACAATCTGGACGCGGACGGTGCGTGCTGTTCTGAATGATAACCGGATCCAGCTGATGATCAATTCCCCGTGCGCCGGGATTTTAAAGCTGCGCAGTGCGATTGCAAAATATCTGCGCGAGTTTCGTGGAATGCAGGTGCTGCCGGAGCAGATTATTGTCGGCGCAGGAACGGAGTATCTGCATAACCTTCTGATTCAGCTTCTCGGGAACGATCTTGTTTATGGAGTAGAGGATCCCGGGTATCACAAAATTGCGCGGATTTATGAGAGTATGAAGGTGCGGTACGAGCCAGTGCCGCTCGACCAGGACGGTGTTTCGGTGCAGGAACTGGAAAAAAGATCGGTTGATATTATTCATACATCCCCGTCCCATCACTTTCCAACCGGGACAGTCATGCCGGTCAGCCGCCGTTATGAACTGCTCGGCTGGGCGGCAAAATCAGATCATCACTATATCATTGAGGACGATTATGACAGTGAGCTGCGTCTCGGCGGAAAGCCGTTTCCAACGCTGCAGAGCATCGATGTATCGGACAAGGTCATCTATATGAATACGTTTACGAAAACACTTGCCTCCACGGTACGGATCAGCTATATGGTGCTGCCGCAGACACTGGCGGAGAGATTTTACCGTGAGCTGTCGTTTTATTCTTGCACCGTTTCTAACTTTGAGCAGTACACACTGGCAGAGTTTATTGAGAACGGCAGTTTCGAAAAACATATCAACCGGCTGCGGAACTATTATCAGAACAAACGAGATCTGATTTTGCAGGCGCTTGAAAAGAAGCCGCTCGGTGATTACGTAACCATCGAAGAGGAAGAAGCAGGCGTCCATTTCCTGATGCATCTTTGCACCGATCAAAAAGAAGAGGAGATCGTCACGCAGGCGAAATCCCGCGGCGTAAAATTAAAGCCGCTCTCCGGCTATTACGCAGACACAGCGGAGGCGGCAAAGCAGGAAAATACGTATGTCATGAATTATTCCTCCATTGATCCGGCAGCAATGGAGCGGGCAGCGGGAGTGCTGCTTCATATTCTGCAGATACCTGGCAGATGATCTGCGAAACGAAAAGAATCGGAAGGATTGGGTGGCCGGATGCAGAGAATGATAGACACTGTTTCCAAAATGGACATGTCTGCGCATCCCCAAGTTACTGAACTGATAGAATGGAGAAAAGCATATGACGAATCGTGAAATGATGGAGATTGCCATGAGGCAGTCTGCGGAAGATATGGGATGCCATGTAGAAGATTTCAAGGCGGACAAAAATGTTGTTGTTCCCATAAATTTAGGAAAGAAAGCTCGCAAATATTTGAAAGAGCCTATTACCTGCAATCTGGTTTCCTATGGAAATAATATCATGGCAGCTTCCATACCGGAGACTATGGATCTGGTATCTGCGTATGTAGACAACTTCGAGTTTTACCACTGTTTTGAGACACCAAACATGCATTGGCTGAATGAACGTTTAGTTGAAAAAGGGCACAAAATATGTTTCATGGCAGAATACTATCTGCCGGACATCAGCCGGATACCGACTCTTTCCTGTGCCTATGTGACACGAGTATTAACACAGGAAGCTTTTGCGGATTTGTATCTGCCGGAATGGAGCAATGCGCTTTGCGAAGATCGGAAGAATCTGGATGTACTTGGCGTCGGCGCATATGATGGAAGCACGCTGGTGGGACTTGCCGCCTGTTCTGCCGATTGCGACGATATGTGGCAGATTGGTGTGGATGTCTTGCCTGAATACAGACGACAGGGGATTGCCTCTGCACTGACAAGCAGACTTACAAAAGAGATCATAAACAGGGGAAAAGTACCTTTTTACTGTACCGCCTGGTCTAATGTCAGATCTGTAAGAAACGCTGTCAAAAGCGGTTTTATACCGGCATGGGTAGAAATGACTGCAAAACCGGCAAATATTGTTGATGAGATGAATTTATGAAGGAACCTTCCCTGTCGATTCCCGCTGAATCAGCTGTGCATGCAACAAATACGTACTGATTGGGATGTGATTGAGAAGACTTGACAATGCAAAAAATCCACTTTTTCCGAGCTCCAGCCGATCTTGTCTGATGGTTGTAAGGGGCGGTGACGTACAAGCAGCAATCGGCAGATCATCAAATCCGATAATGCTGATATCATCAGGAATCTGGAATCCCAGCTGCTGACATTGCGTGAGCGTTGCACTAGCAAGGGTATCCTGGTTGCAAATAATAGCAGTGATTCCGTTTTCCAGAAAACGGGGAAGATGCTTTTCCATACATTCTGACAGATAATAAGAACAGCCGATAGCAGCAGGAGAAGTCTTCAGTCCATGCTGGTGCATGGAACGGAGAAAGGCAGCATGGCGTGCCTGGAGAACCCGGGCACCGAGGGAGCTGCTCAGATAGGCGATCTTCCGGTGTCCAAGTCCGGCAAGATAAGAGACGGCAAGCTCCATTCCCTCCTCATTATCAATACCTACATAAGCGGTGGAAGGATTCCCTACTATATAGTTGTCGAAAAGAACAGCCGGTGTGCGGCTGATTTTAAAGTCTTGAATCCAGGGATCGCTCAGGGAAAAGCCGACCACAAAAGCTCCTATATAATCATGCTCCAGCATAAAAACATCATAATGCTGGTTTCTTTGGGTCTTAATATCAACGGGTACAATTTCAACATCAAATCCGGCAGGTTCTGCCATCTGACGAAAACCCACCAGGATATCATAGGCAAAATGATGCGGTTCCTGATACCGCATATTTTCTTTTTCTATTATAATACAGACTTTTTTCGTTGGTTTCTTATAACGCCGCAGCTTCGTATAACCCAGAGCTACGGCAGTTTCCAAAACCTGTTTCCGTAAAGCATCGCTGATATCAGGCGCGTCATTGAGCGCTTTGGATACCGTGCTCTTGGAAACTCCCATTTTATCAGCAATATCCTGAATGGTAGTCATAATCGGCAATCCTTTCACAAAACAAAAAATGTAAACTCCCAGCTATCATAGGTGTCAAAAGACCTTTTGATCCCGGTATCATTATATAAAATCATAAGATAAAAAGCAATCAATACCTTGAAAAAGAAATGTTTCGTTAAGTTTCGAAAAAAGAAAGCATCCTGCACAAAAATCATCCTGAAAATTATCTGAATTTTACGAAAGCGCAGGGAAAAATGGAAATTGATTGACGAAGAAATAAAAAAGGCTTATAGTAAAGTTACGAAACAATGCGAAACAAAAGTGATCGTGTTTCTTACAAGGATGCAAAAAACAGCTTTAGAGCTATACGGGAGGAAAATGAGATGGAATTTAGCGGTGTATACCATAAAACTTCAGAACAGATGAGTTATGCCCTGGATGAGGACAGACTGATTGTCAATATCAAGACAGGATATGATGTAAAACAGGTTTTTATCCATTACGGAGATCCTTATGAAGCCGGAATTTTGGGCGGAAAAGAAAAGTGGATCGGAAAAAGAGAGGAAATGATATATAAAAAACGTCTGCCTTATCAGATCTGGTGGACAACAACGCTTCTTCCGGAATACAAAAGATGCAAATATTATTTCGAGCTGCGGACGGAAAAGGAAGTCTGGTATTATTTTGAGGATGGTTTCCTGACAGAAGAACAGCTCCGGATGGATGGCCGTATGCAGCAGTGCTTTATTGTACCCTGGATGAACCCGGCAGATATCAATCGCACACCGGCATGGGTAAACGAAACGATCTGGTATCAGATTTTCCCGGATCGGTTCTGCAACGGGACACCGGAAAAAAACGGAGATGATATCACACCCTGGAGAAATCACGGAACCGTAACAAACGAAGAAAAATTCGGAGGAAATCTGGAAGGGATCCGTCAGAGATTATCGTATCTGCAGGAACTTGGGATTACCGGTATTTATCTGAATCCGATTATGAAAGCAGAGTCCAACCACAAATATGATACGACCGATTATACAAAAATAGATCCGTCCTTTGGCGATGCAGAGACGATGAAAGCGCTTTGCAGAGAAGCACATGAAAAAGGAATCCGTATTATGGTAGATGCGGTGTTTAATCATAGTGGAAGAAAATTTGAGCCGTGGATAGATATCCTGGAGCATGGAAAAGAGTCTCGTTATGCGGACTGGTTTATGGTAGAAGGCTGGGAACAGGTTCAAAAAAGGGGAGATACCAGAGACCGACGGTTCTATTCCTTTGCATTTACAGACGGGATGCCAAAGCTGAATACAAACAACGAAGAGGTGATACAGTATTTCTGTAAAATCTGTGAGGACTGGGTACGGGAGTTTGATATCGACGGAATTCGTTTCGATGTAGGAAACGAAGTGTCGCACAGGTTCTTAAAGCGGATAAGGGAGCATTTAAAAACGATAAAGCCGGATATTTATCTTCTGGGGGAAATCTGGCATGATGCAAGCCAGTGGCTGCAGGGAGATGAATATGATTCTGTCATGAACTACCCGCTGCTGAGCGGAATCCATGATTTCTTTCTTGATAAAACAATGAAAAAAGAAGAATTTGAATATATGGTAAACCGTTGCTATACCATGTATATGCAGCAAAATAACGATGTACTTTTTAATCTCCTGGATTCCCACGATACCGAGAGGCTGATGAACCGTTTTCACGATCTGGACAAGTTCTACCAGCAGCTTGCAATCCTTTTTACGCTTCCGGGAAGCCCCTGTATTTATTATGGAACGGAGATCGCAATGGAAGGCGCTCATGATCCGGACTGCAGAAGATGTATGCCTTGGAGTGAAATTGAAAGCGAAGAGAATCAGAAAAAAATTGCAACGATGCGGAAACTGATCATGCTTCGAAGAAATGAAAAAGTGTGCAGAAGCCTGCATTTCCATTTTCCGAATGGTTATGAAAATGATCGGTGTGTAGAGTATATTAAACTAGACGAAGAGGGAAATAAAATCGAAGTTCTGCTCAACGCATCGGATGAGGAGATAAAAGTAAAAGGAGACGGGGAAGTACTTTTTGCCCGGGAATTTGATGGAGAGATACTTGGTGTAAATGGAACGTTAATTCGCAGGATGTAAGGGTTTCACCTGTTAGAAATATGTGCAGACAGGCACAAAAAAAGCATGTTTTCTGGAAAAGCCACCGGAAAACATGCTTTTTTGATCTCTTGACTCGCCAAAAACATAAGTAAGGAGCCATTTTTCGAAGGAAAATGAGCGGATTACGAATGTTTTTGAAGATTGCGTGAGTGCAAAGCACATAGCAATCTGGTATCGCAGTGATCAGACGTTTAAAATACCGAACGACTGCAGCAGCAGCGCGGCAAGGAGCACGGGTGCAATAAACTTCACCATGACGATATACAGCCTCTTTCGACCGAACTTATATCCTCCCAGCGTCACCTCATCGATGATGACCTGCGGCTTTACAACCCATCCGATCAGAATACAGGAGAGAAGTGCAACAAGCGGCATCAGAAGGTTATTGCTGATAAAATCCATGACATCCAGGATCTGAGCCGTTGCGCCATTTGGAAGCTTCAGTTCAAAATAAAGCGCATTGTAGCCGAGGCACACGATGATACCGACGAGACATGCATAAACGGTTACAATAACCGTGCTTTTCTTTCTGCTGATGTGAAATTTGTCGATCATACAGGAAACAATGGACTCCATGACCGATACGGAAGATGTAATGGCTGCAAAGGAGACCATAAGAAAGAAAATGGTTCCGATTACGCCGCCTGCTGCTCCCATGGACTGAAAGACCTTCGGCAGGGAGACAAACATCAGACCAGGGCCAGCGGACATACCCTCTGCTCCCATAAAGGTAAATACAGCAGGAACGATCATCAAACCGGCAAGCAGCGCAACAATGGTGTCAAAAATCTCAATCTGATTGATCGATTTCATCAGGTTTGTTTCTTTTTTTACGTAGGAACCGTAGGCAACCATGATACCCATCGCAACGCTGATCGAAAAGAAAAGCTGTCCGAGTGCATCGACAAAGACGGTGAAAAATTTCTGCGGCGTCATTCCCTTAAAATTCGGAACGAGATAAATTTTCATACCCTGCAGTCCCGTACGGACGACACCGTCTGCATCGGTATGGGTCAGGGTCAGAGAAAAAACAGAAATTCCGATGATTAAAATCAGAAGGATCGGCATCAGAATTTTGCTGTAGTTTTCAATTCCCTTATTGACACCACGATATACAACGAATGCGGTAAGAAAAAGATAGATTCCCAACCACACAATCGGCTGCCATGTACCGGTAATATAGCCGGTAAAGTAACCATCCTCGGCAGCAGCAGTGCCATGTCCGGTGAGAAACACAGACAGGTATTTTAATACCCAGCCGCCAATGGAGCAGTAGTAAGGCAGGATGACAACCGGCACGATACTGGCGAGAAGGCCAAGACCGTTCCAGCCCGGGTGAATTTTACCGTAAGCGACAAGCGGACTTTGTCCGGTTTTTCTTCCGATGGCAATATCAGTTGTCAGCAGGGTAAATCCAAAGGTCAGAGCCAGTACGATATAAACTAAAATAAAGGTTCCGCCTCCGTCTTTTGCGGCAAGATAAGGGAAACGCCAGATATTTCCCAGTCCAACCGCGCTTCCTGCAGCAGCAAGCACGAAGCCGATCGATCCGGTAAAGCTGCCGCGCGTATGTTTCTTTTCCATATAAGATACATCTCCTTATTGATAGACTGACTGTTTTTAACAGCCGAATACTTCTATTATAAAGTTCGGACGATACTTCGTCAACCAGAAGATCTATAGATTGACAATTTCGATTAGTTGTACTATCATCTAATTAGTTGTATATGCATCTATTTGAAACAGATCGAGAATGGACAGGAGGAACAGAAAAATGGATCCAACAGAACGGAAAATAACAAAAATAGCGCGGGAAGCCGGGAAATTTACGGTGCAGGCAATGAAAGAAGAAGGCATCGGTACGGCAGAATTTGACTTTATCCATCTGGTGCGCCATCATCCAGGCATCACCCAGACGGAAGTGCGCGAACAGTTAAAGATTGATAAAGGAGCCGCTGCAAGGCGCGCTGCAAGCCTTGAGACAAAGGGATATCTGATCCGGAAACCGAATCCGTGGGACGGCAGAAGCCAGCTTCTGTATGCTACGGAAAAAGCAGAATCCTTGAAAAATTCCAAAGCAGAAATTGAAACGGTTTTTTATGAATGGCTGCTTTTGGAGCTTCCGGAAAAGGAGGCAGAAAGCTTCTGCGAAACACTGGACAAGCTGTACTGGAAATCGAAGAGAGAACGGCAGAATCATTTTGCGGAACTTTCAAAAATTTTAAGGGAAAAAGCAGATAAAACAATAAAAGCAACAGCAGAAGGAGGCAGCAGCGATGAAGGATGAAACCTTTCGCCCGAACCGGATGCTCTCTTACTTTCAGGAAGAATGGAAAATTCTCTTTTTTGTTACGGTTTCCGGTCTCATCTATAATCTGGGACTTCTTGCAGGCCCCTGGTTTGAGGGAAAAATGACAGGAAAGCTGGTTGATCTCCTCGGCGGCACAGGAACCTTCCACCAGATGCTGATGCTGGTCACGGCCTATGTCGTGAGTATTGGCATTGTGCAGGTTTCCCGCTATTTCAAACGGTTCTATGTCAGAAGATTTGCCAACAACGTCAACCGGCATATGAAGCAGATTCTTTACGGAACGCTGGTTCGCAAAAGCCGTTTGGAGCTGGAAGCGGAAGGTACCGGAAATATACTGACGAAGGCCATTCTCGATGTAGACGATTGCGTAGAAGGAATGCGGAAATTTACAACGGAAATCTTTGATACCGGTGTTGCTCTTCTCGCCTATGCGTGTATGCTGCTCTGGTACGACTGGCGCCTGGCTCTTCTCTGCATGATTTTCCCACCCATTTCCTACGTGATTGCCGAAAAGATGAAGGTCATGGTACAGAAAACGGGCGCTGCCTATAAGGTACAGTCGGGTGCATTAAGTGCTGCAACCCTGGACCGTGCGACAAATGCCATCACGTATCGTGTCTTTGGCTGTGAGGAGGACAGAAAGGCCGCTTATGAGGAGAATCTTTCGGCTTACGAATCTGCCGCTGTGCGCGCCAATATCTGGAACACAGCTATGCCGCCGATTTATCGTATGATCTCGATGACGAGCATTCTGTTTATCCTGTATTTTGGAGGCAGGAACGTCCTGCATGAGGGTTGGACACCGTGGACCATTGCTGTATTTACCACATTTTTGTCCTGCTACACGAAGCTTGCCACCAAATCATCGAGCGCTGCGAAACTTTTTAATGCGGTACATAAAGCGCAGGTTTCCTGGAAACGAATTAAACCTTTGCTGCAGAATTCCAAAACAGAACCGGAGCTTCCGGCCGCAGCACCTGCAGAGCTTAACGTCGATCACCTGCATTTTGCTTATCCAAACGGAAAAGAGATCATCCATGACCTGTCGTTTCAAGCGTCTCCTGGCCAGATCATCGGTGTGACGGGACCTGTCGCATGCGGAAAGTCAACGCTTGGAAAGACTTTTCTCTGCGAGTCGCCGTATGAGGGAAGCATCACCTTCGGCGGAAAAGAACTTGGAAAAATGGAAAAAGCAGACCGGAACCGCATGGTCGGTTATCTTGGCCATGACCAGGAGCTGTTCCATGGAAGTGTGGAAGAGAATATCCGTCTCGGGGGAAAAGAGGGCGCAGAGGAGATGATCCGAGTCGTCTGCCTGGAAGATGAAGTGAAAGCAATGGAAAACGGAATCCATACCCTGGTCGGAACGGGCGGTATCCGCCTCTCCGGTGGTCAGGCGCAGCGCCTTGCCCTTGCGCGAACCCTGTACCACAAACGGCCGGTTCTGGTTCTCGACGATCCGTTTTCGGCACTCGACAAAGAGACGGAGGCACAAATTTTTGTAAATTTAAAGGAGCTGGCAAAAGACTCTATTATAATCCTCATTTCCCATCGCCTCTATCTGTTCGACCAGATGGATCAGGTCATCTGGATGGATGAGTGCCATACGAAGGTCGGCACACATGAAGAACTCCTTGCAACGGTTCCGTCCTACGCAGAGCTCTGCAGCAATCAGACGAAGGGAGGAAGCTTTTGATGCAAAAGAAAGAATCTGTATTGCGGGTAATCAAAGAAACCGTTCGAAAACACGGCGTTTTATCAGCCGCACTTTTGGGAGTCGTCTGTGGTGCGGTTATTTTCGCACTGCTCCCGCCTCTTGTGCTGGCACAGCTGATTGACCTTTTGACAAAGAAGCATACCCTCTGGATGGAAGGAATTCTGCTGTATTTCGGACTTCTTGCCCTGACGGGTCTTCTGGAGTCGGCACGAGAGAGTCTTCTGACGGTATTCGGCCAGAAAATTACACATGCACTCCGAAGCAGTCTGATGGAAAAGTTCGGACGCCTTTCCGCCAACGAGCTGAACCGCCAGGAGCCGGGCGCTCTCGTATCAAGATTTGTCGGTGACGTCGACACAGTGGAAAACCTGTTTACCTCCGGGATCATCAGTATGTTTGCCGATGCGTGCAAAATCTTAAGCATTCTTGCCGTCATCTGGGTGACTAATCGTGGACTTACGATTGTTCTGATTATTTTACTCCCTGTTCTGTTCCTCTTTACCCGTTACATCCAGAAAAACATGCTGACCTCCCAGATTGCCAATCGCCGTGCAGTCAGCCGTGCTTCGGGTCACGTTCCGGAGACGCTGCACAACATCCGTACCATCCACTGTCTGCAGAAAGAGACGTATATGGAGCAGCAGTATGCGCACTATATTGATGACAGCTACAGCGCAATGGAGAAGACCAATTTTTACGATGCCGTCTATTCTCCGGTCATCCTGATTTTAAATGCCATTGTTGTTGCTGTTGTCATGCTGCTTTCGGCCTCCGGCAATTCGACCGTTTTAAAGCTGTTCGGCATGTCCGCCGGAACCGCCGTTGCTGTTATAAACTATATTTCCCAGATCTTTGCTCCGGTCGAAAGTCTTGGTATGGAAATCCAGACAATTCAGTCTGCGTTTGCCGGTATGGAAAGAATCAATGAATTTTACAGCCTGGAAGAGAAGAAAGAGCCGGCTGCGCTGACTGAAAATACAGATTACGGCATAGCGGCTGAGCTAAAAAATGTGACGTTTGGATATGACGAAAGCCAGGTCATCTTAAACGATGTAAGTCTGCAGATCAAAAAAGGCGAGCAGGTAACACTTTTGGGACGAACGGGTGCCGGAAAGAGTACTATTTTCAAACTGCTGCTCGGTTTATATGAGCCACAGAAAGGAATGGTTCTGATTTGGGGCGTTCCATCTGTCGATCTGCCGGATGCGAAGAAACGAAAGGTTTTCGGCTATGTGGAGCAGTCGTTCCACATGGTGCCGGGATCGGTAAAAGACCAGATTACTTTGTATGATGCAAAGATTTCGGATACAGATGTAAAAAAAGCAGCAGAGCTGACCGGACTTGCAAAGACCATCGAGGCGCTTCCGGACCAATATGATACGATCTGTACACAGGATCTCTTCTCACAGGGTCAGTGGCAGCTCCTCTCGATTGCCCGTGCAGCCGCAGCGGAGCCTGAAATTCTGCTCCTCGATGAGATTACCGCAAACCTTGATGCAGAGACGGAAAAAATGGTATTAAATGCATTGCAAAGGGTTTCCAAAAACCGTACCGTAATTTCCATTTCCCACCGAACTATGGCAGAAACGGGACGCGTGATTCCAATTTCATAATTTCTTTTCGTTCATTAAATTTTTGAAACAAAGCGTGCCGGATGCATTCTGACAAAAAAAGATGCGCCGACACGCTTTCTTTGTCCCGCCAGGCAGAACAAAATAGAGCGGAGGAGCGAGTTTCAATTGACACAAAAAAGGGGAGCAAGTACAATAAAAGTAACGAAAAGAGAGGAGGCGGTATTCAGTTGAAAAAGAGAAAATGGAAATTCCGCATCGCAGGCGGCGCTGTCACGCTGCTGGGCATCTATCTGATGGCGGTCGGCTACGGAGAGACGATCACACTCACCATCGCCACGGTTGTCCTGATTTTCGGCATTGCCATCTGGTCCATGGCAACCCCGGAGAACTACAATTCCATGACGGATATGATTGCCATGATCTCCATGGAGAAGCCGCGGAAAATCGAAGAATTTTATGAGGCTTACAAGAACGTCGATACACCGTTCGGTTCTGCATGGCTTGCAAAATTCTACACGATGCGGCAGAAAGCACTCGTTTTCGGACCGGACGCCAAGGGAGAATATCTCTACTTCTGGCTGACCAAAGACGGTCATGTCGGTTATTTGGGATATTCCTTCATCGAAGGCTTTATCAAAAAGAAACTCACCACACCCGTGTATCCGATTCATGAAGATGTTGCAGAGAACCTCGCAGACCATCTAAGCTACCATTCCGATCTGATGATGTTCCAGAGCGAATTAAAAGCGAATCTGGAGCATTTCGTCAAAACTGGAACGGTACAGCCGTTTCAGAAGATTTCGGCGTCCCAGATTTACACTTTCACGGAGGATTACCGCCTGACGGGCCAGCATTTCGATCTGGAGGATACAGACGGAAACCTGGTTTACGAGATCGACAGCACCGTGCCGCTGAAAACATTTTATATCTACGATGCGATGCACACCGAAATCTTCCGTATGACGAAGGAACTGCTCCACGCGCTGCCGACGTACCGTTTTTATCTGTACGGCGAGCCGTATGGTGTGTTGAAAAAGCAGTTTGCACTCGTACGGGATCAGTTCTCGATGGAACTGCCGGAGGGAAAACTGGAACTCCGGGAATACGCCGGCTCCATCGGCCACAATTACTCGGTAAAACTGAACGGAACTATGATCGGCGCCATCGTCGACAATATGGATCTTACCGTCGGAAACATCATGTTCGACAATGCGTTTCTGATTGTCTACGATGCAAAATATCTGCCGCAGCTGACCGCACTCGCTGTGATGGCGGCAAGAGAACTGGCACGCGACAAAGACGGCGGTCTTTCCAATCGGTCCTGACAAAAGAAAGAGAGGGGAATCTATGAGAAAAACGACAAAATTGTTTTTGGGTTTTACAGCAGGACTTCTGCTTCTGTGCGGCTGCTCGGCGGCAGAAGAAAAGTTAGGGTATGAAAACGCGGATGTGGCAAAAGAAGCCCTTGCATCGGCTTCGTCCGTCCGCATGCGCTGTGATCTGGATAACGTTGACGCTTCGGGAAACATTTATGCGGATGAAAAGGCTGCCGCGTATATGAAAAACAGCGGTCTCTTTGATCAGACCTGGACGATCTCTATTTCCGGCGAAGAATGGTTCCATATGAAAATTGTGACGGACGAAGAAATCAATAAGATGACAAAATCCGCTACTACCTATGCATTCTATGATCCGGACAACAACCTGCTTGGCTATGCACAGGAGCGCGTGACGACACCGGATCAGATGCCGGAAGCGTATTACATTATTTTTCTCGATGCAGATCTGAACGAAAAACCATATTACGCATCAGAGGATGGACATACCATTTATACAGAGGGCGGAACGGTGATCGGTTCTGCGAAAAAAGAGATGGACTGGTCCGGTTCACAGTGCAATCTCTATGTGAACCTGGAGGATAACGGTACGCAGGTGATGGATTTCCAGGATAAATACGCCTTGCTCGATATGATGTACGATGAGGCAAATGAGTATTACAAAGATAACAAGTAAGGCGGAGGAAAAAGGCAGTTGAAAAAGAGAATATATACAGCCGCTGGTCTTTTTCTTGCCGCCGCTCTGGTGCTTGGCGGCTGCGGAAAAGAAAGAGTGCCGGAATCTGAGTTTGCAACTGCGGATGAGGCAAAAGAGGCGCTTACATCGGCAGAAACCATAGAAATCTACTTTGACCTGTATGGAAGTAAACGAAAGACGAAGATTGTGGCAGACGGAAAAGTGGCGGGCTATCTTCAGAAGAATACGGTCTATATCAACGAGGAGGAGTGGTTTTCGATTGACTATGTGGAGGATGAGCCCATCAATGACAGAGAAGGCTCCGGCACGACGTACGGCTATTACGACGCATCCGGTACGTGTCTTGGCTATGCGCAGGAGCAGTATGTGGATACCTCCTATGGAAAAGATACAAGACTGATTTTCCTTGATGTAGATGAAACGCCGCTCGATTACCAGAGTTCGAGAAGCGGCAGGATTCTGTATGATGAAAATGACGAGGAGATCGGCAGCGGAAAGATCGGGCGATCAGGGGTCAGTCTTCTTGACCAGTGGTACACGAATCTTTACTGTGCCGTCTTTAAGACCGAGACGGACGGCACGCGGCAGATTGATTTCATGGACCGGATGGCGATGCTGTGGCGTCTGGAGCGCGATTACCGCTCAATTGACGACAATCCTGTCAACACCGGCGTGCAGATTTATGAAACGGTTGCCGTTGTTTTTGTGCTGATCCTGTTGATTGGTTCGTCTTTCTCAAAATGGAGACAAAAAAAGAAAAATTAAAGGGAATGCTCGCTTCCTGGACGGCTGGTTTTGAGAAAAAACCACTGACAGGAAGGGGGCATTTTATACGCTTGTGAATCTTGCACAATTTCTGGTTTCATGCTAAAATTGTGCAGGTATGACGTTTGTTATACTTCTTATATTTATTCTTGAGAAAAGGTATGAAATACAAATGAACGATACAGAAACAAAAAACACAGCGGTAAAAGCGCCGGCACTGATGTCCACGCGGCCTGTGACAGCACAGGATGCGCTGGATCAGTGTGAGAAGCTTTCGCCTATGATGGTACATTATTGCCAGACGAAGACGGGCTTGACTGACCCGGCTAATACCATTTTGTTTTACCGCTTAGGTGATTTCTACGAAATGTTCTTCGAAGATGCCACCCTGGTATCCAAAGAACTTGAGCTTACGCTGACCGGAAAGGACTGCGGCATGGAGGAGCGCGCTCCGATGTGCGGTATCCCGTATCACGCTGCAGAAGGGTATATCAACCGTCTTGTAGAGAACGGCCATAAGGTTGCGATCTGCGAGCAGATGGAGGACCCAAAGCAGGCAAAGGGCATGGTAAAGCGCGAAGTCATCCGCGTTGTCACACCGGGTACGACGCTGATCCCGCAGGGACTTGATGAGACGAAGAACAACTACATCATGTCGATCGTCTGCATGGAGGGATGCTTCGGTATCTCTACGGCAGATATCTCCACCGGCCAGTGCCTCGTCACGGAAATGGACAAGCCTCGCCGCCTTGTGGATGAGATCACGAAGTTTATGCCGGCGGAAATCATCTGCAATCAGTCGTTCCTGCTCTGCGGGATCGATGTGGAGGATCTCCGGACCCGCCTTCATATCTGCGTGAATGCATTGGAAGACTGGTATTTCGACGATGATATCTGCCGCCGTACGCTGCAGGAACAGTTCCATGCTGCTACGATGGAAGGCCTTGGCATCGCCGATTACAACTGCGGAACAATTGCAGCCGGTGCGCTGTTCCAGTATCTGCACGAGACACAGAAATCGGATCTGTCTCACATGAACTCGATTACACCGTATGTGACGGACAAATATATGCTGATCGACAGCTCCAGCCGCCGGAATCTGGAACTGGTGGAAACGCTGCGGGAGAAGCAGAAACGCGGCTCCCTCCTCTGGGTTCTCGACAAAACCCGCACGGCGATGGGCGCGCGTCTTCTGCGAAGCTACGTGGAGCAGCCATTGATCGACGAGGATGAAATCAATGCAAGACTCGATGCTGTAGAGGCTCTAACGGGGCAGGCGATGCTCCGCGAGGAAATCCGTGAATACCTCCGTCCGGTTTATGACCTTGAGCGTCTCGTCGGAAGAATCAGCTACCAGTCCGCGAATCCGCGTGACCTGATCGCCTTTAAATCGTCGCTGCAGATGCTGCCTTACATCAAGCAGCTCTTAAACTCGTTTGACGGCGGCGCTTTGGCGCAGATTCAGGAGGATCTCGACCCGCTGGAAGACCTCTATCAGCTTGTCGATGCGGCAATCGTGGATGATCCACCGTATCTGATGCGCGACGGCGGTATGATCAAAGACGGCTACAACGAGATGGTCGATAATTACCGCCATGCAAAGACAGAAGGAAAGCAGTGGCTGAGTGAACTTGAGGCGAGTGAGCGGGAGAAAACCGGTATCAAAAACATGAAGGTCAAGTACAACAAGGTATTTGGCTATTATCTGGAAGTTACGAACTCGTTTAAAGACCTTGTACCGGATTACTATACCAGAAAACAGACGCTGACGAACGCCGAGCGCTACATCACACCGCGTCTGAAGGAGTTGGAAGATACGATTCTTGGCGCAGAGGACAAGCTGTACGCTCTGGAATATGATCTTTTCTGTACGGTGCGCGATACGGTTGCCGGTGAGGCGGAGCGGATTCAGCGCACGGCGCAGGCTCTGGCACGGCTCGATGTGTATGCATCACTTTCCTACGTTGCCGAGCACAATCACTATGTGCGTCCGAAGCTGAACAGCCGAGGAAAGATTGATATCAAGGATGGCCGTCACCCAGTGGTCGAGAAGATGATTCCAAACGATATGTTTATCGCAAACGATACCCTGCTTGACAACGGTGACCACCGCGTTTCCGTCATCACCGGACCGAACATGGCCGGTAAATCGACGTATATGCGCCAGACGGCCCTCATTGTGCTGATGGCACAGATCGGTTCGTTTGTTCCGGCTTCGAAGGCAAACATCGGTATTGTGGACCGGATCTTTACCCGTGTCGGCGCATCCGATGACCTGGCAAGCGGCCAGAGTACGTTTATGGTTGAGATGACGGAGGTGGCGAATATTCTTCGGAATGCAACCTCGAACAGTCTGCTGATTCTCGATGAGATCGGAAGAGGAACGAGTACGTTCGACGGTCTTTCGATCGCCTGGGCGGTGATTGAGCATGTGGCGAATCCGAAGCTGCTCGGCGCAAAGACACTGTTCGCTACGCATTACCATGAGCTGACTGAGCTTGAAGGAAAGCTTCCGGGCGTGCACAACTACTGTATTGCCGTCAAGGAAAAGGGCGACGATATCGTATTCCTGCGTAAAATTGTACAGGGCGGCGCAGATAAGAGCTACGGTATCCAGGTAGCGCGTCTTGCGGGAGTGCCGGAGTCAGTGCTCTCCCGGGCGCAGGAGCTGGTGGAGCAGCTGAGCGATGCCGATATCACTGCTGCGGTCAAGGATCTGACCATGCAGAAGAAACCGAAGGCAAAGCCGGTTCACTACGACGAGGTCGATATGGCACAGATGTCGCTGTTCGATACGGTGCAGGACGATGATATCATCAAAGAGCTCTCGGAGCTTGATATCTCGAATATGACACCGATGGATGCTTTAAATACCCTGTACCGTTTCCAGGGAAAGGTGAAAAACCGCTGGAAATAGGGGAATACTGGATCAGAACATAAGTTAGAATCAATCCGAAACAGAAAGGAACAACATGGCTACCATAGCAGTACTGGATCAGAATACGATCGATAAAATTGCGGCCGGTGAGGTCGTGGAACGGCCGGCTTCCGTGGTAAAGGAGCTGGTGGAAAATGCAATGGACGCCGGTGCGACGGCGATCACCGTGGAAATCCGCGACGGCGGTATCTCGCTGGTGCGGATCACGGACAATGGAAGCGGCATTCCGGCCGAACAGGTGCCGCTCGCTTTTCTGCGCCACGCGACGAGCAAGATCCGTTCCGTGGAAGAACTCGTGCAGATTGCATCTCTTGGCTTCCGCGGCGAGGCGCTCTCGAGTATCTCGGCGGTTGCGCAGATCGAGATGATTACGAAAACGCCGGATGCGCTGACGGGAACGCGGTATGTGATTGAGGGCGGCGCGGAGAAGGCCAATGAGGAGGTCGGTGCCCCGACCGGAACAACCTTTCTGGTCCGGAATCTTTTTTACAACACGCCGGCTCGTCAGAAATTCTTAAAAACGCCGGTTACGGAGGCGAATGCGGTGACTTCCGTTGTGGAGCAGCTTGCGCTGTCGCATCCGGGGATTTCGTTTAAATATATGGTGAATTCACAGGTGAAGCTCCATACGAGCGGCAACCGGAATTTAAAAGAACTGGTCTATAATATTTACGGCCGCGACATTGCGCGGGAGCTGATCGAGATTCACTCGGAAAGCCCGCTGATGACGATCGACGGCTTTATCGGAAAACCGGTGATCTCGAGGGGAAACCGGAATTTTGAAAATTATTACGTGAATGGACGGTATGTGCGGAGCAAGCTGCTCGCCCGTGCGATTGAGGACGGATATCAAACATCGATGATGCAGCATAAATATCCGTTTACGCTGTTCTATGTCCAGATGGATGGAGAGGCGGTGGATGTCAATGTGCATCCGACGAAGATGGAACTTCGTTTTTCTCATCAGGAGGAGATTTACCGTCAGATGCGCGATATGATCTCAGGTGCGCTGAATCACAGGGAGCAGATTGTGAATGTTTCGCTTTCTTCCGACAGGGAACGGAAAGCAGAGGAAAAAGCGGCACGGAAAGAACAGATTGTTGTTCCGGAACCGTTCGAGCAGAAACGGCAGGTAAAAGAAGGCTTTGCACGGCAGTCCCTTCCGGTGGAGCCGGTTTCCAGCCAGAGCAGAAGAATGCCAATTTTCCCGGAGGTGGAACGAAATGGATACCGCGCAGCGAAAACGTATGTGCCGGTTCAGCAGATGACGGGAATGACGCGGGAAGAGGAAGAACTGTTTGAGCCGGGTGCAGGAAACGTGCCAAAGACGGCAGACCTCTCAAACGCGGACGCAATACAGCATCAGCAGGAGCCAGATGCAGCTCCAACGGTATCTTCCATGCCGGAAGAATCCTCATCTGCATCTGCTTCGCCTGAGCCAGAAGGCCAGATGCAGCTCTTTGATGAGCAGTTTCTTACCCCGGAGGCAGAGAAATCGCACCGCATCATCGGCCAGGTTTTCGATACGTACTGGCTGATTCAGTACGGCGAGAATCTCTACATCATCGATCAGCATGCCGCGCACGAAAAGGTACTGTTCGAGCGGATGATGAAAAATTACCGGGAAAAGAACGTCACCTCCCAGATGGTGAGTCCTCCGCTGATCGTCTCCTTAACGCCGCAGGAAGCAGATCTTGTGACCCGTTACATGGACGTTTTCCAGTCCTTCGGCTACGAAATTTCCCCGTTCGGCGGAAAAGACTATGCGATCAACGCCGTGCCGCACAACCTGTACGGTATTGCGACGGAGGAGCTGTTTATCGAGATTCTCGACAATCTTGAGGAGGTCCGCGAAAAGCCGCTGGAGATTTTAAAAGACCGTCTGGCGACGATGTCGTGCAAGGCCGCCGTAAAGGGCAACAATCATCTTTCCTATGCAGAGGCGGAGCAGCTCATTGCCGAGCTTTTGACGCTCGAAGATCCGTATCACTGCCCGCACGGCCGGCCGACGATCATTTCCCTCTCGAAACGGGAACTGGAAAAGAAATTTAAGAGAATTGTGTAGGTGATTTTTTTGAAAAAACCTTTGATTATCCTGACCGGTCCGACCGCTGTCGGTAAGACGAAGCTGTCGATTTCGCTTGCCCAAGCGGTGAATGGGGCCATTATCTCCGCGGATTCCATGCAGGTCTACCGCCATATGGATATCGGATCTGCCAAAATCCGCCCGGAGGAGATGTGCGGCGTTCCGCATTATCTGATCGATGTGCTCGATCCTTCCGAAGAGTTTCACGTCGTGAAGTTTGTGGAACTGGCGCATGAAGCGATGGAAAAAATATACGCCGCCGGACAGATTCCGATCGTGACGGGCGGCACCGGCTTTTATATCCAGGCGCTTTTAAAAGAAGTTGATTTTACGGAATCGCACGGTGAACTGCCGATCCGGAAACAGCTGGAAGAAAAAGCAGCAACGGAGGAAGGCGCGGCAGAACTGTACCGGGAACTTTCCGAGGTTGATCCTGCTTCCGCGGAGACGATTCACCCGAATAATGTAAAACGTGTAATCCGGGCGCTGGAATATTATCACGAGACAGGACAGAAGATTTCGGAGCACAACGAGGAGCAGAAGCAGAAGGAATCTCCGTACTGTTCTGCTTATTTTGTGCTGAACGACGAACGTTCGATTCTGTATGACCGCATTGACAGGCGCGTCGATCAGATGATCTGCGACGGACTGGTTGATGAAGTTTTCCGTTTGAAAGAAATGGGATACACAAGAGATCTTGTCTCCATGCAGGGACTGGGCTACAAAGAACTGTTCCCGTATCTTGCGGGCGAATGCACGCTGGAGGAGGCCGTCTATATCATCAAGCGGGACACCCGTCATTTTGCCAAACGGCAGCTGACCTGGTTCCGACGGGAAAAGGATGTGATCTGGCTGAACAAGCCGGATTTTGACTACGACGAAGAAAAAATATTATCATATATGCTGGATCGCTGGAACGAAATCGTTTCGGCCGATGCAAAGGAAGAAGGAGAACAATCATGTTGACAGAAAAAGCTGCTATGTACAGCACACTTGGCATTTCCAAAGAGGTTTTCGCATTTGGAACGAAAATTGAGGAAGAATTAAAAGAGCGTTTTGCAAAAATTGATGAAATCGCAGAATACAACCAGTTAAAGGTCATCCACGCCATGCAGGCAAGCAAGGTCAGCGAGGCATGCTTATATGGAACCACAGGATACGGATACAATGACCTGGGACGTGATACGCTGGAGCAGGTCTATGCAACGTGCTTCGGCACTGAGGATGCACTGGTACGCCCGCAGATCGCCTGCGGAACCCATGCGCTTGCAACGGCGCTTTCCGGAAATCTCCGCCCGGGCGACGAACTGCTTTCTCCTGTTGGAAAACCGTACGACACCCTTGAGGAAGTGATCGGCATCCGCCCGTCCGTCGGATCTCTTGCGGAATATGGCGTAACTTACCGCCAGGTAGATTTAAAAGAGGACGGCTCTTTCGATTACGAAGGAATCAAAAATGCCATCAACAAAAAGACAAAGATGGTGACGATTCAGAGGTCGAAAGGATATCAGACCAGACCGACGCTTTCTGTTACCCGCATCGGTGAACTGATTGCATTTATTAAAAATATCAAACCAGATGTCATCTGTATGGTCGATAACTGCTACGGCGAGTTCGTGGAGACGATCGAACCGACCAATGTCGGTGCAGATCTGATGGTCGGATCCCTGATCAAAAACCCGGGCGGCGGACTGGCTCCGGCCGGCGGTTACATTGTTGGAAAGAAAAAGTACGTGGAAAATGCAGCATACCGTCTGCTCTCCCCGGGACTTGGAAAAGAGGTTGGCGCAACACTCGGTGTGAACGGTTCCTTCTACCAGGGATTCTTCCTGGCACCGACCGTTACCGCAGCGGCATTAAAAGGTGCTGTCTTTGCTGCAAATGTTTATGAGAAACTGGGATTTGCCGTTGTTCCAAACGGAACCGAGAGCCGTCACGACATCATTCAGGCGGTAACCTTTGGAAAACCGGAAGGCGTCATCGCATTCTGCCAGGGTATCCAGGCAGCTGCCCCGGTCGACAGCTTCGTTTCCCCGGAACCTTGGGATATGCCAGGTTACGACAGCCCAGTTATCATGGCAGCTGGCGCTTTCGTGCAGGGCTCTTCCATTGAACTTTCTGCCGATGGCCCGATCAAACCGCCGTACGCTGTCTATTTTCAGGGTGGGCTTACGTGGCAGCACGCAAAATTCGGTATTCTGATGAGTCTTCAGAAACTCGTCGATGCCGGTATGGTGACATTATAATGGCAAAAAATGTGGTAATTATCGGCGGCGGCGCGAGCGGACTGATGGCGGCAATTTGGGCCTCACGTCTCGGTGCCGCGGTCACCGTTCTGGAAAAGAACGATAAACCGGGCAGAAAGCTTCTTGCGACCGGAAACGGACGGTGTAATTTTACCAATCGTTATCAGGATGCATCGTGCTACCGCACGGGAAATCAGGAGCGTGCATCACGGGTTCTCGAACAGTTTACCGAACAGGACACCGAACAGTTTTTTGAACAGCTCGGCATCCGCATCCGGAGCCGTGAAGGCTGGCTTTATCCGGCCAGCGAGCAGGCACAGTCCGTTCTTGAGCTGCTGATTTTGGAAGCCAGATTCCGAAAGGTAAAAATCAAGACACGGGAAACGGCTGTTGCAGTGGAAAAAGCCGAAAATGGTTATCTGGTGCGCACCGAAGGATGGCAGTACCCGGCTGACAGCGTCATCATCTGCTGCGGAAGCTGTGCTTCCCAGATCGCCGGTTCCGACGGAGATACACTTCGATTTGCCGATCAGCTTCAGCTCGCTTCGATTCCGTTTTTCCCGGCCCTCTGCCCGCTCCGCTGCAAAGGAAACCAGTTTTCCTCCTGGGCGGGTGTTCGGGTGCGCGCGAAGATTACGCTTCTGGTTGAAAATCAGGAGATTCTGACGGAACAGGGAGAGCTGCAGCTTACCGACTACGGTGTCTCCGGCATCCCGGTATTCCAGATTTCCCGGTTCGCTGTGCGCGCCTGCATGCAGAAAAAACGCGTTGAACTTCTCGTAGACTTCTTTCCGGAACTGACGGAATCGGAGCTTACTGCAGAACTTGTCAGACGGCAGGAAATCTGCCCGTATAAAGCGCCAAAAGAGCTTCTGATCGGTCTTCTTCCAGAAAAACTCATTCCGGTTCTGATCGGAAAGAAAAAGACTCCGGAAGAAATGGCAGGCGCCATCAAATCATATCGTTTACAGATCACCGGCCAGACCGACTTTGGAAAAGCCCAGGTGTGTGCGGGCGGCATCACGCTCGACCAGCTTACGGATTCTCTGGAATCGGTACAGCACCCTGGTATTTTCTTTGCGGGAGAAGCCCTGGACGTCGACGGCGTCTGCGGCGGCTACAATCTCCAGTGGGCCTGGTCCAGCGGAAGTGCAGCCGGAAGAGCTGCAGCAGGAGAACATGCATGATTCGGATACAGCAATTAAAGCTTCCAGTCACCCACACACAGGAGGAACTGGAACAGAAAATAAGAAAAACACTGAAAATCGGAAAACACGATCTGCAGGAAATTGAGCTCTTACGCCGCTCAATTGATGCCAGAAAGAAATCCGAATTAAAATACGTTTATCAGCTTGATGTAAAAGTAAAAGATGAGAATGCCGTACTGCGGAAGGCGAAAAATAACCAGATCGTAAAAGCGGAGAAAAAGCCACATGTGTTCCCAAAATCTGGAGAACAGACTCTTGTTCACCGGCCGGTTATTATCGGAAGCGGTCCGGCAGGACTTTTTTGTGCCTATGTTCTCGCAAAGCATGGCTACCGTCCGCTCGTTCTGGAGCGCGGCGAATCTGCAGAACAGAGAAAGAAAAGTGTCGATGCGTTCTGGAAAACCGGCGTTCTGAACCCGGAATCGAACGTACAGTTCGGAGAGGGCGGCGCCGGTACGTTTTCGGATGGAAAATTAAACACTTCGGTGAAGGATCCATCCGGCAGAAACCGTGAGGTACTCCGGATCTTCACGGAATGCGGGGCACCGGAAGAAATTCTGTACGATCAGAAACCGCACCTTGGCACCGATCAGCTCATCGGAATTGTGACAACAATGCGGAAAAAGATCGAGGCATGGGGCGGAGAAGTCCGTTTCGGAGCAAAAGTGACGGACTTTGGGATTGAAAACGGCAGACTCACTTCTGTAACCGTCAATGAAACCGAGAAGATTGCCGCGGAGACTGCAGTCCTTGCGATCGGCCACTCTGCACGCGATACCTTCTTTAAACTCTGCGAAAATAAGATCTCCATGGAAGCAAAATCCTTCGCTGTCGGCGTCCGCATTGAGCATCCGCAGAAGATGATCACGGAGGATCAGTACGGACCGGAGGCACCGGATTTCCTTGGGGCAGCACCGTATAAGCTCACCAATCAGTGTGAAAACGGAAGAGGTGTGTACTCATTCTGCATGTGTCCCGGCGGCTATGTTGTCAACGCATCCTCGGAAGCGGAACGCACCTGCGTCAACGGTATGAGTTATTCTGACCGGGAAGGTAAAAATGCGAACAGCGCTATGATTGTCACCGTAACACCGGAAGACTACCGCCCGTACCATGTAGAGGGAACGCCGGACGTACTCGATGGTGTGGCATTCCAGAGAGCGCTTGAACACGCTGCGTGGGAAGCCGGAAAAGGCAAAGTTCCGGTGCAGCTTTTTGGTGATTTCTGTGAAAACAGAGTTTCTACAGCACTTGGAGAGGTAACCCCTTCCATCTGCGGAGAATGGACTTTCGCCAATCTGCGGGAAGTTCTTCCGACGTTTATCGGAGACTCCCTTGTGGAAGGCATTCGTGCATCTGAGCGGAAAATCCACGGCTTTTCCCGTCCGGACGCCGTTCTTTCCGGCGTGGAAGCGCGTACCTCGTCACCGGTCCGCATTGTAAGAAATGAAACGCTCGAAAGTCCGTCGCTTACCGGTCTTTACCCGTGCGGAGAGGGCGCAGGCTATGCGGGAGGCATCACTTCCGCAGCCATGGACGGATTAAAAACGGCAGAGGAAATTGCAAAAAAATATATGAATTTTTCATAATTCCTATACATCTGCGGAAAGTTGTGCTAGAATGATGGGTGATTCAAACCAATGTATTCCATGAAAATTCCCGGAAGAGTGGTGGGAGGAATACATGAGAAAAAATGGATTACGAAACCTGCCGACGATGGAACAGCCATATGAAAAATGCCTGGAAAACGGCCCGGAAAGCCTTTCCGACGCGGAGCTTCTGGCTGTCATTTTACGATGTGGGGCAAGGGGAAAAACATCCCTGGAGCTCGCAAGAGAAATTCTTTCCCTTCCCGGAAAAGAGGAGGGCCTGTTAGGACTCTATCACTGTACAAGACAGGAACTTCTGCAGATCCGCGGAGTCGGGGAAGTAAAAGCGATCCAGCTCCAGTGCATCGGTGAGCTTTCCAAACGAATGGCCGCGGCCGGAGCAAGAAAAGGTCTCTGCTTTCATGATCCGGCTTCCATTGCGGATTATTACATGGAACGTCTCCGCCACGAGGATCAGGAGGTTCTTCTCTGCATGATGCTGGACACAAAAAATCAGCTTCTCGGAGAAAAGGAAATCACAAGAGGAACGGTCAATGCGACGATGATTTCGCCGCGGGAGCTTTTTCTTGCGGCACTGCAGTTCCGTGCGGTTCATATTCTGCTGGTTCACAACCATCCAAGCGGAATCCCGGAACCAAGCGGTGACGATATTACCGTGACACGGCAGATCCGGCGGGCGGGCGAAATGCTCGGCATTACCCTGCTGGATCACATTATTATCGGGGATCACTGTTATACCAGTATGCTGGAACAGGGAATCTGATCCCGAAAATCCGAGGCAGAAATGCCCAAAGGAAGGGAACAAGTTAAAGGAGCACGATGCAGATTCGAAATGTATACGGCATAGACCTTGGCACCAGTACCGTCAAAATCTATGACCTGAAGAAAGACACAATCACAAAAGAAAAAAATATGATTGCCATACGCAACCGCGAACAGGTGATTGCCGTTGGAAATTACGCATATGAAATGCACGAGAGAACGCCTTCCAATATCGAGGTAATTACCCCCATGAGCAACGGACGCATTGCGAATGTATTGATGGTAGAAGCCGTTTTGCACACGCTTCTCCATCGCTGTACGCGCCACATGGGATACCGCCCGGAGCTGTATTTTTCAGTTCCCTGCGATATGACAGAGATTGAACGGCGTTCTTATTATACGATTGCACATAAGGGAGCCTTAAAAAACTGCCGCATGTATCTTGTGGATAAACCAATCGCGGATGCGCTGGCACTTGGCATTCCGATCAACCGCACGAAGGGTTCCATGATTGTCAACATCGGAGCGCAGAGCACAGAGATTTCTGTTATCGCCAACGCGAGGGTTATTTTTTCCAGAATCATCCCGGTAGGCGGAAAACAGTTCAACGAATCGATATGCAATCTGAACCGCCGCAAAAACAATTTCCAGATTGGCTCCAAAACAGCCAAACGTGTCAAGATTGCGCTGGCGGATCTTGGAACAGACAAAAAAGAGGCGCGGAAGGTGCGCGGCGTAGATGGTGCATCCGGTCTTCCAATGGAAGGGATCATTACTTCTTCCCTCGTAAACGAAGCACTCCTTTCCGGTGTTAATGAGATCGGCGAGGAAATCAAGCATGCGCTGGAGCGTACACCGCCGCAGATCCACGATCATATCCAGAAAGAGGGTATTTACATCACCGGCGGAAGCACAAGGATTCCGAACATTGACCGCTATCTTTCGAGACAGCTCGGCTGTCCGGTGCAGCTTTCCCAGTATTATGACCTCTGTACCATCTGTGGGCTCAAGGAACTGATCACGCACGATGCGCTGCATCGCTGGGCTTACACGGTAAATAAAAAGAAGTAAATCTATCAAAAAGGACCCGCTATGAATAAGAAGAAAAAATTTCAGCTAAAAAGCAAACATTTACTTTTCATCATGACGTTCCTGTGTCTCTCCGGCATTTTAGGCAGTGCAGCAGACAAAATGCCGGTCACGCCGATCCGGGAAGCCGCAGGCTTTGTGATCATCCCGTTTCAGAACGGAATTAACCAGATCGGTGCGTATTTGACAGACTGTCTGACCGGTTTCCAGAACGTCAAAAAACTGTCTGCCGAGAAAGAGGAGCTTGAACAGAAGGTCACGGATCTGACTGAGGAAAACAATCAGCTTGTACAGGAGCAGCAGGAGCTGCAGCGTCTTCAGGAGCTGTATCAGCTGGACCAGTCCTACTCGGAATATGAAAAAGTAGCAGCACAGGTCATCTCAAAGGATCCGGGCAACTGGTATGATACCTTTGTCATCAACAAAGGATCAAATGACGGGATTCAGAAAGATATGAACGTTATTGCAGACGGCGGCCTTGTTGGACTTGTTGAGGAGGTAAGTTCCAATTCCGCTACTGTCCGCTCTATCATTGATGACTCCAGTTCCGTGAGCGCCATGACAGCATCTACCTCAGATACGTGTATTGTATCGGGTGATCTGCGCCTGATCAGCGACGGAAAGCTTGCCTTTTCCCAGCTGAATACAACCGACACGGTAGCTGAGGGCGAAAAGATTGTGACATCGAACATCAGTGATAAATACCTCCGCGGTATTCTGATCGGCTATGTCAGTGAAATCACCGAGGACTCCAATCACCTGACGAAAAAGGGATACATCATTCCTGTTGTGGATTTTCAACATATTCAGGAAGTTCTCGTGATCAAAGAATTAAAACAGCAGGGAGGAGAGTAAATGCGCAGAAAAATCACGCTTGCCTTTCTGATTCTGGCAGCTTTCCTGTTACAGACAACTGTATTTCAGTATTTTCAGATCGCGTCCGTAACGCCGAACCTTCTTCTGATTCTGACGTCCGCCTTTGGGCTGATGCGCGGAAAAAAAGAGGGACTGATGGTCGGATTTTTCAGCGGTCTGATGATTGATCTGTTCTACGGCAGCCTGTTTGGATTTTACGCACTGCTCTACATGTATATCGGTTATCTGAATGGCTTTTTCTGCAAAGTCTTCTATGACGATGATATTAAGGTACACATTGTACTGGTCGCTGCCAGCGATCTTGTCTACAGTCTGCTGATGTATGTGCTGCAGTTCCTGCTGCGCGTGCGCCTGCACTTTTTCGATTATCTGGCGCATATTATTCTGCCGGAAATGGTATACACGGTAGTGCTCTCCATTCTGCTTTACCGGCTTTTATTTATCATCAACCGTAAACTGACCGAAAATGAAATGGAAGGACAACAGTCGCCATGGCTAAGAAGATAAGAAAACTTTTCCGCAGACTCGGTGAAAACCGCACCCTATTGCTTGGTGTGGTTTTCCTTGCTATGTTTGCCGTCCTGATCGGAAGACTTTTTATCCTGCAGGTGGTGCATGGAGAAGAGTATGCGGATAATTTTGAACTGCAAATCACAAAAACCAGAACCCTTGATAGTACAAGAGGAAATATTTATGACCGGAACGGAAAACTGATCGCTGGAAATAAGGTTTCCTACTCCGTAACCATCGAGGATAACGGAACGTACAACACGACAAAAGAACGTATTCTCTCTCTGAACGCAGAACTCTATCGTCTCTGTAAGCTGATTCGTGCAAACGGAGACTCGATTGACACCAGCACCTTCCCGATTGAAGTGGATGAGAACGGTGCGTTTGTTTTTACAGGTGAAGAGGGAACGACCCGCGACCGTTTCCGTGCAGACATTTATGGACAGAAGAAAATCGACGATATGACGGCAGAACAGAAGAGTTCCAGTGCCGAAACGCTGATGACATTTCTTGCCGGACCGGACGGCTTTGGCCTGGATGCCTATTCTGACGATGAAAAATACGCATATTCTGCCAAAGATTTTGAAGAGTATGGTCTTCCATACCAGACAGACGAATCCGGAAATGCGGTCCTTTCTCTTTCCAATCAGGAGCGTCTGGAAATTCTGGTGATCCGCTATAAGATGAAACAGACGAATTATCAGAAGTATGTCCGCGTGACAGTTGCTTCCGGCGTCAGCAGCAATACAACTGCATCGATTGCAGAGAATGAAGATGTTCTGCAGGGTGTCAGCATTTCGGAAGATTCCGAGCGTGTATATTATGACGGAAAGTATTTTTCCTCTCTGATCGGTTATACGGGCCAGGCGTCCTCAGACGAGCTGACAGAACTGAATGAAGAGCTGAAGAGCCAGGGAAAAGAAGAAACGTATTCCACGGAATCCATCGTCGGAAAATCTGGTCTGGAACAGTATATGGAGACAATCCTTCAGGGAACCGACGGATCAGAAGAGATTATCGTTAATAACGTCGGAAAAGAGCTGGAAACGGTAGAAGGATCCCTGGTTGAGCCAAAACAGGGAAATAACGTCTATCTTTCGATTGATTATGACCTGCAGATTGCGGTATATAAAATTCTGGAACAGAGAATTGCCGGCATTCTGAAACAGTATCTGAGTGATGTAAAATCTGTTGATATCTCAACACTTGCCAATACGGATGCCGTTCCGATTCCAATTTATGATGTATACAATGCACTGATCGAAAACAGCACGATTGATATTTCCCATTTCTCGGCGGCGGATGCCACGGAGCGTGAGCAGCGGATCTATGCACTGTTCCAGCAGAAGCTCCAGCAGGTGCTTGCCGAGATTACGCAGGAACTGACCGTTGAAACAGCAACCGTTTACAACGACCTCAGCGATGAAATGCAGGAATATGAGACCTTCATCGTGGATAAGCTGCTTTCCAGTACGATGGGTATTCTTTCTTCAACAGCAATTGATGAGAAAGACGCCACCTATCAGGCATGGAATGACGGAACGATTTCTCTTCGTGATTATCTGACGTATGCGGCAAGCCAGAACTGGATTGATGTCTCAGCACTGACGCAGGATGATGCCTACCTGGATTCTCAGGAGGTTTATCAGAAGCTGACGGAGGTTATTCTGGACCGTCTGGCAAACAATACAACATTTGCAAAAAAGATGTATCACTATATGCTGCTGCAGGATATGCTCGATGGCTATGATATCTGCAATCTGATGTATGATCAGAACCTTCTGACGAAAGAGGATGACGATTATGCCGCTTATGTTGCAGGAAATATGACACCGTTCCAGCTTCTGTCCGATAAAATCGCCAAACTGGAAATCACCCCGGCACAGCTTGCACTCGATCCGTGTTCCGGTTCTGCTGTCATTACGGACCCGAATACCGGTGCTATTTTAGCCTGTGTTTCCTATCCTGGCTACGACAACAACCGCCTGGCAAACCAGATGGATACCGCATACTGGGCAAAATTGAATACCGATGAATCCAGCCCGCTGTACAACAAAGCAACCCAGCAGAAGACGGCTCCTGGTTCCACCTTTAAACCGCTGATGGCGGTTGCCGGATTAAGCGAAGGCATAATTACTCCGACCAGTACCATCAACTGCAACGGTCTGTTCGGGGAAGGACTTGTCAACGAATCTGACTATGTCCACTGCCATCAGTTGAGCGGCCACGGAGATCTGAACATTGTCGGTGCCATCCAGAACTCCTGCAACGTGTTCTTCTGTACGATTGGATATCGTCTGGGACTCGATGAGAACGGCACCTTTAAACAGAAGCGCTCTCTGGAAATGATCCAGAAATATGCCGATATGTTTAAGCTGGATGAAAAGACTGGAATCGAAATTTCGGAAACCGATCCGAATGTAACCGATTCCCTCCCGATCCCTTCCTCGATTGGTCAGGGTACCAACAACTATACGACGACACAGCTTGCACGCTATGTCACAACGATTGCAAATTCCGGTACGGTTTATAATCTTTCCCTTCTGCAGAAAGCAACGGATTCGGATGGCAATGACATCGATATGGGCGCAGATTTCGGCCCGACGGTAAATTCAGAAATGGATGTTGATTCCAACATCTGGGATCTGGTACACGAAGGCATGCGAAAAGTAATCAGCGTATCCAATGCGACCATTTTCCCGGAATCCTGGCCGGTAGAGCTTTCCGGAAAAACCGGTACCGCGCAGGAAGACCGTACACGTGCAAACCATGGACTGTTTATCGGCTTCTCTCACTATGAGAGCAGAGACGATATTGCTCTTGCCGTCCGCATTCCGTTTGGATATTCTTCTATGAACGCAGAGTTGGTAGCTAAGGATATCTTAGATTATTACTATGGCCTCTCAGACGATATTCTGTCCGGTCAGGCAAACTCCAACGGTGTTGCAAGCGTGAGAGCAGACTAAGGAATTTTTCCGGCAGAAACGAAGCCTGGGAAGAAAGCTGCAAAAGAGAAAGGATGCGTTTTTAAACAAAGGTTTGGACGCATCCTGCGGCATGAAAATGCAGAACAGTTTTCAACAAGGAGGTTCCAGATGAGTGAAGTCATTGTAATTACATCAGGAAAAGGCGGCGTCGGAAAGACGACAACCGCAGCAAATATCGGAATCGGGCTGGCACAGCTTGGAAAGAAAGTTGTGATGGTAGATACCGACATCGGTCTTCGAAACCTGGATGTCGTGCTCGGCCTTGAAAACCGGATTGTCTACAATCTTGTGGATGTTGTGGAGGGCAACTGCCGGATGAAGCAGGCGCTAATCCGCGACAAACGGTACGAGCAGCTCTACCTTCTCCCGTCTGCCCAGACGAGGGACAAGACAAGCGTAACGCCCGAGCAGATGAAAAAACTCTGCGATGAATTAAAACAGAGCTTTGATTTTGTTCTTCTTGACTGTCCGGCAGGCATTGAGCAGGGATTTGCAAATGCAGTTGCCGGTGCCAATAAGGCAATTGTTGTGACTACGCCGGAGGTTTCGGCCATCCGGGACGCGGACCGCATCATCGGCCTTCTGGAGGCGCAGGATCTGAGGGATATCTCTCTTGTCATCAATCGTATCCGGCCGGATATGGTAAAACGCGGTGAAATGATGTCGGTGGATGATGTACAGGAAATTCTTGCTGTTCCGCTGCTCGGCATTCTGCCCGATGATGAGCAGGTAGTAATCGCCACCAACCAGGGCGAAGCGATCGCTGGAAGCGGTTCCAAGGCAGGAGAAGCCTTTACGAATATCAGCCACAGGATCCTCGGGGAGAGTGTTCCATACTTGGATCTTGACAGCAAAAAGGGATTTTTCCGCCGCGTATTCGGGCGATAGGAGGGAACTGGTATGGGTTTATTTTCAGGCAGAAAGCCGCACTCCGGCCTCGTTGCAAAAGAACGTCTGTCCAATCTTTTAATGGCAGAACGTCTGAACTGTTCTCCGGCATCGCTTCAGATGCTGAAAAATGATCTTTCTGCTGCTGCAGGAAAATACCTTACCGTTGAGGCGGATGAAATTTCCGTCACCATTACACAAACAACCCCTGTCATACTGACAGCGAAAATACCATTGAAAAGAAACGAGGAGTATCATGTTAAGACGATATAAGCTGAAAAATTATAATTTCCGGCTGGTCATTCTTCTGATTGCCATCAGCATTATTGGTGTGCTTCTGATCGGAAGTGCAGACAGTGCAGACCAGAAAAAACAGGCCATCGGAGTCGTATTGGGCGTAGTCATCATGATTATTGTCTCTTTGCTTGACTATAGCTGGCTTCTGAATTTTTACTGGGTTCTTTACATCGGAAATCTGATGATGCTTGGCGTTCTTTATCTCGGCGGTTCTACCGCAAAAAACACGTTTGGTGCGACCCGTTGGATTCAGATCGGAAGCTTTCAGTTTCAGCCGACCGAGCTGTCAAAAATCTTTCTGATCATGTTTTTTGCGATGTTTCTGATGAAGCATGAAGAAGATCTGAATACGGCGAAAACCATTTTTACCGCGATCGGGCTTCTGATTCCGCCGCTCGTTATGATTTACCGTCAGCCGGATTTGAAAAATACGATTACGGTCATGGTTCTGTTCTGCTTTATGATGTATGTGGCGGGCTTAAGCTACAAAGTTATCGCCGTTGTTCTGGTTTCCGGTTCAGCACTGGTACTTGCGCTTCTGCTTGTCATTACGCAGGTGAATTTCCAGCTTCCGGCGGCTCTTGACAAGACGATTGGTTATCAGCTTGGGCGAATTCAGGACTGGTTAAGCGATGATGCCGACAACGCCGACGGCCGTCTCCAGCAGCAGAATTCCATTACAGCCATCGGTTCCGGAAAGCTGACCGGAAAAGGACTCAACAACAATAAAGTTTCTTCCGCAAATAAGGGAAATTTCGTTTCCCAGAACCATAATGACTTTATTTTTGCAGTGGCAGGAGAGGAACTTGGTTTCTTTGGATGCTGCGGAATCATCCTGCTCCTGTTCCTGATTCTCGTCGAATGCATCCGGACTTCCCGGAAAGCAAAAGATCTGTCAGGAACGTTGATCTGCTGCGGTATGGCAGGACTCATTGCCTTTCAGAGCTTTCTGAATATCAGTGTTGCAACCGGAATCCTGCCGAACACCGGTACACCGCTTCCGTTCGTCAGCTATGGACTGACCTCCCTTGTAACACTTTACATCGGAATGGGGCTTGTCCTGAATGTCGGACTGCAGAACCGGGATTTTGTAACCAGAAACTATGAATTACTAAGGAGGAAAACCATCAATGAACATCGGATTGATCGCGCATGATGCAAAAAAAACGCTGCTTCAGAACTTGTGTATCGCCTACCGCTCGGTACTTGCCAAGCATACTCTTTACGCAACCGGAACTTCCGGCCGTCTGGTAGAAGAGGCAACCGGACTTAACGTCCGCAAATATCTGGCTGGACACGTTGGAGGCGTTCAGCAGATGGGTTCTCAGATTGAACAGAATGATCTGGATCTTGTGATTTTCCTGCGGGATCCGGAACAGCCGAAACAGCATGAGCCGGATGTCCATCGGATTATCCGTCTCTGCGACGTACACAGCATTCCGCTTGCCACCAATCTTGCAACGGCAGAAATGCTGATCAAATCATTAGACAGAGGAGAAATGGACTGGCGTGAAATCTACCGGAGAAACGACTAATACTACAGAAAAAGAACAGAAACTGCCTGTAACGGAGAAAAACGGGACTGCTCCGGAAAAAACCGAACATATTTTAAACCGCCTGATCATCGGCGCGGGTGTCTGTGTTGCTGTTATTGCGGTTCTGATCGGTGTGAAACTGTACCGTCAGGACCGCCAGATGGACATTACAGAGCCGTTTGCGCGAAGTATGGTGCTCGCCTCCGATCCGCTTTCGGCAGAAAAACGGTTTCAGGCTGAAACGCTCTCTGCCGATCTCTGTGTCGGTGAGACGAGCGTACCGCTGAATGATATCTCGTTTTCTTCACAGGTAAAGGCCGGACTGTTTGATCTGGATCACAAAAAAGTATTGTTCGCGCAGAATATGTATGATCAGGTCTACCCAGCCAGCATCACGAAGATCATGACGGCTCTCCTTGCCATGGAATACAACCAGCCGGATACGCAGGTAACGATCACGGAAGAGGATCTTGCGCTGGAAGATGGATCCCAGATGAGTGGACTGGCCGTGGGCGATACGGTAACGATGGATCAGCTTTTCCATGCATTGTTGATTTATTCTGCCAACGATGCTGCTATGGCGATTGCCCGCCAGGTAGGCGGAAGTGTAGAGAATTTCGTTCAGATGATGAATGATAAGGCAGCTTCCCTTGCCATGACCGGTACGCATTTTGCAAACCCGCACGGTCTTCACGATGAGAATCATTACACTACTGCATATGATGTTTATCTGATGCTGTATGCTGCCTATCAGCATACGGAATTCCAGAATACGATGTCAATGTCTTCCTACACGCTGAACATAACGCATGCGGACGGTACGGCGGGAACGATCTATTTAAGCTCCACGGACAAATATCTGACCGGAGAGAAAAACGCACCGGAAAATGTGACGGTGCTCGGCGGAAAAACCGGAACGACCGATGAGGCCGGTTCCTGCCTGGCACTGGTATCCCAGAATGCATACGGAGAACCGTTTATCTCTGTCATTCTTCATGCATCAACAAAAGTGGAACTGTACGAGGACATGAACACTCTTCTTTCCAATATCAACTCCTGACGTAATCTTTTTGCAATCCCCCGGACGGCGTTTTTTCTGCCTATCCGGGAGATTGTCGTATCCGTTTAGAAAAACAGAGCTCCTTTCCCTGCGAATTAGAAGATTTTTCAGAATTTTTTCATTTTACCATTGAAAACGTTGGTGAATTGTACTATAATTAAACCATGAACTTAAAGGTTTTTGGTGAAAATATCTTATTCTAATCTAAGGAGGAAACTGCTATGGTTCAATTAATTGTAGGCAAGAAGGGAAAAGGCAAAACAAAACAGCTGTTAGACAAAGTAAATGCAGAGGTAAAAACCGCAAACGGAAATATCGTGTATATTGACAAGAGCACAAAGCACATGTTTGAATTAAACAACAAAGTACGTCTGATTTCCGCAACCGACTATCCTCTGAAAAACAGTGATGAATTTATCGGATTTATCTGCGGTATCGTTTCTCAGGACCACGATCTCGCAAGCGTTTATCTCGACAGCTTCCTGAAAGTAGCAAAACTGGAAGGAGAGGACATCACAGATTGTGTTGAACAGCTGGAAGGCATTGGCAAGCAGTATAACATTACCTTCGTATTAAGTGTCTCCATGGATAAGGAAGAGCTTCCGGAAGGCATGCAGGATAAGATTATCGTTGCACTGTAACCGAAACTGTATTATAATAATTGCATAGCGACAAAACCAAAGGACGGCGCTTACGGCACCGTCCTTTTAGCGCATGGATTAAACAATAAAAGGAGCATACATTTTGTCTAAGCAGAAAAAGAACAGCCGCCGGCATTCGAGAATCCGTTTCCCTTTTCCGGCGTTGAATATTGGAAATATCATCTTTGGAGCCCTTTTTTTCTATATGGCAGTTTCACTTTTCTTTTACCTGACCGCCGATCATATCAAATCTTTTCAGGTTGTGCAGGGAACTTTATCCCGGAATGATACCTATACCGCATTCGCCATGCGGACAGAGAGTGTGCAGCTTTCCTCCGGCAGCGGATATGTTCAGTTCTATACCCCAAATGCATCGAAAATCAGCCGCGGAAGCGCTGTTTATGGGATTTCCGCAACAGAAAATGCCGATACCTCTGGTATTTCGGCAGATGCGGCAACGAGAACGTCGCTTCGTTCCTCGCTCGCACGTTTTTCTTCTGATTATGATTCCAGTTCCTTTTCCGGCATTTATCAGCTGAAAACAGAACTTTCCGCAAAGCTGCTTGCCGCTGCCGCTGAAAACGGAGATTCCTCATTACAGACGATATTTTATGCAGATCAGGACGGTGTTGTCGTCTACGGCAGTGATGGATATGAAAGCTATACGGAGGACAGCCTTACGCCGGAGCTTTTCTCTACGAAAGCCTCTGTGGTTTCCTTTGATTCCGGCGCGCAGACGGAGCCTGGAAATGCAGTATACCGTCTGGTGACAGATGAGCAGTGGGAAATTGCCGTTCCGGTGACGAATAAGCAGGTCGTTACACTTTCCAATTTCAGTACGATAAAAGTTAAATTTCTGAAAGACGGAAAAACACAGACGGGAACACTGAACCTAAAGTCCATTAACGATCAGAACTATGCTGTCATTTCGTTTACAAGCGGGATGATCCGTTATGCGGAAGACCGTTTTCTTTCAATAGAGCTGGTCACAAACAATGGAAGCGGACTGAAAATTCCAAATACTGCCATCACGGAAAAAGATTTCTATAAAATCCCGGCGCAGATGCTCGTACAGGGCGGAGACAGCAATTCTTCCGGTTTCCTGCGGGAAAAGACCGATAAAAAAGGAAATGTCATGCTGGATGATAACGGACAGCCGGTGACAGAATTTGTAAACGCCACGATCTATGAGCAGGTCAATGATGAAAATGATAATCCGGTCGAATATTACGTCGACATGGCCGCTTTTAATGATGGAGATATACTTCGTGCACAGGATTCCGCCACAACGTATCAGATTGGAGAAACGGTTCCGCTGCAGGGTGTTTACTGCATCAACAAAGGATATGCTGTATTCCGCAAAATTCAGATCGTCGATCAGAATGCGGAGTATTCTATCATAAAAAAACAAACGCAATACGGCATTTCGCAGTATGATTATATTGTGGAAAATGCATCCACCGTCAGTGAAGAAGATATTGTGCATTAAATACTGGAGGTTAGAAAGATATGCTGAAAGAGAACTATGAAGAAGTCCAGAAGAAAATTACAGAAGCCTGCAAAAGAGCCGGACGGAACCGGGAGGAAGTTACCCTGATTGCGGTCAGCAAGACAAAACCGGTCGAAATGCTTTCCGAAATCTATGATCTTGGCGAACGCAATTTCGGTGAAAACAAAGTGCAGGAGCTGACAGAAAAAGAGGAAGTGCTGCCAAAGGATATCCACTGGCACATGATCGGTCATCTGCAGCGGAATAAAGTAAAATACATTGCAGGAAAAGTTGCCCTGATTCATTCTGTCGATTCTCTTCGTCTGGCAAAAACGATCAGTGAGGAAGCGGTAAAGCACAACTGCGAAATCCCGATCCTGATCGAGGTAAACGTTGCCGGCGAGGAAAGCAAGTTTGGTGTCTCCGTAGAGGAAACCCTTCCATTGATTGAAGAAATCGCAAAACTTCCGGCAATTCATGTGGAGGGACTTATGACCATTGCACCGTATGTGGAAGATCCAGAAGAAAATCGTCCGGTTTTTCGCAAATTAAAGGAATTAAGTGTTGACATTGCCGCCAAAAACATTAATAATGTACGTATGGCCATTTTGAGCATGGGCATGACCGGCGATTACGAAGTAGCAGTAGAAGAAGGCGCCACTTTAGTACGGGTTGGAACCGGAGTCTTTGGCGAACGGGATTACAGTAAAAGATAACAGGAAGCCTTTCCAAGAAGAGTGACCCCGCGCATTCTGCACGGCTGTCTGGCCAAATGCCACAGGACTAAAAATAGGAGAGTATAAGAATGAGTGTTTTAGACAAATTTCTGGATGCCATCCGGCTGAACGACGATTACGAGGAAGAGGATGCTGATTCGGATAGCTTCTTCGATGAAGAAGACGATGATATAGAAGAAAAACCAAAGAAACGTTTCTTCCGTAAACTGGAGAACGAGGATGAGGACGAAGAGGAAGAGCTGCAGGCGAAACCGGTTCACACTGCACCGCGTAAACAGCCGGCGCCAAAGACCACCGCTTCAAGCCAGGCTGCTGCTGCACGAGCTCCAAAGCCAGCTGCCCCGGTTTCCTCGAAAGTTACTCCAATGAGAAAGAAAGCAGGTGCATTAAATATGGAAGTATGCGTCATCAAACCGGCTTCCATGGAGGATACCCGTGAAATCGCGGATACGCTTCTGGCCGGATGTACCGTTGTCCTTAACTTAGAAGGCATTGATGTGGATATTGCCCAGAGAATCATTGATTTCTGCTGTGGTGCATGCTACTGCATGAGCGGAAGTCTGCAGAAAGTTTCCAGCTATATTTTCATCCTGACACCGTCCAGTGTAGAAATTTCCGGCGACATCCAGGATATCTTAAGCGGAGCTTTTGATCTTCCAAATATCCGTACCGATTATTAAAGAAAATTATCTTTGCAGTAAATTAAAATGGATCCACTGGATCAATTATTGATTTACTTAGTAACAAAGGAAAAGCATCAGATGCAGGATTCTGATGCTTTTTTCATGAAAGAACATACAGGAGGCATAATTTATGAAAACACTTACCGTTAAAAGAGAAGGCACATCTACTGAATTTTCTTATGAAATTGTCTGGGACGGCAGCTACGAACGCCTCGCCGGCTGTGTGGAGAACTTAAAACTCCCTGCAAAAAAGGCCTGCATTGTCACAGACAGCACGGTTTCAGAACTGTATCTGGAAGAGGTAAAAAATGTACTGTCCCCGCTGTTTGAGACCGTAACCGCATTTGTTTTCCCGGCTGGTGAAGCAAGCAAAAATCTGGATACTGTCAAAGATCTGTACACGCATCTGATTGAAAACCACTTTGAGAGAAAAGACATTTTATTCGCACTCGGCGGCGGTGTCGTTGGGGATCTGACCGGCTATGCGGCGGCAACGTATCTGCGCGGCATTGATTTCATCCAGCTTCCGACGACACTGCTTGCACAGGTAGATTCCAGCGTTGGAGGAAAAACGGGCGTCGATTTCGACCAGTACAAAAATATGGTCGGTGCATTCCATCATCCACGTCTTGTCTATATGAATATGGCAACCTTAAAATCCCTGAACGGCGATCAGTTTGCCTGCGGTATGGGAGAAGTCCTGAAAACAGGTCTGATCCGCGATGAAAAATTCTACATCTGGACCATCAATCACATGTCTGAGATCGAAGAGCGGATTGAGCCGGTATTAACGAAAATGATTCAGAAATGCTGCGATATCAAACGCCAGGTTGTAGAAAATGACCCAACAGAACAGGGAGAGCGTGCCGTTTTAAATCTTGGCCATACGATCGGCCATGCCATTGAAAAACTCAAAAACTTCGAACTGCTCCATGGCCAGTGCGTTGCACTTGGAACCGTTGCTGCTGCCTATATTTCCTACAAGAGAAGTTATCTCTCCGATGAAGAGTTTTACGAGATTCGTGATATGAACGTCGGTTTCTATCTGCCAATCACTGTGGACGGCCTGAAATCGGAAGATATTCTGGCTGCAACAAAATCGGACAAGAAAATGGAACAGGGTACGATCAAATTCATCCTTCTGGAGTCTGTCGGCCATGCTGTGGTGGACCGCACGGTTACAGATGAAGAAATGCTGGAAGCTATCAATTCTATTAATGGAGATCTGATCGATGAAGAGTAAAAAACTTTCTCCGCTGGCCGTTTATCTGGTTTGCGCGGCAGCGATTGTCCTTCTGCTTGCAGCAGATCAGTATACAAAATCACTGGCAGTGCAGTATCTGAAGGACCAGCCGTCGATCGAGCTCATTCCAGGGGTTTTGGAGCTGTTTTATCTGGAAAACCGCGGTATGGCATTCGGACTTCTGCAGGATCAGTACTGGCTGTTTGCTATGATGACGGTATTGTTTCTGATCGTCATGGTGATTGTCTTTTACAAGCTTCCAAAGACACGCCGCTTTTTACCGCTTTTTGCCGTGCTGACTGTTCTGACGGCTGGTGCGGTCGGAAATTTTTACGATCGTTTTCTGAATCACTATGTCGTTGATTTCATCTACGTTTCGCTGATCAACTTTCCGGTTTTTAACGTAGCTGATATTTATGTCACCGTATCGGTCGCTGTCTTTTTACTGCTGTATCTGTTGTACTACAAGGACGAAGACTTCGCATTTCTGCATAAAAACGCCAAAAAGGAGGAGTCCGATGGCTGAAGAAGAACGGATTTTGGAAGTTACACCGGATTTTGACGGAAAACGGATTGATCAGTGCCTGGCCGCATCTTTTTCGGACTGTTCCCGTTCTTTTCTGCAGAAGCTTTTAAAAGACGGAAAGGTTTCGATCAACGGAAAAACGCAGAAAGCAAGCAGTAAGGTTGCCGCCGGTGATGCCGTTCTGGTGCTTCTGCCGGAACCGGAAAAACTGAACGTGGAGCCAGAAAACATTCCGCTTGATATTCTGTACGAGGATGATGATCTTCTGGTCGTCAATAAGCCCAAGGGGATGGTCGTACATCCGGCGGCAGGCCACAGCAACGGAACACTGGTCAATGCGGTTCTGTATCACTGCCGCGGAAATCTCTCCGGCATCAACGGCGTTCTGCGCCCCGGAATCGTCCACAGAATCGATATGGACACAACGGGTGCCCTGGTTATCTGTAAGAGCGATTTCGCCCACCAGAGCCTCGCAGAACAGCTCTCTGTACATTCCATTACCCGAAAGTACCGGGCAATTGTCCATGGGAATCTGAAAGAGGACGAGGGAACCGTGCGCGGTGCAATCGGCCGCCATCCGACAGACCGGAAAAAGATGGCGATTAATGAACGGAACGGAAAACCGGCGGTCACACATTACCGTGTGCTGGAACGCTTTGGAAATTATACGTATATTGAATGCCAGCTGGAAACCGGCCGGACGCATCAGATCCGTGTCCATATGGCAAGTATCGGGCATCCGCTGCTTGGCGATGCGGTTTATGGCCCGAAGAAATGCCCGGTGAAAAACCTGCAGGGACAGACGCTGCATGCGATGGTACTTGGATTTATCCATCCACGGACCGGTGCCTATATGGAGTTTGAGGCGCCGATTCCGGAATATTTTTCCAATCTGTTGCTGCAGTTTCGAAAAAATGTCTGAAACTGCTTAAAAAGAATGATATTTCAAAAAGTATATAGTTAATTTGTATAAGTTTTATCAAAATGTTCTGTACTTTCTGTGAATTCTGTAGTATACTGGATGTAACGAAAAAACGCGAGTTACTACATCTGTGAAAGCAGATTATTGTGACGGAATGGAAAGGAGCGGATTATATGAAAACTATCATAACGATTGGACGTCAGTACGGAAGCGCCGGACATTCCATTGGTAAGATTTTAGCGGATGACCTGGGAATCAAGTACTATGACAAAGAGCTGCTGGAGAGAGCAGCAAAGGACAGCGGATTATGCCAGGAATTGTTCGAAAACCACGATGAAAAACCAACCAACAGCTTTTTATACTCTCTGGTTATGGACAGTTACTCCTTCGGCTATGGATCTACCATGATGGATATGCCGCTGAACCAGAAGGTATTTCTGGCACAGTTTGATGCCATCAAGAAGATTTCGCAGGACGGTCCGTGTGTCATCGTAGGCCGCTGTGCAGATTATGCACTGGAGGAAAATCCGAACGTGCTGAGCATCTTTATTAAAGCAGATATGCAGGATCGCATCCGCCGTATCGCAAAGCTGTATGATCTTTCCGATGCAAAAGCAAAAGACAAGATCACAAAGATCGACAAACAGCGTGCAAGCTACTACAATTACTACACCAGCAAACGCTGGGGCGAGGTAGACAGCTACGACCTGTGCCTGAACAGCAGTGTATTCGGTATCGATGGAACCGTAGATATGATCAAACAGGCAATTGAAGTTAAAGAAGCGGGAATCCGCAAGATTTTCAGCACCTGATCAAAACAGAACATAGGAGAAACGACCCTCCTCTTAAAAATAAGAGGAGGGTCATTTTATGAAAGGATTTTAAAGATGAGAATTGTTATACAACGTGTAAAAAGAGCAAGTGTTTCGGTGGAAGAAAAGGTTGTCGGATCGATTCAGAAAGGTTTTCTGGTTCTGATCGGTGTCGGCCAGGGGGACGATGAAGCAACAGCAGACAAGTATATGAAAAAACTGCTGGGACTGCGTATTTTTGAAGATGAAAATGGAAAGACGAACAAGTCCCTGGCAGATGTGGATGGACAGCTTCTGATGGTTTCACAGTTTACCCTGTATGCCAACTGTAAAAAAGGAAACCGTCCAAGCTTCACGGAAGCAGGCGAGCCGCACAGAGCAGAAGAACTGTATGAATATATGGTCGCGAAAGCACGGGAACAGGTTCCTGTTGTCGAAACGGGAGTGTTCGGGGCTGAGATGGAAGTATCACTGGTGAATGATGGGCCGTTTACGGTGATCTTAGAGGATCTGTGAAACCTGTTTTTGTCTAGAGATAGTGTACCATCATCGGACTGAATTGTTTGTATTTATACAGTTTACATAAAATGATTATGTGAACTTGTGAAGAGGAGAAAATCTTTTATGCCGCAATTTGACTATCAGCAGCTGTGTCACTTTGTCCTTCCGGAACAGGGGGGACTGTCGGTGGAAACAATTCTAAAACGTTTTCTGCATCTGACACCACGTGAAATCCGCCATGCCAAATATATTTCGGATGGAATTCAGAAAAACGGTGTTTCCTGCCGCACAAATGCAGTCGTCCAGACTGGAGATACGATCACTTTTCGATATGAGCAGAAGTGTCCCCACCTTTCCGAAGATCAGGTTCTGCCGGTATCAGGTGATTCTGCCGGCGTACGGATTCTCTATGAGGACAGTGATCTCTGTGTCGCAGACAAGCCATCCGGTATGGTCTGCCACGCTTCCCACGGCCATTATTCCGATTCCCTGACACATGCTGCCGCATCCCTGTTAAAAACACCGACAGCGCCTTCTGAACTCCGCTGCATCGGCCGTCTTGACAAAGATACATCGGGTCTGGTACTATTTGCAAAGAATCAGCTGGCTGCTGCCAGACTGTCCCGGCAGCGGGAGAGCGGCGCGCTGAAAAAAGAATACCTGGCTCTGGTACACCATCCCTTTTCCGAAGAAACGCAAAAAGAAACCATTCGTCTTTCCATGGAGCAAATTCCAGGAGATGACCCTGATTCTTTCGATCCGTCTGGGAAACGTATCACTAAAATGCGTATCTGTAAAGAAGGGAACGGCCTGTGGGCTATTACACACTACGAGGCTGTCCTTCAGGATCCTTTCTGGGCCGTCGTGTGCTGCCGTCTGGAAACCGGCCGCACGCATCAGATCCGCCTTCACATGGCATCTATTGGACATCCACTTTTCGGAGATCCGCTCTACGGAGTCCGCGACGGCGGTACCCGTGCCGCGCTCCATGCCTGGAAACTGCACTTTCTGCAGCCGATGACAGGAGAACCAATTGATCTGGAAAATATTCGAACGCACATGTTCGATTAAATATATTTGAAGTATAAGGAGAACATTTTATGGAAGAACAGAAAGAACACAAACGCCGCGTCCGCTACAAAGGCACACATCCGCGGAATTACAATGAGAAATACAAAGAACTGAATCCGGAGAAATATCAGGGGACCATTGAGCATGTGATCCAAAAGGGAAGCACACCGGCCGGCATGCATATCCCGATTCTCGTAGATGAAATCCTCGATTTTCTCAAGATCGAGCCGGGACAGAACGGACTTGATGCAACACTCGGATACGGCGGCCACAGCTCCCGTATGCTTGCATGCCTGCAGGGAAAAGGGCATCTCTGTGCGCTGGATGTCGATCCGATCGAGATGGCAAAAACAAAAGAACGACTGGCCGCGCAGGGGTACGGCCCTGAGATTTTAACGATTCTTCATCAGAATTTTGCCAATATTGATCAGGTTGCTGCCAAATACGGCCCCTTTGACTTCATTCTGGCGGATCTTGGTGTTTCCTCCATGCAGATTGATAATCCGGAGCGCGGCTTTTCCTACAAATATGATGGACCGCTGGATCTTCGCCTGAATCCGGAGGCAGGAATTTCCGCGGCCGAGCGTCTGCGCACGGTTGCACGCGATGAACTGGAAGGCATGCTCATTGAAAACGCCGATGAACCGTATGCAAAAGAAATTTCCCAGGCTGTTACGCGGGCACTTCGGAAAGGAAAGAAAATTGACACTACGTTTGCACTGCGTGATCTGATCGCTGAAGCACTGGATTTTCTTCCGAAAGACGAGAAAAAAGAAGCCATCAAAAAATCCTGCGCCCGCACCTTCCAGGCACTGCGGATCGATGTAAACAACGAATATGAGGTTCTGGAAGCATTCATGGAAAAACTTCCGGATGCTCTTGCTCCGGGCGGCAGAGCGGCAATTCTGACGTTCCATTCCGGCGAAGACCGGCTTGTGAAAAAGTCCATGAAGGGACTGTATCAGATCGGTATTTATTCCGAATATTCAAAAGAAGTCATTCGTCCTTCCAAAGAAGAATGCATCCGCAACAGCCGTGCAAGTTCAACGAAAATGCGCTGGGCAATTAAGGCGGAGTAACTAAAAAAAGCAGGAGAGAAGTCGTCTCCATAAAAAAGAGGAATCAACGAATGGGATATAATCCCTGTTGATTCCTCTTTTGGTTTCTGATATGTTTTTATTCCTCATGCTCCGGCATGGACTCCCGCAGCCGTACCGCTGTGGCAGCCTGACGGCGCCTTGCATCGTCCATGGCAGCATAATGCTTCTTCGTCGTATTGACATCCTTATGGCCGAGAACATCCGCAACAAGATAAATATCGCCTGTTTCCTGATACAGCGTCGTACCGTACGTACTACGCAGTTTATGCGGCGTAATTTTCTTCGTTGTCGTCACCTGGGACGCATATTTCTTCACCAGATTTTCCACCGTCTTGACGTTGATCCGTTTTCTCTGCGCCGAATAGAAGAGTGCGTGTTCGTGTCCTGCCACAGGCGTAATACCTGCGCGGACTTCGATATACTTTTTCAGTGCCTCGGCAACTTCATCTCCAAAGTAGACAAACATTTCATTTCCACCTTTTCGAAGCACTTTGATGCCATTGTTTTTAAAATCGACATCCTCAATATCTAACCCGACACATTCCGACACACGGATTCCAGTGCCAAGCAGAAGAGTAATGATTGCAAAATCACGTTCCTTTGTTTTTTCATAGTAGGCCCGCTGATGATTGCTCAGCCCGTCGCCGCAGGATTCAATAAAATCGAGAAGCTCCGCAACCTCATTTGGCTCCAGACGGATAATTTCTTTTTCATGGAGCTTCGGCATATCGATAAGCAGCGTAGGATTTGTCTCAATCAGTTCCTTTTTGAAATAATAGGAATAGAACGTCCGAAGTGCCGACAATTTTCGTTTCAGTCCTTTTTCCCCGTTGGTGGTATAAGATTCCTGGGAACCGATATAAGCCTTTAAATATTCTGTGTATTCCTCAAGATCAAGTGCAGTGACCTGGTCAAGCACATCAACGGACATCTGATCCATGGGAATTTTGGCAAGTTCCGGATTTTCTTTCTGCAGATACTGAAAAAAGATCCGAAGGTCATATGCATATTTGATCCGTGTGCTGGTCGATGTCGTTGTGCTGATGCCGCGGAAAAATTCGGAAGTAAAAGAGGGAAGCGTCTTCAGAACCTCGCGGAGCTTCAGTGTATTTTCCATATCGGTTTGTTCGTGATACGTAATTTTTGATTTCATAACCGCAAATGAGCCTTTCTAAACAGAAAAACCGGGAAAATGAAAGAAGTATTTCTTCTATATAACTATTCGGGAAACGCAGGTTTTTCGAATAGTTGAAGAGTTACTTTCAGAAATCACCGGTTTTTCCTCTGAAACCGCCGAATTTTACAGGCCGATTTCTTGTTCGTTTTTTCACAACATTTTTTATTTTCTTCTTTTATTTTTCAGGATAAAAATCTTAATACTCCGATTACCTTTCCTACGATCTGCAGATCATTCACAAGGATCGGATCCATCTCATCGTTTTCCGGCTGCAGGCGGAAATAACCGTCTTCCTTGTAGAATGTTTTTACTGTAGCGGAATCATTGACCAGAGCGACAATTTTTTCTCCATTTTCCGCAGTTGCCTGTTGTTCCACAAGAACAAGGTCACCGTCTAAAATACCTGCATTTACCATGCTTTCGCCCTGTACCTTTAAAAGGAACGTTTCTGCGTTTGGCAGACGGTCTACCGGCATTGGGAAATATCCTTCAATATTCTCTACCGCAAGAATCGGTTCTCCGGCAGCTACTTTGCCGATCAGCGGAATCTGTGCAACCTCACTCTGGGATGCGGTGTCTTCCGATGCAATTCCCTGGATTGCACCAAGGCGGCCGGTATGGAATCCTTCATCGCAGATTTCAATGGCTCTCGGTTTTGTTGCATCTCGTTTGATATAGCCTTTCCGCTCCAGTGTTTCCAGATGTGCATGTACCGAGGATGTAGAACGAAGGGAAACCGCTTCGCAGATCTCACGCACAGACGGCGGGAATCCTCTCTGCAAAATTTCCTGTTTTAAATATTCGAGAATCTGTCTCTGTTTCTCTGTCAGTTTATTTTTGTCTCCAGCCATCGTATGTTCCTCCTGTCGTTTCGTTTTTTATATGAATTAGGGTAGTCCCCTCTTTCTATACGATATTTGCTTAAAATATACCAAATAAATTTTACCATAAATCCCACCGGAACGCAAACAAAAGTTTCGAAAATTTGTTCGTATTTCGTATTGACAAACATACGTTCTTTTATTATAATGAACATATATTCGAAAGAACAAATGTTCACATAGCACAACTACTCTTCTATCACAAATCAAGGGGGAATTTTACATGAGTACCAATGCAAAGAAAAGAAAATCACTGAGAGAAAGACGAAAAATCCAGAGAAGAAAACTGCAGATCCGCGCAGCCGCCGCTCTCCTGTCTCTGGTTGCCGTCACATTTCTTTTAATCTTCCACTTCACGCCGCAGAATACGCAGGCAGACAGTGAGCCGAAAGCTCCAACCTACAAATACTACACCAGTATCCGCGTTTCTTCCGGCGATACACTGTGGGACATCGCCAAAGAATACCGTACAGAAGAATACTCCGATATTTCCAGTTACATTGCTGAGGTCCGTGAGATTAATCACCTGAGTTCCAACCAGATCACGGACGGTATGTATCTCTGCATTCCGTATTACTCCGAGGAGTATAAATCATGAAATTCAAGAAATGCTTTACATAATTCTGTTATGTAAACAAAGTAAAAAAACAGCTTCCAAAATGCACGGAACCTTCTAAAACAGCATGTTCGGGAAGCATGGTTTACCAAATAAAGAATGAATGTGAAAAGCAGAAACGTCCCGCAGATGAAATTTCTCATCTGCGGGACGTTTCTGCTATCTTATGCTTTTTTTAATCCTCTTCAATATGCTCCTGTCCCTGTGCGATGATTGTCCGTACATGACCATCTGCAAGAGAGTAGAACACCGATTTTCCTTCTCGTCTGCTCTTTACCAGCTTATTCTGCTTCAGAATGCGAAGCTGGTGGGAAATTGCGGACTGTGTCATGTGCAGTGCTTCTGCCAGGTCGCAGACGCATACCTCTGCCTCAAACAGGACAAACAGGATCTGGATCCGCGTGGAATCACCAAATACCTTGAAAAGCTCTGCCAGATCGTAAAGCTCTGTTTCATCCGGCATGGTCTCATTGACAATCTTTACCAGATTTTCATGAACCTCACAGGAGTCACAGCACAGATCAGCTTCTTCCAGATTGATTTTTGCCATTTTGTGTCCTCGTCTTTCTATAGATTTTTCACAAACAGAGCACGAATTGCATTCAGAACCGCCAGAATCATAACTCCGACATCTGCGAAAATTGCCATCCACATGTTAGCGATACCGATGGCTCCCAGAAGCAGGAACAATACTTTGATACCAATTGCAAAATAAATATTCTCATAAACAATGTGAATACATTTTCTGGAAATGTGAATTGCTTTGGAAATCTTGAGCGGATCGTCGTCCATCAGAACGATATCAGCTGCTTCAATTGCTGCGTCGGAACCAAGTGCTCCCATCGCAATACCGATATCGGCACGGGACAGTACCGGTGCATCATTGATGCCGTCACCTACGAAGGCAAGTTTTTCTTTTTCTGTCTTTGCGGCAAGCAGCTCTTCCACTTTACTTACTTTGTCACCAGGAAGCAGTTCGCTGTAAACTTCATCAATTCCAAGATCTGCAGCTACCTGATCGGCTATCCGCCTGGAGTCTCCGGTCAGCATAATCGTCTTTTTAATACCGGATTTCCGCAGCGCCTGAATCGCCTCTTTCGCATGCGGTTTGATCATATCACAGATCAGGATATGTCCGGCATACTTGCCGTCTACAGCAACATGGACGATGGTGCCGACGCTGTGGCAGTCGATATAATCAACGCCAAGGCGCTCCATCAGTTTTGCATTTCCGGCAGCGACATTTTTACCGTCTACCTTTGCTGTTACACCGTTTCCGCTGATCTCTTCGATGTTCGTGACACGGCTTCGGTCGATCAGTTTTCCATATGCTCTCTGCAGACTCTTGCTGATCGGATGGCTCGAAGCACACTCAGCAAGTGCTGCGTATTCCAGAACATCTTCCTGACTGATCGTATTGTGGTGAATACCGGCTACTTCAAAGACACCCTGTGTCATGGTACCGGTTTTATCGAATACAACGTATTTGGTCTGGGAAAGCGTTTCCAGATAGTTGGAACCTTTCACCAGGACACCTTCATGGCTTGCGCCGCCGATACCGGCGAAGAAGCTGAGCGGAATACTGATGACCAGTGCACAAGGGCAGCTGATAACCAGGAAGGTCAGCGCACGGTAAATCCATACGCTCCACTCAGGAGCGGCACTTAAAAACAGCATCCGTACCAGCGGCGGCAGGATTGCCAGCGCCAGCGCACCGTAGCAGACGGCCGGTGTATAGTATTTCGCAAATTTGGAAATAAAGTTCTCGGATCTTGATTTCTTGGAGCTGGAGTTTTCCACAAGGTCCAGAATTTTGGATACGGTGGACTCTCCAAACTCTTTCGTTGTTTTTACTTTAATCAGACCGGACATATTGATACATCCGCTGATGACTTCGTCTCCCTCCCGGGCGTCACGCGGAACACTCTCTCCGGTCAGGGCACTGGTATTCAGTGTGGTGTTTCCTTCTTCGATCACACCATCGATCGGAATCTTTTCACCAGGCTGTACAACGATGATTGTGCCAACCTCAACTTCATCCGGATCAACCTGCTCGAGTTTTCCGTCTACCTCGATATTTGCATAATCCGGGCGGATATCCATCAGTTCGCTGATGTTCCGGCGGCTCTTTCCGACAGCATAGCTCTGGAACAGTTCGCCGATCTGGTAAAACAGCATAACGGCTACGCCCTCCGGATACTCGCCAAGCAGAATGGCACCGACCGTTGCAACAGCCATCAGAAAGTTTTCATCAAATACCTGTTTGTTCAGGATTCCCTTCCAGGCCTTTTTCAGGATATCGTATCCGATGACCAGATAAGGAACCATAAAGGTTGCAAATCGCACATAGCCGGTTGTCGGCAGTACCGCGCAGAGAATCAGAAGAACCGATGCAACGATGACGCGGATGAGAACCTTTTTCTGTTTCTTATTCATACATATGCCTCCTTTGTTCTTACCGCCGGATGAAAAAATCCAGCATTTCATCCCAGAGATTTACAGATCCAAATCCGCTGCTCCAGAGAGAAAATACTGGATTTTTCTCGAGCTGAACCGCAGACAGGTTTTAGAATCTATTCTGCTCCAGCTTTTTCTTCCATCCGCCGATGAAAGTTTTTTATTTTAGAGGAAGATCTCGCAGTCATCCTCAACTTTTTTGCAGTTTTTCAGAACATCCTGCATAACGCTCTTTGGATCCTGTCCGTCTTCGAACTCAACGATCATTTTGAGCATCATAAAGTTTACGGTAGCATCCTTTACACCTGCTGTGTTTTTTGCAGCCTCTTCCATTTTGTTTGCACAGTTTGCGCAGTCAACATCGATCTTATACGTTTTCTTCATCGCTTTTGATCTCCTTTTTCATTTTCACTGTTCATATGAACATTTATTCATATGTTTGTTTTTATTATAGCACCAGTGATGCAATTGTCAATGGAAAACTGAAAAAAATCAAAAAAATCTGCCCGTCGGATTTTTTTGATTCCTGCGGGCAGATAGATCTGTTATTTATTCCTCATAAAGAAACGTTATGTTCTGCTATTTTTCACTTTTCCGAATCACAATCTGTCCGAACCGTGCACATCCGTCCAGAACCTCTATTTTCAGAATGCCTTCTCCTGTAACGGTACCGAGTGTGAACCGTTCGAGTGTGTTCGGTGCTGTTTCATATGCAAAATATGGATGAACATCCGAAGTTACTTTCTCACCGGCAGGAGGCATTACCCCTTCAAAAAGAGTCTCTCCCTGAATAGCTGCCTGTACCTTCACCTCTTTGTCTGCACAGTAAGTTACAGAAACGGTATAGGTTTCTTTTTCACGGATTGTATAGGAAGCATACTCTCCTGCTCCCAGCTGAAGCTGTACATGATCTCTCGGATGTTTGATCGGACCCGGTGCGGCAAACCCGGCCGGTTCAGGATGATATCCTTTTTCATAAACCAATTCAAACCGGTCATACAGACGATATCCTGCAGCATTCGGAAGATCACTAAGACCACGGTGTGAATCCATCGGCAGCGCGTTGTAGCCGATCGCCGGGATCTCAAAATTGCCCTCTCGAAGCAGATAAGGATGATACTGCGTATTTTCTTTGCATTTATCGACCGCCAGGCATTCCAGGTAGCTGTCCCAGATGGCCTGCGCATGCTCGTAGGACGGTTTTGCAGCTCCATTAATTGCATAATCGGTAATCAGATGCCATTCATCCGGAACATTAAAGTTCAGAATCGAAGCACATCCTGCTCCCTCTACCGTTTTCCAGCACCACAGATTATAACCGGCGTGGTACTCGGCAAGAATCTCATACATCGTTGTCTGCCATGCGTGCTCATTTCTTCCTCCTGTCTCGCCCATCCACAGGCAGATCTTCTGTTCCCGGCAGGTACGGAGAACACTGGCAAGAGAAGCTACCTCCGGAACAACCATCTCATACGCATGAAGACTGATGCCCCAGTTGTGGTATTCCGGGTCAAACTCATGATTAAAGAAATATGTAAGAGAGGAAAACTGTGTACCATTCAGCAAAAATAAGTGTTTCTGGTCGATCTTTCTGCAGCGGCGGATCATTTCCTCGTAAAAATAGACCAGCTTCGGTGTCAGCTCCTCGCGGCGCGGCGTCATGGAGATCGGCTCGTTGATACAGTCATATGCGCCGATGATCCAGCGGTCTTTGTATCTTCTCATAAACTCTTCCATCAGAAGAAACATCCGCTCCATCGATTCTTCATCGTCATACAGATGCTGTCCATTGTCCACGCCGTCATCACACGGAATTCCGGACTGGCCTGCCGTTGCCGCATGGAAATCTACGACAGCATAAACCTGATACGTCTCACACCAGTCGAGAACATCATTCAGCATGGCAAAGGAATCTTCATTATACGTAATCCCCGGCTCCTCATACAGAAAGCTTCCTGCGCGGATCGGCAGACGCACGGAATTGTAACCGCGTCTGGAGAGAAGTGCAATATCCTCCTCCGTCAGATACAGCCGTCTCCAGCGTTTCCAGAACTCCTCCGCATATTTCGTTCCGCAGGTCTCCCGTAGAATCTGGTCCATACTTCTTCCACGGTCCATACGTCCCATCGGCGCATATTTTCCAGGCTCGAACAGTCCAAAGCCGCTCTGGGTGCCGAGCATAAATCCTTCCGGATTATCCCAGTTTCCCATGCCCCAGCCGCGGAGAATCACCTCTTCTCCGAAATCATTCACAATAATACCGTCCTGATTGTGCAAAAATCCCCTTACACGTTCTTTGTCATAATACCCCATACAAAAATACCACCTTTCCGCAGAAGCCTTCTGGTTCTGCGCTTTTTCTTCTATTATAAAAATTCTGGTTTTCTGTGTCAAGAAATAGATTTTTACTATTTTCAGGGAAAAAACATGATATTTTTTTTAAAATTGCTTGACAAACCGAAAAATGAGACTATAATGCAAAGTGTTCAAAAGAAAAAAGGGATCAGAAAAAAGCAATGAGCAGGACAACATTTTTCGGGTGAGCCTTTGCAGAGAACCATCGGCTGGTGCGAGATGGCAGGTATCCCAAAGAACAATCCCCTGTGAGCTGTACAGACGAAACCAGAAATGGAAAGTAGTCCGGACCGGCCTCTCACCGTTAGCAGAGAAGAGATTCACCGGAAAGTGTATCAAATGGTTTCGGGGATCTTGTCTGAGTGATCGACCAAAAGAAACAGCCGATAATTAGAAGTGGTAACGCGGAGCGTTTTTTGAAAGCTTCGTCTTCTTGCATAAGTCAGGGAGACGAAGCTTTTTTTGTTTCCAAGCATACCAACACAATTGCCTTTTCCCTTTTCTTTTTCCATTTGAAATCCATGTAAACTGGAAATATCATTTTTGAACGAGGAGGAATTTTATTATGAACACGTTGGTTATTGTACTGATCGCCGCCGTATGTCTGATAGCAGGTTATACCTTCTACGGAAGCTGGCTGGCAAAGAAATGGGGCATCGATCCCAAAGCAAAAACACCTGCCGTTGCAAAAAATGACGGTCAGGATTACGTCCCTACCGATGGATGGACCGTATTCGCCCATCAGTTTTCTTCAATCGCAGGTGCAGGCCCTGTCACCGGTGCCATTCAGGCCGCTGTCTTTGGATGGGTTCCCGTCCTTTTATGGATCCTGATCGGCGGTATCTTCTTTGGTGCTGTTACCGATTTCGGTGCGCTGTATGCGAGTGTCAAAAACGAAGGAAAATCCATGGGACTTCTCATTGAGAAATACATCGGCAAAACAGGAAAAAAACTGTTTCTTCTCTTCTGCTGGCTCTTTACACTGATCGTTATCGCCGCCTTTGCAGATATGGTTGCCGGAACATTTAATGCTTACGAAACGGTTGACGGCGTCACAAAGCTTTCTGCCCAGGCAACTGTAAACGGCGCTGCCGGAAGCATCTCCCTGCTGTTTATCGCTTTTGCTGTTGTCTTCGGACTGCTCCAGAAAAAACTGCAGTGGAAAGGCTGGAAAGAAATGGTACTCGGCCTTGCATGCACCGTTGCAGCTTTTGCAATCGGCATGAATGTACCGCTTGTAACAAGCAAAGCAACCTGGACTTATCTGGTATTTGCCTACATCTTTCTTGCCGCTGTCCTTCCGATGTGGCTTCTGATGCAGCCGCGTGACTTTATGACAACCTTTATGTTTGCCGGCATGATCCTTGGCGCTGTTGTCGGACTTGTTGTTGCACACCCGAAAATGAATCTTCCAATGTACACCGGTTTCCACAATGCGGCATCCGGAGATCTGTTCCCGATCCTGTTTGTCACCGTTGCCTGTGGTGCTGTTTCCGGATTCCACAGCCTGGTATCGTCTGGAACCTCTTCGAAAACCATTGCGAATGAAAAAGATATGCAGAAAGTCGGATACGGAGCTATGGTTCTGGAGAGCCTGCTTGCCGTCCTCGCCCTCTGCGTTGCCGGTGCTGCTGCTTCTGCAGACGGTACGGCTGCTGTCGGAACGCCATTTGCGATCTTTTCTTCCGGTGTTGCCGGATTTCTGGAAATGTTCGGCATCCCGGTATACGGAGCACAGTGCTTCATGACGATGTGTGTATCGGCGCTGGCACTTACCAGTCTTGACTCCGTTGCACGAATCGGCCGTATGTCCTTCCAGGAACTGTTCACTGTCGATGATATGGAACATGCTGCCGGATGGAGAAAGCTGCTCTGCAATAAATATTTCTCTACCATTGTTACTCTGCTCTGCGGCTACATCCTGACCCAGATCGGATATGCCAATATCTGGCCGCTGTTCGGAAGTGCAAACCAGATGCTGAGTGCACTCGTTCTGATCACGCTCTGTGTCTTCCTGAAAGTCACCGGCCGTGAAAACAGAACCCTGTTCCCGCCGCTCATCATCATGCTCTGTGTCACCTTTACCGCACTGGTAGAGCGTGTCATTGCACTTGTAAAAGCGTATGGAGCAGGAACCGCTGTCTTCCTCGTTGAGGGACTGCAGCTCATCATCGCCATTCTGCTGATGGTTCTTGGTGTCATCATTGTCATCAGCTGTGGAAAAGAACTGTTCCGGAAGAAAGCGGGACAGGAAACGAAATAATATAGATGTTTCTTCAAAGAGCTTCCTAACGTAAAACGCCGTCAGACTACAACAAGTCTGACGGCGTTTTACATGCCATAGTTTTTTACGAAACAATTGCCGCCTTGGTCGCACCGATAATCGGGGAGCTGACTCCCTTCGCCCATTGCCATGCCAGTGCGGTCATACATTCAGGGCTTCCATTGTTTCCTCAATCGGAGTTTCGTAGTCAAAACGGTGAATGATATACAGATCCAGATAATCTGTTCCCAGCCGTTTCAGTGTACCGTCAATCTCTCTGTGAATGGCTTCTGCCGACAGATTGCCAAAATTTTACTCCGTATAATACTGTGCCTGCGCATTCCAAAGCTCATAGTATTTGCCGTTTGTATCCACAAATCCCCTGTTCCATAAGGTAGCATCCAGATACTTCGGGATCTCCCGGTTGACCGCCATAAAGGTTAAATGCCCCCGGCTGTCCTGCTGTAAAAGTGACATCCTCCACCACCTGTAGAGGTGGTGGAGGATGTCACACTTCATGACCTTATTCCTTCTCCGGAAACATACTCTTCAACAGATGCGTTCCCGCTTCCGTCCGAAATACTTTTCTGCAGAAATTTTCAATCGCCTGTTTTGAATATTCGCTCTCGCCGGCATTGACCAGAAAATCGGCTTCCAGCAGGATCTGGTAATCCATTCCCTCTACATTTGTATAGGTATGATGATGCGTAACCAGCCATGTGATGCGTTCGACATCCAGTTCTCCTGCCGGTACATCTTTGAAAAATTCTGCAACGAGCGGCGCACTTTCCTCTTCCTGATGCTTTCCGCTGGTATTTCCGTATTTTTCCCGACACAGCGGGCAGGCAATATCATGGACAACAGCTGCCATCTCCAGCGTTTCCTGTGTTTTTGGATCCAGTCCTTCCGCCTCGCCGATGTTCTTTGCAAAGGCCCATACCTTCAGAAAATGATAAATATCATGAATATTTCCCTTATAAAAATCTGTCATTTTTTCAATTGCAGCAGCAATTTTCATATCGTGTTTCCTCCTTCGCATCCTGTCTTTCTTCCCATTATATCACATGTTTCACGCATTTGAGTATCAGATTATCATCTGATCTTATCACAAAATATGCAAAAACAGGAGGCAGAACCTGCCTCCTGTAGCTTTTTAACACTATGATGTTCTTTATGCCAGCGGTTTTCCTGTCAGCATCTCATATGCCTGAAGATATTTCTCGATCGTCTTGTCTACGATTTCCTGCGGCAGAGTCCAGTCGTGGTTTCCATCGTTGGCTTTGAGCCAGTCGCGCGCGAACTGTTTGTCAAAAGATGGCTGACCATGGCCTGGTTCATAACCATCTGCAGGCCAGAAGCGGGAGCTGTCCGGAGTCAGCATCTCGTCGCCGATTACGATATTTCCGTTTTCATCAAGACCAAACTCAAATTTTGTGTCTGCAATGATAATGCCTTTGCTTAAAGCATAATCAGCACATTTTTTATACAGAGCGATGGTGTAGTCGCGAAGCTTCTCTGCATACTCGGCTCCTTTTCCCGGGAAGTATTTTTCCAGATGGGCGATGCTCTGCTCATAAGAGATATTTTCGTCATGATCTCCGATTTCAGCCTTTGTGGACGGAGTGTAGATTGGCTCAGGAAGCTTGTCAGATTCTTTTAATCCTTCCGGAAGCTCGATGCCACATACTTTTCCTGTTTTCTGATAGCTTGCCCAGCCGCTTCCGGTAATGTAGCCGCGGACAATGCACTCGATAGGAAGCATTTCCAGCTTACGGCACATCATGCTGTTTCCGTCAAATTTCTCCTGCTGGAAAAATTCCGGCATGTCTTTTACGTCTACAGAGATCATATGATTCGGAAGGATGTCTTCTGTCAGATCGAACCAGAATTTGGACATCTGGGTCAGAACGGTACCTTTTTTTGTTACCACATTGTTCAGAATGACATCAAAACAGCTAATACGGTCGGTTGCTACCATGATCAGGCTGTCGCCGTTATCATAAATCTCGCGTACCTTACCCTCTTTGATTGGCTTTAATTCTTTCATCATGAATACCTCTTCTTTTCGTATAGGATAGTGAACGGAATTACACCCAACCCGGTGAAATTCCTTTGACACCTTTACCCTACACCACTCCTTATAAATTGTCAAGTATTTATTATTAACGCTACTAAATAAACTCCAAAAGGGATCTTTTATTTCCATTTATAATTCTGCTCCGTTTGTTTCTATCACGTGTTTATACCAGAATGCGGAATCTTTCATAATTCTCTCCTGATTTCTGTAGTCCACATATACGAGTCCAAATCGATATGAGTAACCTTTGGCCCATTCAAAATTATCCATCAAAGACCACTGGAAATATCCTCTGATATCCGCTTCCTCTGCTGCTTTTCTCAGTTCTCGCAAATATCTTGCAAGAAAATCATATCTGTGATAATGATCACACGCTACTTCGCCGGTATGACCGGAATATACTTTCCCCGGTTCTTTTGTATACACGTCCCAGATGTGTTCACCTTTTCCATCTTCTTTTACTGCACCTTCAATTTGATATGCACTTGTTGCTGCACCCCAGACAAAATTTTCTGAAAAAACGATCTTTTTTTCCATTGCTTTCTTCCTCTTATTACTCTACTATTCTAATTATTTCCATTCCTCGATTCCCAGATTCTCTATATAATCAGCAAGTTCTCTCGCCATCTCATAGGTTTCTGGAATTCTGAGATGTCCTGGAGTCGCTGCTCCGTTTCTTTTAAAGATACAATGGGAAATTTTACTGTCTCCCATAGAAACCACTACATCGTCAATTGCTTTGTCCCAAGAACTGTCATGCTCAAGCAATGTCGTACAGCAGACGACCGATGCCTTCGGATATACCTGACGCAGTTTTTTTAAAAATTCTGTATAGTGTTCTCTCCAAAGAATTGCTTTCTCACACATATAGTCTTCTGACATATAATCAAACGGATGATTATCATTCTGGCCAATTGCCACGACAACAACCTGCGGTGTATACTGATTAAAATCCCATTCTGTCAGTTCACCAAATGTTTTATTAAAGCGAATTTTATTCCAGGCACTTTCCATTCCAATCTGCTCCGGCTCATGGAACCAGCCTTGTCCATCCATCAATGCAATTCCGCCCTGTGCGATATCATGGATCTGTGCATTCAGCATACGTGCTGTCATCCATGCATAGGAATACCAGCTGTTAGAATAACCTCCCTGATGTTCAGGGTCCGTCTTTCCTGTATAATCCACTGCTTCTGTCACTTCTCCTGCTGATACAGAATCTCCGTAAACTTCAATTTTTCTTGTCTGTGCATCCGGAAGTTCCAATAATTTTGCTCCGTCTTCAATTTCAAATCCAAGGATGTGCATCTCATGGCAGGAATCCTGACGTTTAAAGAAAAGAACATGATGTTCTCCGTTTTCATTCTCAGGAACACGAATCTCTATTTCATTCTCTTTCTCGTTATCCAGATAATAACACGACTGCACTCCATCTAAAATACATCCAAGATAATTCTGCCAGTATTCATTTTTGTTTCTCAGGAAAATTTTCAAATATTTTCCTGTAAATTTAAATTCCACAGATGTACATGGATAAACCCAGATTGGTTCTTTTGGATTTCTCCAGTCGATCCTTCCGCTATAACGTATTTTTTTATTATCAGGATTAATTCTCATCTTATCCCCTCCATATTTTACAGTAAACTTGCTGCACCGATCATTCCTGCTTCATTTCCAAGTGCTGCTGTCTCAATCTCCGGAAGCCTCTCCTTCAAAAATCTTATGCAATAATTAATGACATCAGATAAAATGGAGTTGTATCCGTTACCTCTTCCGGAAGAATTGTTATATCTACCGTATGAATTTTCTTTTCTCCACTGCACTGCAATCTGTTCCAGACGGACCTTCTTTCTTCGTCCCACGTTCTTTCCTACCTTCTGTCACTTATCTATTAGTTCCTCTATGACGTTATTAACATCTAAGATTACGTTAATATGATAGCAAATAACTGTCAACTTAATTTAAGTTATTTTTACTAAGTTTAAGATTAACTTAAAAAACTATGAAAAAGCAGGCAAATATCCTGCTTCCTCATAGCTTTCTTCATTTCATCATATGCAGCATTCACGAGAAATCTGTAATTTGTTCCGTAAGAATCCAATAGGCAGTTGGCCGATTTTTTCTTTTATGCGAAATGGAAACGGAACGTATAGCTGTATCTTCCCTTGCATACACGATATTCCGGGTGAATATTTTTCGTCCAGCCGGTATCTCCGCCAAGGCCTGCGTGTGCTGCATCCAGAATCAGCCAGGTTCCTGTCGTATGCTCCGGAAGTTCTTCCTCATATGCGGCTTTTCGATATTCTGCCATAGAATATGGAAGTGCACTGAAATGGAAATCATCACTGCCTACAATCTGAACGGTATGTGTTCCATCTGAAAGAACGGCAAATCGCGTATCCTCATGGCCACCGCATTCGCAAGGTACTACAAACGGAACGTGCTGTTCTGCTACAGAAGATGTGTAAAATCCGGTAAAAGCTGCGTCCTTTCGGTCTGCATACGTCTCCCAGGGTCCTTTTCCATACCAGCTGAGCGTATCAAACGCTGCAGGAAGGCAGAACGACTGTCCGACTCTTGCGATGGTCTCAAGGCCGCTGTTGTTTGTTACTTCGTTTTTGAGCTCCATTCCCTCACTGCCGATGCGATACAGAGTATGAGCGGTAAAGAGTACTGCGTTGTCCGGCTCCGCGGTATAGGAAGCCTGCACTTCAAGAAGCACCTGATTTCCGGCACTGACAGCCGATACTGACTGTACTTCCTTTTTCAGACGATCCAGACCTTCCGCGCGCCAGATATCATCGTAATCACTTTCATGGGTTCCCTCATCAATACCGGTTGGGGCACGATAAAATTCATCTTTTCCGCCGGTCATAAAAGAAACGCTCTTTGCCTGATATCTGGTAAATTCACCTGTCTTTTTATCAAAGATAATTTCGGTCTCTTCGCCGGTGATGCGAACATGATTTTCATCCTCCGCTACGGTCAGTGGTTTCTCCACAATCGTTTTCTCGTCTGCCAGATAAACACCTGTAGTAACCGGAATCTGACGGCGGTATAGTTCTGTTCCCGCCGGTGCATAGAAGGTATCTTGGGCAAGCTCAACGTAATAATTTACATACGCCTCGCCATGCAGTTTCGCCGGAAGCTCCGGAAGCGGAAGCGTCTCTGTTGTTCCGGCTGCCGTGTAAAATGCCGGATAGCTGCCTTTGGCAAGCGTTTCGCCGTTCTGCACAATTTCATAACGCACCTGCAGATGAGAAAGATCGAGGGTATGGTAGCGGTTTGCCAGCACCCATATAGTTTCGCCGGTATATGGATTTTTCACCTGCTCAATCGTAACCGGGGACTGGCCGTTTCTCACCTCATAGGCGCCCGGTTTATAAGAAAGATCGGCAAAGACAACACCATTCAGACACATATCCGGAACCGGATCGGTCACGTCCTCACCGAACGCTCCGCCGTAGCCGTATTTGATATTTCCGTCCTCCTCGTGGATCGCAATCGCCTTGTCCGCGAAATCCCAGATAAAGCCGCCCTGAAAACGCGGGTATTTGTTGACATAGTCCCAAAACTCCTTGAAATTTCCGTTGCTGTTACTCTTTGCATAAGCGTATTCACACATAATGAACGGGCGGAGATCGGAATCGTCTGCCATCACATCCTCAAGCCAGCTCATCGTCGGATACATTGGGCAGATAACGTCGGAAATATTACTCTTTGGGTTGCCGGACTCGTACTGAACGTATCTTGTCTTGTCGTATTCCCGGATCCAGCCGTGCATCGCAGCATGATTCGCCCCTGCACCGGATTCATTTCCAAGGGACCACAAGACGATGGAAGGATGGTTTTTATCACGCAGTACCATACGGGTTGCACGCTCCAGATAAGCGGCTGTCCACTCAGCGGATGCACTGAGCTGTCCGCCGTAACCGTGCGTCTCAAGATTTGTCTCATCGACAAGGTAAATGCCGAGCTCGTCACACAGATCATACCATTTCACGGAATTCGGATAATGACTGGTACGAACAGCGTTGAAATTCAGGCGTTTCATCACAGCAATTTCTTTTCGCATCTGCTCCTCAGAAACGGTACGTCCCGTCTCGGCACAAAAATCGTGGCGGTCTACGCCGCGGATCACAAGGCGCTTGCCGTTCAGGGTCAGAACGCCGCGGCCGTTGATCTCCACCTGGCGGAAGCCGACCTTGCAGCTCTCGATATCAACCGTCTCATTCTCTTTGTTCTGTAGCTCGACAACGAGGGTGTAAAGTGTCGGAGTCTCTGCAGTCCAGAGTGCCGGGTTCTCTACCGGAGCAGTAACGGTTGCGATGAATTTCGGCATCAGATAGAAGCCGCACTCAGCAAACGGTCTCGAATCCATCTCGGTTACTTTGTTCTGTTCTGCATCATACAGCGTCACTTTGGCATGATACTCGCCGTACAGCGGTTTGGAGTTGTCCGGCCAGATCGTGACAGAGAGGGTAGCTTTCGTGTAATCCGGGTGTGTGAACAGTGTCTCTGCCTTATAGTCCAGGATGTGCTGCACCGGTTTCGATACGAGGCGGACATCGCGGTAGATACCGGACAGATGCCAGTAATCCTGATCTTCCAGGTAAGTACCGTCACAGTAGCGCATTACCTGTACGGCGAGGGTGTTCGTTCCCTCCTGCACATATTCAGTGATGTCAAATTCCGCGTTCACTTTGCTGTCCTGGGAATACCCCACCTGTTTTCCGTTGACCCAGAGATAGAAGCAGGACTCCACACCGCCGAAATCGATGAGAAGCTGTCGGCCGATATAGTCTGTTGGAACCTCAAAGGTTCTGAAATAGCAGCCAGTCAGATTTTTCTCCGGTACGTACGGCGCATTCAGCTCGTAGGTGCCTTCGGTAATCTCGATCTCAAATGCTTCGCCGTTTGCCTCCCGTTTGAACGGATACAGCATATTGGTGTAAACCGGCTTTCCATATCCCTGCAATTCCCAGTTGGACGGCACCGGAATCGTATCCCATGCTGCGTGATCGAAATTCTCTTCATAAAATGCTTCCACCGCTTCCGGTGACGGATACATTTTGAATTTCCAGTCTCCGTTCAGATCCATTACAAAGCGGGACGCGTTCCGATTTCCGGCGAGCGCCTGCTCTACTGTCTCATATGCACCGTACGGCGTATGCATCGGATAACGATTTTTCTGCGTTATATACTGATTTTCCCAGTCTCTTGTCTGTCTCATGTTCTTGAAATCCTCCTTACCTTTGCTTTCGCATTTTCCGACTGCCTCTCTTCTTTTTATCCAGATTGGTGTTCCTTTTTTGCTTTCCTGTGATATAATACATCTGTGATTTTCAGAAGATTTATGCAGTTATCTTATGATTCAGTATAAAACACTGCACGTGGATGAGAAATAGTTAATCTGGTGTTTCTTTTATCCAAAATGGGAAAGCAAAGGAGAAGTCGTATGATACCGGAATATCTGCTTGCAAAAATAGAAAAGAGCGATGTTATCTATCGCTGTATTGGAAATGAAATGAAGAACGGGATTCTGGCGTGCGGTTTTATGCGGAAAGAGACGGCGGACCGCTCGCAGTATCATTTTTCGAACGAGTATTACAGCTGTTTCGTGCTGCTGCGCGGGAGCGGGGAATATATTGCCGAGGACGGCACCTCCTATCCGCTGCAGGCGGGAAGTCTGGTCCAGCGTCTGCCGGGTGTGCCGCATTCCACACGCGTAGACCCCGATGGGAAATGGCTGGAATTTTTTATCTCGATTGGGAAACCGTTTTTTGATTCTTTCTGCTCGCTTTCGGTTCTGAACCGGGAGCCGGTGCTAAAGGCAGAGCTGCTTCCCGGCGATCTCGAGCGGTATCAGAAGCTTCTGCAGTCGTTAAAGGCCACACCGGACAGTCTGCTGCCTTTGCGGATTCCGGAGATGGAAAAAGAGATTCTGCGAATGTACGGCTACCATGCGCACCGGGTGAATCTGCAGCGGGATCCGATCGAGGCCGCCTGCGATATGCTCTCGCAGAATCTTGATGAAGAAATTTCTCTCGAAGAGCTTGCCCGGTCACTCCAGATCGGTTATGAGACGTTTCGAAAAGTATTTAAAAAACAAACCGGCGTCTCTCCTGCACGGTACCGCACCAGGAAGAAAATGGAGCAGGCCCGTATTCTTCTCGAGGGCGGCGTACCGATGAAGGAAATTGCCGTTCTTGTCGGATATGGCGATGTCTATGCGTTCAGCAAGCAGTTTTCCCGGTTCTTTGGATTCCCGCCTGGAAAGTACCGCGCACGTCTTCACACGGATGCGCCGGATTTAGAACAGTTTTAAGATATCATTCACGGTTTTACGTTTTGGCTTGTCCGGATTGATGGCACGGTAGCCGACAGCAATGACAGCACCAAGGAGCTCATTCTCCGGAATGGAGAGGGCTTCACGGATAGCTTTCTCATCACGGATTCCCATAATCAGAGTATCAAGGCCAAGTTCTCTTGCGCGCAGGATCAGGTTTTCGTCGTGCAGGCCGAGATCGTAATAGCCCCAGCCGTTTCCAACTTCGTTGTCTGGTGTGCCGTCCTGCGTAAATCCGGAGCGGTCTTTTACGAATGCTGTTACGACAAGTGCGGCTCCCTTTGAACTCTTCTGATTGAATTCTGGAAGGCATTTTGCGGAAAATTCTTCGACTTTCTCCGGTGTTACAAGGGCATAGTACCGTGTTGTCTGTGAGTTTTTCCAGGATGGTGCCTGAATCGCTGCCTGTACGATCTCCTGGATCTGCTCTGCGGTTACGTGTTTCTCCGGAGCAAACGCGCGGATGCTTCTTCTTTCTTCCAGCAGTTTTGTAAATTCCATGGTGTATATCCTCCTTTTATTTATAAAGCCTCGTAATCTTCCCGTGAAAAACGGTGATACGTCAGGCCGAATTCATTTTCTTCGACACAGTAACAGTATTCATCTACAGACGGGTCTGAAAAAGAAAATACATGGCCCATCTCATGCTCCTCGGATGCGTTTTCTTCCACGGTAGTATGCATTTTCTCTGCATAGGAAGAAAAGCAGTTTCGAACCTGTTCCATTGTGTTTCCAGGCGTTGTGATCACCTGCAGAAGGTTCTGCAGGAGCTCCGGAACAGGGATTTCCCGCTCAATATAAGAGCATCCCTCCTCCGGGATTTCCACACAGTAGCGGTCTTTGACTGCCGAAATAGCGAGCATTCCAAGGCGCGGCTGTACGTTCTTACAGAACGCGGAAAGCGCTTTAGCCAGGTCTTCTGTTTCGTCTAAAGAGAGGGAACGGCGCAGGGACTCCGCCGGGTAGTAGAGCTTCATCGTACCGCCCTCATAGCCGATCTTCACCTGCCATTCCCGAATTGTATCGGTAATATGTTTTTCCAACAGTTTTGCTGTCATGTTTTCTAAGTCACCTCCATTGTGCTGCATGTGCAAAAAACACAGTATTATTATCGCACGAATTGGGCATTGTGTGAACACTTAATTTTTTGTTTTTTACAAAAAGAAAAGAATCACTTTTTTACTCCTCGAAACGGCAGAAACCTCCGCCAGAAAAACTGGAACAGAGGTTTCTGTGATTTCTTATGTCAGAAGAATTTCTCAGTTATTTCGTTCTGAATTACTCTTCGTCTTCGTTTTTCTTTCTGCCGCGGAGTTTGAATCCAAGTCCGCCGGCACCAAGAGATGCAACTGCCATGCTTACCCATCCCCAGATGTTGGTAGCATCACCGGTCTTTGCATTATCGCTCTTCTTGGAAGTAGAAGTATTGGATACTTTATTACTTGCAAGCGGAGTAGATGTTGCTTTCGGGGTGCTTGTCGGGGTCTTCGTCGGCTGCGTCGTAGGTATTGTGGTAGGAGCAGTCGTCGGGGTTGTGGTTGGTGCTGTTGTAGGTGTAACCGTCGGAGTCTCGGTCGGGGTTACGGTTGGGGTCTCTGTAGGAGTAGGAGTCGGCTCTTCTGCTGATTTCTTCCAGGTGAAGCTAAGATCCTGATATCCCAGTGAAGAAACTGTAATTTCAAAGGAATCGCCCTCTGCGAACGGTGCTGCATCTGTCTTTAAGGAACCATCCTCATTGAACAGTACAACAGCTCCTCTTCCGCTTGCTGCATATGCTTTTCCATTTACAGTAACAGAGGTAATGTTCTTCAGATAATCTGCAAACTCTTCATCTGTTGCATCCCTGTTCTTAAGCAGACCCGGTGTTGTCGTATCTTCGTTAAATGCTGCCGGCATCTCTTCCGTGTAAAGGATAAAGTCTGCGGAAAGATCTGCATATTTACCATTCTTATCGCTGACAGTCAATGTATAAGAACCTTTCTCTGCATTCTTGAAGTACAGAGTATCACCGGACACGGTTCCCGCCAGACCTTCTACTGTATAGACAGCATCGTAATCATCCGGCAGGCCTTCCAGTTTAACAGAAGCATTTCCAGATGTGACAGACGCATTCTCTACAGAAAATTCATATGCAAACTTAACCGGTACATATACATCTGCGTCGACTTCGTAAATTCCCTTGCTGGTGTAATAGGTAATTTTGTTGATGGTCTGTCCCATCATGCTCTTGTAATGTTCTGAGGAGGTCGGGCAGTTATGAACGCTTGTCGTAAATCCAGTGCTCCATGCCAGCTTAGACACTCTCCAGATATTCTCCAGATGACGCATTCCGTAATCGTTGCCCTCTTTTGTGCTGACAACAACACCATATACGGTATCTTCGCCTGCTTTGATGGTATCAGTAAGACCATCCAGATCCAGCTGATAATCACCGTATTTGCTGTTAGTGGAGAGCTCTGCCGTTACATTTTCCAGCTTTGCTGTCTCGGTTCCCTGAACAGCACCAAAGGTTACATTTCCGTCTGCATCTACAGATGCCTCTTTGTAATAAGATGGAACTTCATTTAAGGTGTAATATGCATAGCTTGCATTCTCATACAGTGCATCTTTTCCGGTATACGTTGTGGTGGATGTCTGTCCACGGTTGGTAACGGTGATTTCTACAGAATCCTCATCTGTCACTTTCGTGTATTTGCTCAGATCCATATCCTCTGTTACTTTTACTGGGAAGGTGATACCTGTAATATCGCTTCCGTCTGCATTCACATGGTAAGATCCGCCGGAAAGGGAGGCTGTTCTTGTTTTGTTCTTGGTTGCGGAAGTAAATGCATCTACTGGAACATCGTTATGAACCTCTGCCTGATAGAACTCAGCATACGGAATGTTCATTAATACATACTGGGACTGAAGTGTTTCGATTGCTGCATTCAGATGCTCTGTTGCTTCGTCTACGGTTCCCTGGCTCTGTTTTTTCTCCAATGCTTCTTTTGCTTCTGCCAGTTCTGTCTGCATATTATTCCAGGAAGTTTCCGTGTAAAGATCTTTATTCAGTGCATCTGCCTTTGCAATTGCCTCTTCCAGTGCTACTGTGCTCTCTACCGGATCAGCTCCTACAATATTCGCTTTGGTTGCTTCAAAAGTGTAGGAAGCATCTGCATAGCCAAGTGCATGAATCGTAATCTTCCAATAACCGGTTCCATCCGTTCCCTCCGGTAAAGTGCAGCGCAGGGAATCGGTAAGGCCAAGCTGGATTCCCATTACTTTATGCATCCAGTTATCTGCTGCGAATTTTGTTCCATACGTTGCTTTTGCATTCGTATAAGTGGAATCATCACCGTAATAAGTCCAGGTTACGGTCTGTAGATTAGCAGCCAGATCGCCGTAATCTCCCGTTAAATCTACGCGAAGGAATTCTCCATAAGAACCATTGGCTTCTTTCACGGTCAGTCCTACGGTCTCAGCATCCGGAGCTGTCTTCAGCGCCTGATCTTTGATTCCGGATTCACTTCCTGTTGTTCTTGCAGAGAAGGAGAAGCTTCCATCTGCATTTTTCACTGCTATCTTCAGACCGTTTGTGTTTTCTGTTACATCTGCAACCAGGCCTGTATAGCTCTGCAGTTTATTTTCAGAAAATCCACCGGAAAGTGTTCCGCCGTTTTCTACCACAACATACTTTTTGCAGAAATCTTCGTAATCATCTTCCGAAACTTTTACAGGCACATATTTCAGACCTTTTACTTCATAATGATCAATCTGGCTCTTATCGTAAGTTACGGTCTCGCCGTTGGTCAGAACTGCCGTGGTTGCTGCGGTATAATATGCCACCTCATAGGTTGTGCCATCTTTCATGTAGATAGTTGCTGCGCACTGGAAGCTTCCTCTGTGCAGTCCATGGTTTGTAGTCGCACGGGTTACAACATCAAAAGCGCCTTTATCACTTTCTTCGCGACTGTCAGTTTCATCCGAACCAGCGTCGCTTCCTGCCGCCTGAACTCCTTCTGCTGCCCAATACTCAGCCCAGGTAAGACCTGCATATACATATTTATATGTTGTTTCTTTCTTCTCATAAGTAAAGGAAAGCGTCTTGTAACCTGTTGCAGTTACTTCGATTTCAAATTTATTTCCTTCTGCAAAAGCGGCAGCTGTCAGATCAAGCGTACCGTCTTCTTTGATCAGAATTGTTTTCCGTTTTCCAGTTGCTGCATATTCTTTTCCATTTACTTTTACCGAAGTGATGTTCTTGATATAATCAGCAAAGTCATCTTCTGATGCATTCTCTGCTTTTACAAGCGCCGGAGCACTTCCTTTTTCGTTGTAAGCAGCCGGCATTGCATCTGTATACAGAGTAAAGCTCTGTGTCAGATCTGCATAAACACCTTTTTTATCATGAATCGTCAGAGTATACATTCCTTTTTTTGCATTTGCGGAATAAGAAATGGTATTTCCGTCTACTGCAAATCCATCCAGACCATCTACGGAATATTCTGCATCATAATCAGCCGGAAGTCCGGTTACGGTCATCGTTGTCTTTCCAGCGGAAAGAGAAGCGTCTTCTACGGATACACTTGCCTCAAATTTTGTTGGAACAAAAATATCATTCACTGGAATCGTGTAGATTCCTTTGCTGGTATAATAAGTAACCTTATTGATATGCTGTCCCATCATGCTCTTGTAATGTGCAGAAGAAGTCGGGCAGCCATGTACCTGCGTTGTAAATCCAGTTGACCATGCCAGTTCCGTTCCACGCCAGATATTCTCGACATGACGCATACCATAGTCATTGCCTTCTTTTGTACTGACAATAACACCATAGATCTGATCGTTTCCAACATCAATGGTATTCTCCAGTCCATCGAGATCCAGCTGATAATCACCATAGTTTGATTCAGTCATAAATTCCGGAGATACATTGGTCAGTTCAATTGCAGTTCCAACTGTTTTTCCAAAAGAAAGAGAGCCATCTGCATTTACCGTTGCTTCTTTGTAGTAAGAAGGTGCTTCGCTTAATACATAATATGCATAGTCTGAGTTTTCAAATAAGGCGTCTTTTCCGGTGTATGTCTGTGTAGATGTCTGACCACGGTTTGTTACTGTAATACTTACAGAGTCAGAATCTGTTACTTTCTTAAATTTGGAAAGATCCACTCCTGTTACTTTAACCGGGAAGGTAATTCCATTGATTGCACTTCCATCTGCATTGGTATGATAAGAACCACCGGCAAGAGTGGCTGTTCTTGTTTTGCTCTTCGTTGCGGAAGAAAATACATCCACTGGAACAGAGTTGTTTACATCTGCAGCATAAAATTCATCATACGGAATGTTCATCAGAACGTAAGCCACCTGCTCAGTTGGAGTCTCGGTCGGGGTCGCCGTTGGGGTTGCGGTTGGCGTTGCTGTCGGGGTCGCCGTCGGAGTCGGTGCTTTAACAAGGCCTTTTACTGCAGTATTCAGCGCATCTTTCGCGGTATCAACAGCGCTCTGGGATTCTTTTGCAGAAAGAGCAGATTTTGCTGCGGTAAGAGCAGTCTGGACAGCTTTCCAGGAGTCTGCGGTGTAGTCAGCTTCCTTTAATGCTTCGGCATCTGCGATTGCTTTTTCAAGTGCTGTGGTGTCTACTGCTTCTGGAGTCGGGGTTGCTTTTTGGGTTGCTGCAAGAGCCGCGGTTTTTACTGCATTCGAAGTTCTGGTTGCACCCGATACAATATCCCATCCTTCAATGTTTTCAATCGTTGCATCTTTTCCAAGAAGTTTCGTTTTGAATCCTTTGCTGTTTGTAGCTGCTTTTTTAAAATATGTAGCATTTTCTGTATTGTATCCAGAACCAGGTGTTACTGCAATATCAGAAAACTTACCGTCTGCAACTGTGATTTTGACATTAACGTCATATTCATCCCATGCATTCTCATCCTCATCGTCTTCTGCAGTTCTGGTAACATGAGCCGTAGACTCATAAGTGCCATCTGCCAGCACGCCACTTGTAGCATCCGCCAGTGCGGTTCCCGGGAGCAGGCTCATGGTCATGGAAGCTGCCATTACGGCTGCTAATGATTTTTTCTGAAGTTCTTTTCTTTTGATCATAACTTCCTCCTTTTTCCTTTTCCACAGTTTTGCAGGAAAAACAGGGGCAAAACTGTCCTTCATTATTATATTAGTTTTCACTAATCAATAATTGTTTTAACTAACCGTAGATTATTCTACTAATTTTTGATCGTTTTGTCTAACTCTTAACTGATTATTTTTTCTCAAAAGAGGCACAGATTCTGCTTATTGAGTATTTTTACTATTTAATGATCCGATACTGTGAAGTTTGTGGGATGATTTTCGTTCCCACACAGAAAAAATTCCGTAGATATGGAGTTTTCACCGCGAAGAACTCTTTCGTCCATCGCGTTTTACCGCAGAAAGAATGCGGTCCGAAAGGATTCCGATCAGCATTCCGGTGATGACTCCGGCCACGAGAAGCGCCGGCAGATAATAGAACAGTTTGCGGTTCTGCACCACGAGAGCCGCCACGCAGATCTGCGCGACATTGTGCGTCACGCCTCCTGCAATACTTACGCCGGTGATACTAAAGCCCTTGATGTGTTTCAGCAGAAGCATCACAAGAAAGCTCAAAAGCCCGCCGGCAAGGCTGTAAAGGATGGACATTCCATTTCCGAACAGATACCCCATCAGAAGAATGCGGGCGACGGAAATCATCAGGACTTCCCCTGCCGGAAGGAAAAAGAGGCCGACGACTACAACCAGATTGGCAATGCCGAGTTTGATTCCAGGAACACCGAGGTTGATCGGGATCAGTACCTCCACATAACTGAAGATCATGGCAAGTGCCATCAGCATGGCGCATAAGGCAATTTTTCTGCTTGCAGTGCGGCTGTCTCTCATAAATTCCAATTCCTTTCTTCTAAGCTGGTATTATTTTACAATCACATCCGGCGCATCGTCGGCGTCGTCCGTTGTGGATCCGTCACTTTCTACCTCCGCAACCAGCTTATGCGGCAGGCACACGATCGTCTCATTTACCCGGGAAATCGTACCCTGTCTTTTGCAGTAGCCGTCCGGGCAGTCAGCTTCTTCCATATGGACACTTCCGTTTTCGATCACCAGGACATTCGTTCCGTGACCCGTCTGAATTTTCACGGTCTGATTTTCTGCGAGTGAATACGTTCCGTAGACCTCGCCGTCCACCGTGACTTTCATGGTATTTCCATTTTCCGTTTTCGGCAGCCGAAGCGCCAGGGCAAGGATTCCAGCCAGGAGCAGAACGGCGCCTGCCAGAATCAGATCTTTTTTCTTCATATAGTTTTCCTTATTCTGAATCAGATGCCAGCCCATAACAGCAGTGTCAGCAGGAATACAGCACGGAACAGCGTAAAGAGGATTTCATTTCCGTGAAATTCCTTTACCCCGCAGCGGATATTACCTTTCGGACACGTATCAATACATTTCTGGCACTGGAAACAGTCGCCGGAGATCTCCACGTATCCATCGGATGGCAGTTCCACCGCTGACGGGCACTGTCTCGTGCAGGCGCTGCAGCCGCGGATGCAGTTTTCGCGTTTTCGGTGCAGAGTAAAGAACGGCAGGATCGGAAGCAGAGAAAAGACAGCTCCCATTGGGCACAGGAAATGGCAGAAAAAGCGCTCCTCAAAGAACATGCCGACCAGGATCAGCACCAGAAGAACAATGCCTGGAATATAAGAGGAAAGTCGGAAATTTCCCGCATGCAGCATGGAAAAGACATCCCACGGGCTTGTTCCTCTTGCTTTCTGATAAACTCCTGCAAAGCAGCAAAGAGCAATCAGAAGCAGAATGCCGTATTTGACCAGCGCCAGTTTTTTTGCCAGTTCCGGTTTGATGCGTATGGGCTTCTTTTTACGTTTCTTACAGATTATACCATAAATTGCATGCATTGCATCCCCCAGACTTCCAAAAGCGCATGCAAAACCGCAGAAAAATCTTCCGAATACGATCGTAAATGCACAGACAAGGAGCAGAGCCGACACAAACGCGGTCATCTCAATTTTTTCACCCTGTCCAAGCTGCGTAAAAATGTATTTCACTCCGTTAAATGCAGCGGTAAATACTGACGGAAGAAACAGGAAATATAAAAGCTGGATTCCGGCACGCAGGCAGGAAACGATCTGTTTTCTCTTCTTTGCCGGTAATGTGGATAGATCTAAATTTTTCATGTTATTTCTCCGCCTTTTCTATTGCTTCCTGCGCCGCATTTCTGATACCGGTGGAGCTGAATGTTGCTCCGCTGATCGTATCAACATCGGCGGACTGTGCCTCAATAATCTTTGGAATGATCGCCTCCGCGTTTGACAGATACGCACTGTCCTCGCCGTCGGCGGATGTGATGGCAAGATCGGTAATCTGGCCGCCCTCTACGGTTACTTCAACTGCAATGGTGCCGCCGAAGCCGTCAGCTTCACCGTCATACGTACCGTCCACGTACTGCCCTTCTGCTTCTGCTGCTTCACTTGCGGCCGTATCCGCCGTGTTGGATGCAGCTGCTGCGGCCTGCAGATTTTCCTTCTGAAGCTGGGTCGTCTCAAGCTCTGCCGAGAGCCGCGCGATCTGATCCTCTTTGTCTCTTTTATCGAGTACGGTATTGTAGCCGATCAGAACAGCAGCAATGACAGCGACATTCAAAAAACGAACAATCAATTGTCTCATCTGTTTTCCCCTTTATTGCGTTACTTTCGCAGCATCCAGCGCATTCCGGCATGCCTCAAGAATGGCTTTTGAGGAGCAGGTTGCACGGGAAACGGTGTCGATGTTTTCAAGCGTTCCGGTTTCCAGAATCTGAGCGGAAACGCCTTTGATTTTGGAGGTTCCTTCGGATGCGCGGCGGATGTAGGAGGCATTCTGACTGTCTCCGTCACCGGTGATGTTGCTTAACGCTACGATTTTATCGTTTTCAATTGTTACCGTCACAGAAAGCTGATAAGCGGTAAAATCTTCATCTTCATCCGGCTCGCAGACGGCAATCGCTGTGTATTCGCCGTCCTGATAGATCTTTTGTTCCGGAGTTTCCGTCGGGGTTGGTGTTGGCGTCTCAGTTGGCTCCGGGATTTCGGTCGGGGTTGGTGTTTCCGTCGGTGTCGGGGTTGGATTTTTCTTTTCCTCAGTTACGCGTTCTGCCTCTTTTAAAGCTTCCTCGATTGCCGCAAGAATTCCCCTGGAGCTGTAGGTTGCGCCGGAAACGGTGTCAACTTCCAGTGTCTGGTTTTTCACAACGTCCTTTGCTGTCTGTTTTGCGCGTTTTAAGAATGCTTCGTCATCTTCACTCTCGGTCACGAGAATTGCCTTGATCGTCTCATCCTGAATGACAACTGCCGTTGTAATGTCTCCCAGATAGCCCTCGCCGGTTCCGTAGTAAATGCCTTCCTCGTATGGGAATTTTCCTTCCGGAATCGTTGTGGTTCCGCCGCTGCTCGTTCCGTTATCCGGAACGGTCTCGCCGTTTGTTGCCTTCTTCGCATTTTCCAGCGCCTGTTTTACTGCGTTCTGGATGCCGCGGGAGCTGTACGTTGCGCCGGATACGAGATCCACATCGGTTTTCTGTCCGTCTACGATGCGGTCCGCTACGACTTTGGCACGGTTGAAGAATGTCTCGTCATCTTCGTTTTCCAGAATCAGTACCGCTTTGATCGTCTGATCCTGCAGGGCTACCGCCACTTTGATGTCTCCCTGGAAACCGGCGGCCGTTCCGTAATAAATTCCGTCCTGATAAGGAAAACTTCCCTTGGATGCAGACGAGTTGTTATTGTTCTGGCCGTTATTCTGACTGTTGTTTCCGTTGTTTGTATTGCCCTGGCTTCCTCCGTTTGTACTGGAAGACCCGTTCACTGCCGCCTGACTTAAGGCACTCCGCACAGCTTCAATAATACCGCGGGAGCTGTATGTCGCGCCGGAGACCGTATCCACATTCGTACTCTGTGTTGAGATAATCGTCGAAATCAGAGAGGAAGCGCTGGAAAGGTAGCTTGGCGTATCGCTGTTTTCCACAATATCAATCGAAGCAATTTTTCCGCCGCTGACAACAACACAGACTTTCATTGTGCCGCCAAATCCCGTTCCAGTTCCGTAATACGTTCCATCCCGGTAGGCAGCCGGCTCTTCAATTTTAGATACCGTAACTGTTCCGCCGCCTGCCGCTCCTGATGCGGATGCCGGTTCTGAAGTGTCCTCCTGACCGGTCAGTGCATTTTTCACGGCTGCAAGGATACCTTTTGAACTGAAAGTTGCACCGGAAACCGTGTCCACATCCACACTCTGGGATGCGATGATACGGTCGATAACTCCCTTTGCACGGTTCAGGAAAGCTGCGTCCTCGCCGGGAGCGCTTACAATCGAAATCGACTGAATCGTTTTGTCTTTCAATACGACAGAGACTGTAATCGTACCGCCAAAACCTGTTCCGCTTCCTTCGTACGTTCCGTCCGCCAGCTCAAAGCTGCCGGAACCGACGGCTGCGACAAGTTCTGCTTCGGTATCGGTTGTCTTTTTGGTATCGTCCTTCTTTTTTGTATCATCTTTCTTTTCCGCTGCATCGGTATCCTGTTCCGGCTCCGGTGTCACCAGTGCCTCCGGCTGCTCTACGGCGTAAACCGGTGCAGTGTAGCCATTCAGCGAAATACCGGCGCAGGCTGCTACGATAACTGCCGCGAGAGCCGGTGCAAATGCTGTCAGTTTTTTCCATTTTCCCATGGTTATGTATCACCGTCTTTCCTGATAATGTTTGTCTCGTGATCGGATGCGAAATCATCGGCAATTCCTTCGGTTACATACAGAACTCCGTCCTCATCCTCCAGAATGGTGTCAAATTCATCGCTGTGTGCACGCCAGTATTCGGCCGCCTTGTCCTTTCCCATGATGAAAAGAGAAGTAGAAAGGCCATCCGCCAGTGTTCCGTCAGCACTTACGATCGTCACCGACACCAGACCGTTATTTGCCGGATGACCGGTCGATGGGTCGATGATGTGATGATATTTCATGCCGTCCTGTTCGAAATACCGCTCATAGCCGCCAGAAGTAATAACCGCCCGGTCGGCCGTCGAGAGAATGCCGAGATAATCATCCTCCGCTTCCGGACTCTGCACGGCAACACGCCATTTGCTGCCATCCGTTTTCGTGCCGACAACCTGAACGTTTCCACCGAGGTTGATGAGCCCGCTCGTCACACCGCATTCCCGGTAAATATCGGCGATTCTGCCGGAGGTATAGCCTTTTGCAATTCCGCCGAAGTCGATTTTCATGCCGTCCTTGGCAAAGCTGATGGATGCGCTGTCCTTGTCGTAAAGGATATCATTGGCATCGGTCAGCGGAAGGAGGCTTTCGATCGTCTCATCCGAAGGAATCGTATAATTTCCGGTTGTAAAACCCCAGGCGTCCATGATCGGATAAATTGCGATGTCGAAAACGCCGTTTGTGCTGTCATACAGATCCAGCGAGCGTTCCAGCAGATAGGTGGTATCCTCCGATAAGGTTCCGCCGCCGTTTGCATTGATCTGCGCTACTTCACTCGTCTCCTCTCCGGTCGACAGAAGTGCATCCAGCCGCTCAATCTCCTGCTGTGCCTGATCCACCGCCGTTTCTGCATTCGGACCATAGGCAGTGACCGTCATGTACGTATCCATAGCAAAAATATCTCGGCTGCTCGATGCATCTGCGGCATCGGAAGAAGCTGTGGATGATGCGGATTTCTGCGTGGAATTCTCTTCCGAAGCGTCAGAACTGCTCGAAGACTCCGAAACAGACGCCGGCTGTGTCTGACTTTCACTGCTCTCCGGCTGCGCTGCTGTCCCCGCACCGGAACATCCGCCGACCGTCATCACCATGGCAAGACAAAATGCTGCAACAATTTTCTTTTTCATAAATAAAACTCCATTTTTTCTTATGTTAGGAAATCCTAACTTTGGTATTATAACATTAACTCGTAACTTACGCTATGAATTACTTGATAAAAGTTTTTCAATTAGCGTTCTGCATCTGATAAATTTTCTCATTTTATGTACTCTAAATCAAGTGGATTTTACTGGAATTCAAGCAGCGATATACAAAAAGCCCCCACAGCCGCATTGCTGCGGCCGCGGGGGCTTTAGAAATAACATTTTCAGAAATTACATATGATCGTGGCAGGTACGTGCAATTACGTCCATCTGCTGCTCTTTTGTCAGGTCGATGAATTTAACTGCATAGCCGGATACACGGATTGTGAAGTTTGCATACTCCGGTTTCTCCGGGTGCTCCATTGCGTCGATCAGTTTTTCGGTTCCGAATACGTTTACGTTCAGGTGATGTGCACCCTGCTCGAAGTATCCGTCCAGAACGTGTACCAGGTTCTCGGTACGCTCTTCGTCGTTGTGGCCAAGTGCGCCCGGGTTGATGGTCTGGGTGTTGGAGATTCCGTCCAGAGCGTCCTCATACGGCAGTTTTGCTACAGAGTTCAGGGAAGCAAGAAGTCCGCTCTTCTCTGCGCCGTAAGACGGGTTAGCTCCCGGAGACAGAGGCTCACCGGCTTTTCTTCCGTCCGGCAGAGAACCAGTTGCTTTACCATATACAACGTTGGAAGTAATGGTAAGGATAGAGGTAGTCGGCTCAGAATCACGATAGGTATGGCAGTATTTCAGTTTGTCCATGAAGGTACGAAGCAGCCATACAGCGATCTCGTCTGCTCTGTCATCGTCGTTGCCGTATCTTGGGAAGTCGCCGGTTGTCTCGAAGTCAACAGCCATTCCTTCTTCGTCACGGATAACTTTAACTTTAGCGTATTTGATTGCGCTTAAGGAGTCTACTACGTGAGAGAATCCTGCGATACCGGTTGCAAAGGTACGTCTTACATCGGTGTCGATCAGAGCCATCTCTGCTGCCTCATAGTAGTATTTGTCATGCATGTAGTGGATCATGTTCAGAGTTCCAACGTACAGATGAGCCAGCCAGTCCATCATAACGTCGTATTTCTTCATAACCTCATCATAGTCCAGATACTCAGCAGTGATCGGCTGATATTCCGGAGCAACCTGCTGTTTTGTCTTCTCGTCTTTACCGCCGTTGATCGCGTACAGAAGGCATTTTGCAAGGTTTGCACGAGCGCCGAAGAACTGGATCTCCTTACCGGTCTCGGTAGCAGATACACAGCAGCAGATGGAGTAATCATCGCCCCATACCGGACGCATTACATCATCGTTCTCATACTGGATGGAGCTTGTCTGTACAGAAATATGAGCTGCATATTTCTTGAAAGCTTCCGGAAGATTCTCAGAGTACAGAACAGTAAGGTTCGGCTCTGGGGACGGTCCCATGTTTTCCAGTGTATGCAGGAAACGGAAATCGTTCTTTGTAACGATAGAACGTCCGTCGATTCCCATACCGGCAACTTCCAGAGTAGCCCATACCGGGTCACCGGAGAACAGCTGATTGTAAGACGGAATTCTTGCGAATTTAACCATACGGAATTTCATTACCAGATGGTCGATCAGCTCCTGAGCCTCTTTCTCGGTCAGGATTCCTTTTTCGATATCTCTTTCGATGTAGATGTCAAGGAAAGTAGATACACGGCCAACGCTCATTGCAGCACCGTTCTGAGTTTTGATAGCTGCAAGGTATCCGAAGTACAGCCACTGAACAGCTTCTCTTGCGTTCTTAGCCGGCTCGGAAATGTCATAGCCATAGGACTGTGCCATAACTTTCATATCCTGCAGTGCTCTGACCTGGTCAGCGATCTCTTCTCTTAACTGGAAGTCACCACGACGCATTCCCTGACGATTGGTTGCAGCGAAGTCTGCTTTTTTGCGCTCGATCAGGTAATCAATACCGTACAGAGCAACACGACGGTAGTCGCCTACGATACGGCCACGGCCATAGGTATCCGGCAGACCGGTCAGGATTTTATTATGACGGGCTTTCATCATCTCTGGTGTGTAGATGTCGAATACACCCTGGTTATGTGTTTTGTGATATTTAGTGAAAATTTCATGAAGCTTCTCACTTGGTTTGTAGCCGTAAGTCTCGCAGGACTGCTCAGCCATTTTAATTCCACCATACGGCATAAATGCACGTTTCAGCGGTTTGTCTGTCTGAAGACCAACTACCTGCTCCAGATCTTTCATGCTGTCATCGATATATGCTGCGCCGTAAGCTGTGATTCCGCTTACAACGTCTGTCTCCATATCCAGAACGCCGCCTTTTGCACGCTCTTCTTTCTGGAGTTCCTGTAATTTGCCCCACAGACGGTCTGTAGCCTCTGTTGGTCCCTCCAGGAATTTCTCATCTCCGTCATATGGAGTATAGTTGTTCTGAATAAAGTCACGTACGTCGATGCCTTCTTTCCAGAGTCTTCCGGTAAAGCCATCCCACTGTTCAAATTCTCTCATTTGCTTTGTTCCTTTCTGGTGTTATTTTGTTTCGTCACGCTCCGGCATCTTCTTTGCACCGGGCATGAACACCTCCGCATGCATAATATAACAAATCTCTGCTTTCCGCGCAAGATATGCACTTGAAAAAATACAAGGAAAACCACAAAATCTTGTATTTTTATAAGAACAAAATCTACATGTGGCGCTTTTCTTTTATGCCCCGTATCCGATTTCATATATCTGCTCTGCAAAGTCACAAATAACATATGTTCCATCGGAAAATTCACTCTTCTGTACGCTTCCGTCCACCGTCATACACTCGTGGCGTACCAGTTCCAGGAGTGCCGTTTTTTCATGCAGCTCCGTTACAACGCGGCATCTTTCTGTCATCTCTTCCAGACTGATTTTCTCCCCGTCAAATGCACCATCTGTATTCGGATATGCGCCGTCCCGTACAAGATACGGTGCACCGCCTGCAAGAAGCGCATACAGCATATAGTCCTCGTCTTTTGAAACACGGTCCATCATCCACGGCTCGATCACACAGTCATGATACACAAGATTAAAGAGCGGCACCGGGATTCCTTTTTTCGGTGTCTCTGCCGGGCGCAGCATAAAGTCGTACGGCGCATAATGGCAGAATACCAGATACGGAACGGCCCAGTCGCTGACCTCCTCGGAGCTTGAGAGAATCCCCTGTGATAGCAGCCAGGAGAAGCAGTTTCCGCGGTACGTATAGCAGTCTCTTCTCGTCATCACATGCTCCGGATTTGCGCACTCGTCGCCCTCGTTGCACGTAAACACATCGAGGTATGCACCGTCAAGCCGGATTCCGTTTTTCTTCAGCTCGGCAAAATTCCGTTTCACATAGAACGGTGCCTGCGTTGCACAGAGATAGCTCTGCGGTCCGCCCGCCCAGTAACTGTGTCCCGGTATCGTTCTATCCGGAAGGCGGCAGGCATAATTTTCATCGTAGCTCGGCGCTGCATGGTAATAATCGCGGTACTGGTCGTGAATACCGAATTTGTAGCCGAAATCATGCATCGTATCGACAAGCGATTTCATGTCTTCCCATCCGCCGGCCGCTTGGCATGCCGGTGTGTAGTCCGGATGCTGGTTGTCATACCCCGGTTCTGCCCAGCCGTCCAGATGAAGATAGACTTTCTCTACGCCGAGATCATGAATTTCGCGGATCTGCTGTTCGCGCACGGAAAACGGCACTACGCGGTTATTTTTCTCCGGATTCTGCGGATCGAAAAAGCCGGACTCTGGCTGCACAACCGTCTTGATTCCCGTATGAACAAAACACGTTCCCACAAGATCGTGAATGGACGGATTCTGTACTGCCTTTTCTTTCAAAGTGCGCAGATGGCCCTGTTCCCGTACATACTGACGGTATGTTTTGCAGAGGTCGTTATAATCGCAGTTATTTAAAAACGTATAACGGAATACGCGGCGGTAATTCATTGTTCCAAGGCTTGGCTCCAGCCATGCCCCCACGCTGGTATACGGGCCGCCTGCCGGGTGCTCTGCCTGATAACCGACGTTCCACGGTGTTGTACAGATCGCTGTATAGCCGCATCTTTCCTTCACCTGGCCAAACCACGGCATATAGCCGCCGGAGGTCTCAAATCTGCCGTCAAACGAAAGCTTTCCAAGTTCCGTCTTCCAGGTATTCGGAATCAGAAGTCCCTGTCCCTCGGTAAGGAGTGTATACCAGTCATCGCGCCCGTTTGTAAACTCCATTGCCGTCGGCCACAGCACCTTTACCGGATGCAGTCCCTCCTCGCAGAGCGGAATCCACTCCATCCAAAATGTTTCATCCACAGCTTCGATCCAGATAATCGTCTCGAAGGCATACGGTGTTCCCGCAAATCCCGCATAACGGCTCCGGATGCCGCATCCGACGCCGAAGGAATAGACCTCATGGGAAATCTCCTCTGCATCCAGGAAACGGTATGTTCCCTCTGCAAAAATCAGTTCCGGTGTCTTTTTCGGATCCGTATTCCAGACAACGCCGTCTTTTTCGATCCTAAGTCCCAGCGTCTCTTCATCGAGCATCACAGCAAGCGATCCGCTTTCTATTTTTTTCATCGTGTGATATTCCCCTTTTTCTTTATCATATGCGTTCCAAACACCAGAAAGGCGCAGAGAACCCGTCCGCCTTTCTCTGCACGGTTCCGGATTTTCTGCGCCTTTTTCCACCTAACTTACATAATCTCTTCTTTTTCTACGACTCTACCGTCTCTCCAGATTCTCTCCAGATCGTAGAACAGGCGGTTCTCCTCATCAAAGATGTGGATGACAACATCGCCGTAGTCCATCAGAATCCAGTTTGCGGTCTGATAGCCTTCGATCTGTTTTGGATGTACGCCGGCTTTTCCGAGTACCTCCTCTACGTTGTCTGCCATCGCCTGTACCTGGTTGCGGTTGCTTCCGCTGGCGATCATGAAATAATCTGCCAGAGTCGAAACATGGGTAATGTCCAGAATGCGGACATCCATTGCTTTTTTATCTTCCAGTGCTTCCAGTGCAAGTTTTGCAGTCTGTTTTGCTTCGCTCATTTATGCTTCCTCCTTTGCCGTCCGTTCCCGGTGCAGTGCCTCATAGAACTGATACGCCTGCTCCGTCATCGGGTCCATCGTCTTCGGGTTTTCCGACAGATACGCCATACTGTCTTTTAAAATTTCATACATGCATTCGTCGATATCGGTGAATGCCAGCTTCCGAAGGCGGGTAAGGTGTGGTGCCTTGTTTCGTGCCGGCTCGATATAATCTGCGATATAGATGATCTTCTCCAGCAATGTCATATCTTCTTTTCCTGTCGTATGCCAGGTGATGGCACTTAAGATCTCCGGATCTTCCACCTTATACTTGTCCTTCGCCAGAAATGCACCGAGCTTGGCATGGATCAAAAACGGATTGTTCCGCTCAAACTCAGTGATTTCAATCTTATTTTTCTCACACATGGTGATTTTTTTCTTATTCGGAATGCATTTTGCACAGTCGTGAAGCAGTCCCGCGACACGGGCTTTTTCGAGATCCTCGCCCCATACCATCGCCATGGATGCTGCGGTAAACATCACACCGAGCGTGTGATGATAGCGGTCTTCATCGACTTCCTTCTGGAGTTTTTTGTCCAGTTTCCATAAATCGTACTGTTCCATCCTGCTCTTCCTCTAATCCTGATAGATTTTCTGCTCCTGAATGTAGGAAATCACAGAATCCGGCAGATAGTATTTCACGGATTTTCCTTCCCGGATCCATTCCCGCAGTTCGTGGGAAGAAACATCCAGATTCGGTGTGTCGAGTTTCAGAAAGGTACCGTGAAGTTTTTTTGCATTTCGTTCCATACAGGCCAGAAGCTCTTTCTCTTTTGCCCGATCCCTAGTCGCCACAAGGATCTTTGCCGCGGCGCAGATCCGCTCTGGATTTTTCCACTCATCAAAATAGAACAGGGAATCCGCTCCAATGATAAAGTAAAACTCCGTGCACGGATGTTCCTTCCGCATCGCCTCAAGCGTCCGATAACTGTAGGTATAGCCCTCATCTTTCATCTCTTTGGTGCAGAGCACAAAATGCGGATTGGATGCGATGGCACGGCGCACCATCTCGACACGCTGTGCATTCTTTGCCCGTCCCGCCCGGTTCCGTTTATGTGGCGGATTTCCGGCCGGAAGGAACCAGACTTCATCAAGCCCGAACTGCTCGTACGCCGCCTCGCCAAGGATCAGATGACCGATATGAATGGGATCGAATGTGCCTCCCATAATGCCAATTTTTCTGTTTTTCTTTTCCATACGTTTTCCTCAAAAAGCGCCGGAACTGCAGCGGTATGCTCCGGTCCCGGCGGTTCTTTCCTGCGGATTATTTCGGAAGCTGAATTTTCTTTTTCTCTTTTTTGCCCTCTTTGTACAGCACGATCTTTTTGCCGATCACCTGTACGACCTGGGAATTGGTGCGTTCTGCCAGAACTTCTGCGATCTCTCTTGGATCATCGAGGCAGTTCTGCAGTACATTGATTTTAATTAGTTCTCTCGCCTCAAGTGCCTCTGCTACAGCAGCGGTATGCTCCGGCGTGATGCTGCTTTTTCCTACCTGCAGGATCGGTTCCATGGTCATGGCAAGGCCTTTCAGGTATGCTCTCTGCTTGCTGGTCATACGTCTCCTCCTTCGTTATTTATTCGTTCTATTTATAATAATCAAATTCAAATCCATACATCTTGACGGTATCGCCTTCCTGGATGCCGGCCTGCTCGAGTTCGTCTAAGATACCGGTATCTTTTAAGAACCGCTGGAAGAAAGCAAAACCTTTCTCGGAATCCAGATTGGTGTAGCCGAGCATTTTCTCGATCTTCGGTCCCTCGATGATGAAGCGGTGCTCGTCCTCCGGGTCCTGCTCGACGGTGTACGGCAGGTTCTCGGCAAGAAGCATATCCTCCGGGAAGAATTCCTGCTCGAAGACCATACGCTCTTTCGGAAGCTCATCGAGTTTTTTCTGTACGGCATATAAAAGCTCTTTTAAGCCTTTTCCGCTGACGGCAGAAATCGGATAAACCGGGATGCCTTTCGGCTCGAACTCTTTTTTCAGACGTTCCACCGGATCCTCTTCGCCCTCTTCTACATAGATCGCATCGGTCTTATTGGCCGCGATGATCTGCGGGCGTTTTGCGATCTCCGGGTTATAGGCTTCGAGCTCTTTGTTGATCTTGTTGATATCATCCACCGGATCTCTTCCCTCGGTCGATGCAACGTCTACTACATGGATCATCACGCGGGTTCTCTCGATGTGGCGCAGGAATTCATGGCCGAGGCCGACTCCTTCCGATGCACCCTCGATCAGTCCCGGGATATCTGCGATAACAAATCCGCTGCAGCCCTCAAGGTCTACGACACCGAGGTTCGGGGAAAGCGTGGTAAAGTGATAATTTGCAATTTTCGGTTCTGCATTTGTCACGCGGGAAAGCAGGGTCGATTTTCCAACGTTCGGGAAGCCGACGAGTCCGACGTCCGCGATGACTTTCAGTTCCATTCTTACTTCCAGCTCCTGTGCCGGCTGGCCTGGCTGGGCGTATTTCGGAACCTGCATGGTAGCGGTTGCGTAATGCATATTTCCGTTTCCACCTTTTCCGCCTTTTAATACAACCTGACGGCGGTTTTCACCGGACATATCTGCGATGACTTTTCCGCTCGCAGCGTCCATAATGACGGTTCCTTCCGGTACTTTCAGGACAATATCTGCGCCGTTTCCGCCATGGCATCTGCGTTTTCCGCCCGGCTCGCCGTCGGTAGCAGAAAACTTTCTTCTGTGGCGGTAATCAACCAGTGTATTCAGTCCTTCGTCAACTTCAAAAATAACGTCTCCGCCTTTGCCGCCATCGCCGCCGTCCGGCCCGCCGTTCGGTACAAAAAGCTCTCTGCGGAAACTGACATGTCCGTCTCCGCCCTTACCGGAGCGGATCAGAATTTTTGCTCTGTCTGCAAACATGGTATTCTCCTGTCTTGTTTTATCTAAATCCAAATCGGTCTGTTGGACCTTTAATTATTATTAACAAAAACGGCTTCAAACCTCTTAAGATTTGAAGCCGCACCTTTGTCTTACTCTTCTGTTGCTACCGGATATACGGAAACCTGTTTTTTGTCACGTCCTTTTCTTTCGAAAGCTACGCGTCCGTCAACCATAGCGAATAAGGTATCGTCTTTTCCGATTCCTACGTTCACGCCTGGATGAATCTTGGTTCCACGCTGTCTGTAAAGAATGTTTCCAGCCTTTACAACCTGTCCGTCAGCTCTTTTTGCTCCTAATCTCTTGGACTCGGAATCTCTACCGTTCTTGGTAGAACCAACTCCTTTTTTATGAGCGAAAATCTGAAGGTTCATATTTAACATGGTATTACACCTCCTTGAATGCGATCTCTAAGTATTGTGCTCCATAATCGCGGCGGATACTTTCGAGGCCCAGCAAAAGTGATTTTACAAGAAGTGCGGTACTTTCAGAATACCCATTCGGGAATGAAAAATACACGTATCCATCTCCAGCCTCACTTATAATCAGATCCTCTGTCAATGTTTCCACGGAATTTACGGTGTTTACAATCAATGCGGAGACAGCGGCACAGATGATATCCTGCCCTTCCTCTGCATAGCCTGCATGACCGTTTGACTCCACGGAGATGTACTCGCCGTCAGACTCTGTTACGGTTATACAAATCATAAGACTTAAGCGTTGATTTTTTCAATCTTCACTTCAGTGTACTGCTGTCTGTGACCGTTTTTCTTATGATAACCAGTTTTTCTCTTATACTTGTAAACGATAACTTTTTTGCCTTTACCGTTTCCAACTACAGATGCGGTTACGGATGCATTTTTAACGTCCTCGCCAACTTTCAGTCCGTCATTGCTTACTGCAAGTACCTGATCAAAAGTTACGGTTTCTCCAGCTTCAACGCCAAGTTTCTCTACTCGGATAACATCGCCTTCAGCTACCTTGTACTGTTTACCACCTGTTGCAATAATTGCGTACATATGGCACCTCCCTATCAATTACTCGCCAGATTCGGTGGTCTTTCGACTCTTTTACCTCTCTGTGCGGCATACTTCTACAATATATCATCACGTCTGCTGTTTGTCAATAGTATTTTTCAGGAAATTGCAGATTTTTTTTCGCATGCAATTGCCAGTGCGCCAGGTCCGATGTGGCAGGCAACGCTTAAGGACAGCGGATGCGCATCGACTTCAAAATCCGGGAAGGCTTCTTTTACTTCGGCAATCCATCCATCGATTACTTCTTTGTCGTTTGCGGTATAGGCAATGTGAAGTCCCATGATGCCGGCTGCACGCTCTTTTGCGAAGCGTTTGTCCATATCTTTTTTCATAGCCTTGATCATGGCTTTCTTTGCCTGTTTCACACCGCGCGCTTTTTCAAACGCGTCAAGCTTCTCTCCCTGGATCGTCAGCACCGGTTTGATATTTAAAACGGTTCCGATCATGGCTGCTGCCGGCGTAACGCGGCCGCCTTTTTTCAGGTATTTTAACGTATCTACCATAATATAGATACTTGCATCCAGCGCATCCTCTTCCAGAATTGCTTTAATGTCTTTCGCTGCCACGCCGCGGTTTGCCATTTTCTTTGCATCCAGAACAGACTGCTGCTGCGTAACGGAGATTCTCTGGTTGTTGACAACCTGCACTTTTCCTTCGTAGTCCTCGGACAGCACGGTCGCTGTATCACAGGAGGTGGAAAGGCCGCTTGACATCGGAATGTAAACAATGTCATCGTACTCTTCGAGAATTTTGTTCCAAAAATCCATCAGATCTCCCGGAGACGGCTGAGATGTGGAAACAGCCGCATCCTCTGCCAGAATCTCGTAAAACTGTTCCTGTGTCAGGTCGATATCCTCAAACTGGATTTTTCCGCGCATGAAGAAAGGCATCGGAAGGACAAAAACGCCCAGCTCTTTCGCCTGACTCTGTGTAATACCGCTGTTGCTGTCGGTAGCAATAGCTGTTCTTGCCATAGTTCTTATTCCTGCTGTCTCTTGTTAGAGAAACAGCTTTTCCTTTCTGTAATATCGTGTAACGCTTGATTTGCTGTTATTCTATCATAAATCGTACCTGTTTTCTACCCGGCTTGGACATTTCTGCAAAATTGCCCAAACTGCTTTTGATTCTTTTTACATCATACCAATACCAAGGAAAAACAGTCCGCCAAGGATCAGCAGAATGGTCGGAATTACGATTTTTGCAATGGTCTTTTTTCTTCTCTCCTTCGGGAAAAATCCTTCGCTTTTTGTCTGCTGGTACATCAGAAGACGGCTTCCCATATAAAGACCGATCGGCATCAGCGCCGCTTCGATCAGATACATGCCGATGTACGTTTCCGTTGCGTATCCGCTGCCTGCTGCTGCGTTCCCCTGCGAGAACATATAGAGGAAGCTTGCCGCAATGCTCGCCACAATCGTCGATGCGTTATGGACGAAATGAAACAGCGAGCTGTAAAACATGTTGTCGGTCTTCATCCGCACATACGAGAGAACGATTCCCATCATCATCATCGGAAGAAAACGGACGATGCTCATGTGGAAAGCGCCAAAATAAACGCCCATCAGAAGCAGCATCACCCATTTCTTTTTGATTCCGCGCAGGCTGTACTGCAGAAGACCGCGGTGCAGTGCTTCTTCACAGATGGCCGGTGTCAGCGCAACGACAAGCAGCTCGCCGAAATAGGAAAGGCCCGCCATACTGCTGTCCATGGATTCCGAGAGGCTTGCGTATTCCTGCGGGAAAATCCATTCCATCAGAAGGAAAAGGGCAAGCACACCGCGGTACGTCACATACCACATCAGAATGGTTCCGAGGATTCCGGCTCCATCCGGCTTTTTTAATGGGAACACTTCTTTTAACGGAATATGAAGTGCCCGTACGACGAGAATGGATCCGATCAGGAATACAATGATCTCGTCCAGCGCATTTCCATACATCCCGCCTGCAAGAACCAGCGGGATTCCGGCGAGATTAAAAAGAACCATCAGAAAGGCAAACACCAGCAGGCCCTGCCATGGTTTCAGTATCTTTTCTTTTTCCGCCGGATGCGGCCGTTTTGCCGGCATCTGGTTTCGAAAGGGTTCGTAAAGATATGGGGTATCATTTTCATTGAGGTGAATCGGTTTCTTTTGTGGTTCCATATTCATTCCTCCTTTGTAAGGTCACTGTCATTTCATCTGTTCTGCCAGCGGCCGGCGGATTTTCTTTCTCGTCAGTTCCACGAGATGAAGCACCGTCATATCCACAACTTTGGTCGGAACGGGATCTTCCCGCACAAGACCCTGCAGGAAGCCGAGAAGGCGCTCCTCCTGCTCTTTTTCCGGCATGTTGATAAAGTCAACCAGGATCAGACCGGAAATCCCGCGCAGGCGGATCTGGCGGGCGATTTCGCGGGCTGCCTCCTGGTTTACGCTGTACAGAAACGTATTTTTCCGTCCGCCGAGCTGCTTTCCGCTGTTCACATCGATCGCGGTCAGCGCTTCGGTCGGTTCGATCACGAGGAATCCGCCGGAAGGCAGATCCACACGTTTGTCGAGTGCCTGTTTTACGTGATTTTCGAGATTTTCTTTCTTTGTCAGTGTGGTAAGCTGATCCTCATACCAGGTCAGGCGGCAGTCGTGAAAATCATGGCGCTCCAGATATTCTCTGCAGATCTCATACGTTTCTCTGTCATCTGTCACAAGTTCTGAAACTGACGGTGCATACCGTTTGACGAGCTCCGGCACGGCATCTGACGCCCGATACAGGCAGGAGTACAGGCTCCGCATCGTTCCATACTGGACAATCCGCGCGAGTTTTTCGGACAGCTCGAGATATTCCTGCCGGATCTCTTCTTCCGAAGCATCAGCGGATGCGGTGCGGAAGATCACGCCAAACGGAAGGCTTCCGCCGGAAAGCTCTGGAAACATCCGGCTTCCCAGTTCTTTTAACCGTTTTTTCTGCTCCGGCAGAAGGCGTCCCGAGCATGAGATTTCCGGCTTTCCATAATAGAGCGCCAGGGCACTTCCCGAAAGAGAAAGTTCTGCTGTCGCCGACGGAAGCTTCGTTTTCTGCGCTTCCCGCTGGATCTGCACGACAATTTCATCTCCGACATGCAGTTCCGTTCCCGGTGCTTTTTTCAGAAGATACCCTTCTTTTACACGGGACAGATCAAGAAAACAGCTCTGCTGCTCCGCAAACGAGACAAATGCCCCGCGGATCCCGGGCGCCAGTTTTTCCACCCGGCCGACATAGATATTGCCAAGCAGCGTTTCCTTCTCCCTGCAGAGGGCCGTCAGTTCGACCGGTTTTTCTCCTTCCACCAGCGTGTGTACCAGGTAATCTTTTCCCTCCCACGGCAGATGGGCAATGACAACTCGTTTACTCAACTTCTTCTCCTAATGCTTCCAGCGGAACCAGCTTTCGCTCTTCTTCCGTTCCGATGTCTGCGTAAACTTCCTCGCGCAGAATCGTGTATGCAAACGGCGGCAGTTCAACCCCGCACCATTTGCAGAACGCTTCCATCACGAGCTCCGGTTTCAGGTTCGAAACACTTCCGGTGGAGAGCTGCATCCAGACACCACTTTTCTTTGCTTTCATATCGTAAATCCATGGGCGGATATCGGTCAGCTTTTCGCTTCGTTTTGTCTTTCGCATGATCTCAATCTGCGGAAGTGCAAAAAACACCGGTACTTTCGTTTCCAGATCAATCTCCGGCATTTTTCCCTCGCGGAACTGCACGAGATAATCGGCTCCTGCTACGAGAGACATTGCCTTGCTTGCTTTTCCATCCGGCACATGGCGGGCGGAAAGCACTTCCATTCCCTCAACCATCGTCGCATTCAGACGTTTTACAATCTCGTCGGTTTTCATATCTTCCGCGAGCACCATATCGAAATATTCACCGGTGCTGCTGATGCCGACACCGAGCGGAGAAGCAAACGACAGCAGCATGTGCGGGCTGAAGCCCTCGGAATAAGCGATCGGAAGTTCTGCACGGCGGATTGCTTTCTGGAAGTAACGCATCACATCCAGATGACCCACAAATTTCATCACACCTGTTTTGGCAAACTTAATTCTGATTTTCATAGCAGACACCTCCTCCGAATGATTTTGCTCCGCAGCCGGAACACTGCATCTTACAGTTCGGGGTAACGGTTTCTTTCTGTGCCCGCTCCCATTCGCGGATCAGGAATTTTTTCGTCACGCCGATATCAAGGAAATCCCACGGAAGGATCTCATCGGTGCTGCGCTCACGGCAGGCATAGAACGAAACGTCAATGCCGGTCTCTGCAAACGCTTCTTCCCAGGCATCTTTCCGGAAATACTCGGACCAGGCATCGAAAATAGCACCTTTTCTGTACGCTTTTTCAATAACTTCGGCACATTTCCGGTCACCGCGTGCAAGGAATCCCTCCAGAAGGGAAATATCTGCCTCATGATAAATGTAACGGATGCTCTTCTGATTCAGCTGTGCGCGGACCTCTGCCTTTACAATCGCCGCTTTGTCAAGAAACTCCCTCTCCGTGTTCATCGGTGCCCACTGGAACGGGGTGAACGGCTTCGGGATAAAGAACGAGGAGCTTGCCGTAATCTGGCATTTTCCGTTTCTCTGGTCTTTCGGAATCTCATAGTAACGCTCTGCGATCTTTTCCGCCAGATGCGCAATTCCTTTGATATCATCCTCGGTCTCGGTCGGAAGGCCCAGCATGAAATACAGTTTTACTTTATTCCAGCCGCCCTCAAACGCTTTTCCGGCTCCGTCGAGAATGACTTCCTCGGTCAGACCTTTATTAATAACATTCCGCATCCGCTGGCTTCCCGCCTCCGGTGCGAAGGTCAGGCTGCTCTTTTTGATATCCTGTACCTTGCTCATGACATCGAGGGAAAATGCGTCGATTCGAAGAGACGGAAGGGAAATATTGACACCTTTTTCCGGGCAGCTGTCGATCAGATAGTTGACAAGCTCCGGAAGATGGCTGTAATCACTCGAGCTCAAAGAACTCAACGAAATCTCATCGTGGCCGGTATTGCGCAGCATATGGGTCGCAAGTTCTTTTAACTTCTCCACATCGCGCTCTCTTGTCGGACGGTACACCATACCCGCCTGGCAAAAACGGCAGCCGCGGATACAGCCGCGCTGGATCTCCAGAACGACACGGTCCTGTGTTGCCTTGATAAACGGCACGACCGGTTTCTCCGGATACGTTGCCTCGGTCATATCCATGACGAGCTGTTTTTTGATCTTTTCCGGTGCTTCCGGAATGGACGGCGTAAAGGCCGCGATCGTTCCGTCCTCGTGGTACGTTACTTCATAAAACTGCGGTACGTAAATACCAGGGATCCGGCATGCCTTTTTCAGGAAATCCTGACGGGTTCCGCCGTTCTTTTTATTTTCCAGATACGTGTCAAAAAGCTTGTCGTACACAACCTCGCCCTCTCCGATGTAAAACAGATCGAAGAACGGAGCGATCGGCTCCGGATTGTACGTACACGGGCCGCCGCCGATAACGATCGGGTCCTCGTCGGTACGCTCCACCGCATGCAGCGGGATTCCGGCAAGGTCGAGCGCCTGCAGAACGTTCGTATAACACATCTCATACTGCAGGGTGATAAACAGGAAATCCTCGTTTTTCACCGGCTCCTGGGATTCCAGGCCGAACAGCGGAATGCTCTGTTCCCGCATCACGCGGTCCAGATCCGGCCATGGGGAATAGACACGCTCACACCACATGTCCTCACGTTTGTTAAACATATCGTACAGGATCTGGATGCCAAGGTGGGACATACCGATCTCATACACATCCGGGAACAGGAATGCGCCGCGCAGGGCTACTTTCTCTTTGTCTTTTACGACACTGTTGAATTCATTTCCAATGTATCGCGCAGGCTGCTCAATCTGGAGCAGCACTTCTTCTGGCAATGCTAATTTTCTCATGCAATTCTCTCACTTGTTCTTATTTTTATTTGTCCAGATACGCCGCAAGCAGTTCCAGCGTATTCTTCACGCCGTCCACATGGCTTCTCTCATATCCATGGGATGCGTACACACCGGCGCCGATCAGGGCATGGCGTGCGTCTGCGCCGCCGCGGAGCGTTGCCTCCACGTCAGAGCCGTAGTGCGGGTAAACATCCGCCGCATAGTCGATTCCGTTTGCTTTTGCCGCCGCAATCAGCTCACCGGTAAAATCGTAGCTGTAAGGGCCGCCGCTGTCTTTGACGCAGATGGATACCTGATGCTCTTTACACTCCAGTCCGTCGCCGACACAGCCCATATCAACAGAAAGGATATCCGTCACACCCTCCGGCACGGAAGCAGATCCGCCGTGGCCGACTTCTTCGTACACGGTGATGTGCTGATAAACCGGACGGGACGGTGTGATATTTTCTTCTTTTAAATACTTCGCATAGCCGAGCAGGATTGCAACGCTCAGTTTATCATCGAGAAAACGGCTCTTGATGTATCCCTTCTCGGTGATGCGGGTTCTCGTCTCAAAGCAGACGATATCACCGGTCTCGATGCCGAGCGCTTTTGTCTCCTCTTTGGAGAAGACCATCTCATCCAGAACGACCTCCATATTGTCGTAGGTGCGGTCCTGCTGGTCGTAGGAACCGTTGACATGGATCGACGGGTTGTTCATCTGGAAGCAGCCCTCGTACCGTTTTCCGTCTCTTGTGATGACAACGCAGTTTTCCGTCTCCGCATTGTTCGGATTCATACCGCCGAGCGCGGTGAGACGAAGACGGCCGTTTCCTTTCACTTCCGCTACCATGCCGCCGAGCGTATCGGTATGTGTCTCCACAAGGACACCGCCGTTTCCTTCACAGCCTTTGGCAAGCTGCACCAGAAGGCCGCCCTTTGTGGTGATCACCGGCGCATAGCCCATCGCTTCGTACTCTGCTTTCAGCCATGCAATGGCATCTTTCGTGTAGCCGGTCGGGCTGTCGATGGAGAGCAGTTTTTTCAGTTTCTCTGTTATAAAATCAACATAAACCTTTGTATTTTTCATGTTTCTTCCTCCATTTTTGTTTCTGTTTTTTCTTCTTTTTTCGAAACATTTTGAAACAGAAACTGCAGATTTTTTTCTTTCCGAAAAAAGATCCTGCCCTTCATCATACCACAGAAATAAATTGGATACAACCATCGGAAAACGGAAAAATGGAAATAAGGAAAATGTAACTGGACAAACTACCCTATGCCATGCTATGTTTGAAGAGGGGGATACATTATTAGCTGTTATTCAAAAAAGTTTCTTCTATAATAAAATAAAGGTCGCCTCAAATTCAAATAAAGGAGCAAAAAAATGGACACAAAAGAACAGGCATCGCAGCCTGCATTACAAACGTTAAAAGAATATGCTGTCATTACCGCAGCTGTTCTGATCATGGACATTGGAATTTATGTTTTTAAATTCCCTAATAATTTTTCTTTCGGCGGTGTATCCGGTATGGCCGTTGTCATCTGCCGGTTTCTTCCGTTCACTGCCTCACAGATCAACCTTTTTATCAACCTGCTGCTTCTGCTGGTTGGTTTTGCTGTGCTGGGGCGGAACTTCGGCGTCAAGACAGCCTACGTGACCGTGCTTTCCTCGGTTCTTCTGAACATTTTTGAAAAGCTGTTTCCGATGGCACATCCGCTTACCGATGAGATCATGCTGGAGCTCTGCTTTGCCATTATTCTTCCGGCACTGGCGGCAGCACTGCTGTTTTTTGAGAATGCCTCCGGCGGCGGCACAGACATCATCGCCATGATTATTAAAAAATATTCTACAATGAATATTTCCACTGCCCTGCTGGTGACCGACCTCATCGTTGTCATCCTTGCTTTCCTGATTTTCGATACCTTAACCGGACTTTGTTCGGTTCTCGGTCTGATGGCGAAAACACTGCTGATTGACAAAACGATTGAGCGGATGAAGCTGAATAAATTTTTTACGATTATCTCCAACAATCCGCAGCCGATCTGCGATTTCATCACAAAGGATCTCAATCACAGCGCAACCCTTTACGACGCCGTCGGCGCTTACTCCGACCAGCAGCGGACAGTCATTCTCACGGTTGTGGATGTCAAGCAGGCCGTCTATCTTCAGCGGTTTATTCATGATACCGAGCCGACCGCGTTTATTGCGATCACAAAGAGCAGCGAAATTATCGGAAAAGGCTTCATGAGTTATGTCTGATCGATTCAAACCATATTTTTTACGCAAAAAATCCGAAGGTTTTTGACGCCTTCGGATTTCTTTGTATGTGCTTATTCTGTTTATTTCTCTTCTGCTGCTTCGGTATCTTCTGCCGGTGCTTCTACGTTGTGGGAAGCCATCAGACTTACGACAATGGATTCCGGATTGGTCTTTATGGTGATATCCGGGTCAGCGGCCAGGGACAGATCTTTGACGCGGATGACATCACCGATCTTCATCTCTCCGACATCGACCATTACCTGATCGACCAGGGATGCCGGGTATGCCATGTAGGCAACCTCGTTCAGATCCTCCTGCAGAACGCCTTCTGCGATCTTTTCATGGTTTACAAGGACAATCTCTGCAACGGAATGAACTTTCTCGTTGCTGACCAGTGCCTGGAACTCGATCGAATCGATCTGTCCGGCTACCGGGTTATAATCAACATTTTTGATCAGGACATCGTATGCGGTTCCGTCGACATCCAGCATAATCTGGCTGCCTTTGTGGTCTGTCTTCAGCAGTTTCTCGACATCTCTTTTTACCATCTTAACTGGAATGGATTCTTTCATCTCTCTGCCGAATACATTGCCGACAACGTATCCTTCTCTTCTGAGTCTTTTTGCTTTTACATCCAAACTTCTCTTTTCAGCTTTTAAAGTATTCATTTACCTTTTCCTCCAAAAATCTGATTCTTAGCAGGCTTCTTATCTTGTGAAGGGTGTTAAGTTTGCTTTGCCTTGTGGCTATGAATAAGTTTCTTGGAACAGGATGTTTGGGAACATGCAAGGAAGAATTGGTTTCTTGTTGATTCCTTTTCTTTGTTCTAGTTGTAATATAATACCACGAACACAATTTGTCAACCCGGATTTTCCGATTTCACAGTTTCTTCACATTTTCAGCACGCTTCCTTATATTCCATCAGTTTCTGGCGTGCTGTGCGGTTCAGACTGCGCGGTACAGCAATCTCAATCGTCGCATAATGATCACCGTGCACGTTCGCATCTTTCATCGATACCATGCCCTTGCCGCGCAGACGGAGCTTACTGCCGGACTGTGTTCCTTCCTTGATTTTGCAGACCACATCTCCGTACAGTGTCGAGACACGCGCTTCGCCGCCAAAGACTGCCGTTGTGTATGGAATCTGAATCGTCGTGTAGATGTCCATTCCGCGCCGTTCAAAACCTTTCTTTTCTTCTACATTGACCTTCAAAAGCAGATCGCCGCGGCGGCCGTTTGATCCTGTATGGCCTTTGCCGCGCAGACGGATGCTCTTTCCGTTCTCGATACCGGCCGGGATTTTAACCAGCAGCGTATTGGTCGTTCCATCCGGGTTCCGCAGGGTAATCTGTTTTTCACAGCCCGATGCCGCTTCCTCCAGGCGGATCGAAACCTCAGCGTGCAGATCGAGATCCTCTGCCGTACCGCGGCCGGAAAATGCATCCTCAAACGGATGTCTGCTGCTTCCCGAACGCGTATACCGCTCGCTTCCGAATCCACGGCTTTTGCCATGAAACATCTGATCAAAGAAATCGCCGAACATATCGTCCGCGTTTCCTTCAAAGTGAAATTCGTGATAGCCGCCGTTGTTTCCGCTTCCGCCGAACGGGTTTCCATACGCACTGCCGTACGGATTTCCACCGCCCTGCTGGCTGTACGCGCCGGCTCCCTGGTCGAACGCCGCGAATCCGAACTGATCGTACATTTTCTTCTTTTCCGGATCGCTTAAGACAGAATACGCTTCTGTCACTTCCTTAAATTTCTTTTCCGCATCCGGGTTTCCCGCATTCGTATCGGGATGATATTTTTTCGCCAGTTTCCGGTATGCACGCTTGATTTCTTTCTCGTCTGCATTCCGGCTGACGCCTAATACTTCATAATAATCTCTTTTTGTTTCCATCATCAGGCACCTCCAGTCAAGCCTTTTCCTGATTTCCCAGGTGAACAATTCCTGGCTCTCTTTATCTGTTCTATTTGTACTATAACACGCATTTTTTACACTGTCAATTCTTTTCACGGAAGATTCAAAATTCCTATACGAATTGAAAAACCTGCCGTGCACTGTTACAATAAGAGATATACGATTCTCACGATTTTTTATGGAGGTACTTGATTGATGCATTCCATTTTCTGGTTCCGCACCCGGCAGTGGGTGTTGAGCCGCGTTCTTCATCTGACAGAGCATAAGAAACAGACACTCCTTGCAGCACCGGATGCCGTTCTGCTGCTCCCCGCGTTATTCCGGAAACGCCGGATCTCCCGGATTCTCCTGGTGACTACCCCCGGCTTTGTCCGCCGCGGAACACTGACGTCTCTGCTGGATGGCTGTAAAAAAGAAAACATTTCCGTCACCATTTTCTCCGAAATCGCCCCGGATCCGCAGATTGAGAGCGTGGAACAGGGTTTCCGTCTTTATCAGCAGATTCAGGCTCAGGCTATCCTCGCCATCGGCGGCGGATCCGTTCTCGATACAGCAAAGCTGATCGGTGCCCGCGTCTGCTGTCCGAAAAAGACGGTTCCTGCGATGCGGGGCCTCCTGAAAGTCCGTCGGAAACTTCCGCCGCTGTTTGCCGTGCCGACGACAGCCGGAACCGGTTCGGAGGCAACGGCGGCAGCTGTCATCACAGACTGTATCGACGGGAAACCATACAAATACGCCGTCAATGACCTCTGTCTGATCCCGGATACGGCAGTTCTCGATCCGCGTCTTACGATCAGCCTCCCGTCCTCTATGACCGCAGATACCGGTATGGATGCCCTGACCCATGCCATGGAAGCTTTTCTGAACCTCTTCGCCTCCCGCAGCGTGCAGAATGCATCCATCGAGGCAGTCTGCGAAAATTTCCATGCCCTGCCCGAAGCCTGGCGTGACGGCTCCCGTCTTGCCGCACGGCAGGAAATGCTTCATGCATCGTATCTGGCCGGTTTCGCTTTTACCAACAACTTTGTCGGCTACGTCCATGCCATTGCCCACGCCGTCGGTGCACTGTACCACATTCCGCACGGAAGAGCCAACGCGGTTCTGCTGCCTGCTGTTCTGCGCGAATACGGTTCCTGCATTGCGCCTAAACTTGCCGTTCTCGCCGATGCGCTTTCTCTCGGCGGAGATACCGTTTCTGAAAAGGCTGAGCGGATGATTGCAGCTATCGAGGCTATGCGCGATTCGTTTGACATTCCATCCACTCTGCCGCACCTTTCGCCGAATGATTACACAGAAATAGCACGCCGTGCTTTAAAAGAAGCAAATCCCACCTACCCTGTTCCGCAGATCTGGGATTCTGAAAAAATCTTTTCTGTGCTCCGCCGTGTACAATCCTAAAGCCGCTGTTTTCTCGAATTTAAATTTGACAGAACGCAAAAAACATGGTAATTTATTAGAGATATCGCATAGAGGAGTGAATAAAATGAATAAAAGAACCATGAAAAAAATGGCCAAAGCGAAACAGCAGGCTGCAGAAGCTGCAAAAACAGCGGAAACCGTTGTAAAGACAGCGGCACCGGCAAAAGAAGTAAAACCAACGACTGAAAAAACCTTACATACAGAAGCAGCAGAAGGAAAAGCAGAAGCTGCAAAAGAGCCGAAAAAAGCAACCAAAAAAGAAACCGTTAAAAAAACAGTAAAAAAGGAGACCACGGAAACCATGGCAGAAGCAACCAAAACCCCACGTAAAATGACAAAAGTATCTGATACCGTTCTTGAGATCTTCGAGACAAAAGTATCTATGAAAGACCTCGAAGCAGTCATCAAAAAAGAAGTAAAAGCAAACGGATTAAAAGGCGAGATCAAAATCTACCTGAACGCAGAGCAGAGAGCCGCTTACTACACCGTAGACGGACAGGGATCTGACGATTTCAAAGTAGATCTGACCACTCTTGCTGAATAATTTTTCTGTCAGCTGATCTATCAGAACAGACCAAAAGCGGCATGTCCGAAACAAAGTCTTCCGGATTTTGTTTCGGGCATGTTTTTTGCTGTCTGTTCCCAAACCTAAAAAACGACAAGGTATTTTTCTATGAAAACTGTAAACCATCTCGGAACCGACCCGATCGGAAAACTGGTTCCCCGTATTGCTTTTCCGAGCATGCTGGCACAGTTCGTGAGTGTTCTGTACAGCATTGTAGACCGTATGTACATCGGCCACATTGCCTCTGTCGGTGATCTGGCGCTCGCGGGTGTCGGCGTCTGCGGTCCCATTCTCACCATGATCGGCGCGTTCTCCTCCCTCATCGGGGTCGGCGGCGCACCGCTGCTCGGCATCCGGCTCGGAGAGAAAAATGAAAAAGAGGCATCCCGCATCCTGGCTAATGCGTTTCTGATGCTTGTTTCCCTGTCCCTCGTTCTGACAGCCGCGGCGCTTTTTTTAACCCGCCCGATGCTGATGGCATTCGGAGCCAGCACCGTTACGTATCCTTACGCCAGAGCCTATTTTATGATCTACGTTTCCGGCTCTGTGTTTGCGCTTTTATCGACCGGCCTGAACCAGTTTGTGATCTGCCAGGGCTTTGCCAGTGAGGGAATGAAATCTGTTCTGCTAGGCGCCGTCCTGAATCTGCTGCTGGACCCTGTGTTTATCTTCGTTCTGCATCTCGGCGTGCGCGGCGCAGCAATTGCAACCGTGCTCTCCCAGATCGCAAGCTGTCTGTATGTGCTGCATATTCTGTTCGGAAAGACGATTCCGATCCGCATCACCTTCGGCGGGTATTCATTTGCGATCATGAAACGCATTCTGACAGTCGGTTTTACTCCGTTTCTAATCATTGCCATCGACAATGTGATGATCATTGCGATGAACGCCGTCCTGCAGCAATATGCACCCGCCGGACAGGGAGACAGCTTCATCACCTGTGCAACGATCGTTCAGAGCTTTATGCTGATTATTACGATACCGCTCGGCGGAATCAGTGGCGGAACGCAGTCAATCCTCGCATACAATTATGGAGCTGGAAATTCCAGGCGTATTCTTGAGGCACAGAAAACCATCATCGCACTCTGTGCCGGATTTACGACCTTGATGTTCCTCGTCTCCAATGCCGCCGGAACACTGTTTGCGCAGCTTTTTACTTCCGATCCGCAGATCGTCTCGATGGTGGTCCGCGCGATTCATATTTCGACACTCTCAGTCATTCCGCTCGGCATTCAGTACGAGATTGTAGACGGCTTTACTGCAATGGGCTGCGTGCGCTATTCGTTTGCACTCTCCTTCTTCCGGAAATTCGTCTACTTTACCGCTCTGTTTCTTCTGCCGCGGTTCTTTGCACTGGAAAACATCTTCTACGTGGAACCTATTTCCGACCTGATCGGGCCGGTTGTCTCAATGATTGTTTACTGGACTTCGATTCAGAAGATTCTGAAACAGCGGGAAGAGGCGGTACGGCTGATGCACACAAAAAAAGCATAAAAAATCTCATATCAAAAAAGCTGTTCTTTTCCGCGGAGTTTTCAAAACTCTCACCAGAAAAGAACAGCTTTTTCTGCTTCTGTTAAAATGTCTTCGGCATCGGAACGGTTTCCTGTACTTTCAGACCGTATTTTGCTGCCAGCTGCAGTGCCTTCTGTTCCGTCTCCGGATTCCAGACGGCTTTCGGCGTATGGGCATCACAGCCGAAAACGGCGGTGTTTCCTTCTTCGCCGGCGATCTTCCAGAACTTCTCGTTCGGATACCATCTTTCTTCCATCAGACCAAGGAAATTGATCTCCAGCGGAATGTTTCTCTTTTTCACCTCACGGCAGAGTCTCCGGTATTCCCGGTCGAACACTGCTTCGTCGCCGTTGAATAAAAAGAGATCCGGGTGTGCCAGATACAGGTATTTTCCGGTATCGATGCCTGCCAGGCACTGGTCCACATACTGTTTCAGGTAGCTTCCGTCTGTTGTTCCATGGCCGCTGTAGAGAATCTTTTCGATCTCATTTCCCAGGCTGTGCTGGCCAAGCACAAAGTACTCAAACGGATAGTCCGACAAAAAATCAATCAGCTGATCCCAGAATCTCGGGAAATACTCTGTTTCGAGTCCGAGATGGATTTCAATATCCTTGTCATACTCTTTTTTCAATGCCAGCACGGTGTCTACATAGCCTTCCACCTGATCGAGCCGCATCCGCATGCCGGAATCGTAGCCGTCCGGGAACGGATAAGGCGAATGGTCGGAAAAACCGAGAATTTTAAGGCCGCCCTCAATCGCGCGCTCCACATACTCCCGCTCCGTTCCGTCCGCATGGCGGCACCGCCATGTATGGGTATGATAATTTGCAATCATGATCTGTAACCTTCTTTATTTTGTATCTTATTCTGCTGCTTCTTTGGAGATATCCGTTCCAAAATATTTTTCCGAAAGCTCTGTCAGTGTTCCTTCTTCTGCGAGCTCGCCAAGTGCTTTGTTGACTGCCTCAAGCAGCGTCTTGGTCTCATCGCCTTTTTTCATCGGAATACCGACTTTTGTGGATTCCGGATCGAGACATGCAATTTTGATCTCTGCATCCGGGTGTGCTTTCATATAATCGTAATACGTTACCTCTGCGTTCAGAGTTGCATCGATACGGCCGCTTAAGAGAAGCTCGAAAGTCTGCTCCAGATCGTCAACACCGGTAACGGCTGCGCCATATTTCTCGGCAACTTCTGCATACGTACTGGAAATGGTGTTCGCGGTGCTCTTTCCGTCGAGATCCTCCATGGACTGGATTTCATCGTTAGCAGAGTTTACGATAACAGCGGTGCGGTTGTATGCGTATGGATCGGAAAAGCTGTATTTCTCAGCGCGCTCCTCTGTGATATCTACGCCGTTTACCATGATATCGTACCGGCCGGAATCGATTCCTGCAAGAAGGCCGTCCCACTCACCCTCTACAAAGGTTGCTTTCACGCCGAGTTTCTCTGCGATCTGCTGTGCCACTTCTACGTCATAGCCGACCAGGTTGTCGTCCTCATCGTGATACGTCCACGGTGCCCAGGTTCCTTCCATTGCCACAACGATCTCACCCTTGCTCTGGATCTGCTCTAAAAGATCCCCAGACGCACTTGCAGAAGATGCTGATGAAGAGGAAGAAGCACTGCTGTTATCTGCCGTGCTGTTTCCGCATCCGGTCAGTAAAAAGGATGATGTCAGGATACCTGCCAGAAATACTGCTGCCATTTTCTTTTTCATAATATTCGCCACTCCTTTTTTGTTTTGTTCTGGAAGAAGCTGCCTTTGCTTCTTCTGTTTTCTTTATTGCAAACTGTCCGGATTCCGTGCTCCGGGCAGGATTTGCCGCTTTGCGGGATACCTTACTCGTAATGCTGTTCAATATTCTGCAAAAATGTTCTCGTCCGCTCTTCCCGCGGATTTGCGAAAAATTCCTTCGACGGACCTTCCTCAACGACAACGCCGTTTTCCATAAAGACAACTTTGTTCGAAACGTTTCTTGCAAAGCCCATCTCATGCGTGACAACGAGCATTGTCATTCCCTCTTTGGCAAGCTGGCGCATAACACCAAGCACCTCGCCGGTCAGCTCCGGGTCGAGTGCTGAGGTCGGCTCATCAAAATAGATAATTTCCGGATCGGTTGCCAGTGCACGGGCGATTGCCACCCTCTGCTGCTGTCCGCCGGAAAGCTGATGCGGATAGTAGTCCGCACGGTCCAGCATGCCTACTTTTTCAAGCGCTGCACGCGCTTTTTCCTCCGCCCTGGTTTTTGGCATTTTTCTGCCGATGATCAGGCCCTCGGTTACGTTATGAAGGGCTGTTTTGTTCAGGAACAGGTTATAGTTCTGAAATACAAATGCGGTTTTCTGACGGATCGCCGCGATATCTTTTTTGCTGATGTTGTGGAACGGATATTCTTTCCCGTCAAAGATCAGGCTGCCGCCGTCCGCATGCTCCAGAAAGTTGACACAGCGCAGCATCGTCGTTTTTCCCGAACCACTCGGACCGAGGATTGCAACAACATCGCCCTGTTTTACTTTTAAATCTACACCTTTTAATACTTCCAGGCTGCCGAACGCTTTCTTTAATCCTTTAATTTCCAGCATGGCTTATTCCCCTTTTTTCTGATATGTACTCAGTTTCTTCTCTCCGATTCCCTGCAGCTTCGTGAGCACAGTGGAGAACAGCAGGTAGATCAGTCCTACTTCAATATACAGTGCCAGCGGCTCATGGGTGCGCGCTACAATCCGCTGCGTTACCATAAACATCTCCGTTACGGTGATATTTGCGGCAAGGGAAGTATCCTTTACCATGGCGATCAGAGAGTTGGAAAGCGGCGGGAAAGCGGTGCGCATCGCCTGCGGAAGGATAATTCTCCGCATGATCTGCAGATACGACATGCCGACACAGTAGCCGGCTTCGAGCTGGCCTGCCGGAACGGCTTCCAGGGCCGCACGCATCGTCTCGGCACTGTAGGCGCCCTCATTCAGGGAAAAGACGAGAACTGCCGCCGGAAACGGATCGATCAGAATACCGGCGCGCGGAAGTCCGTAAAACACAACGAAAAGCTGGACCAGAAGCGGGGTTCCGCGGAAAATCCAGATATAGAAACGTGCAATCTGACGAAGGCCTTTGATGTTTGCAAACTGTACCATAGCCATTGCCGTCGCAATTACAAGTGCAATGGAAAACGAGATTACAGTAAGCGGAATCGTCACCTTAAGGCCCGGCAGAAAGATTTTCCAGAAAGAATCCAGAAGAATATTCCATAATCTTTCGCTCATTTCGATATATCCCCCTTATTTTTACATTTTCCTAGATAGGATAACACTTCAAGTCCGCTTCAAGTCAAGTGTTTTTTCATATACCCCTCCCCCGCATGCAAGAATCCCCGGGAAACACGTTTTTCAACGGCCCCGGGGACACTTATTTATGGTTGGTTTTAAGAGGAAGGATCTTGTCTTTTTTTATGGTATTATGTTATTTACTGCTTAGTCCTGTGTCACATTAAATGCTCTTGCACCAGGGTATACAGCGGCCGTTCCAAGTTCTTCTTCGATTCGGAGAAGCTGGTTGTATTTTGCAACACGCTCGGTACGGCTCGGTGCACCGGTCTTGATCTGGCAGGTGTTCAGGGCAACAGCCAGGTCTGCGATGGTGGTATCCTCGGTCTCACCGGAACGGTGGGAGGAAATTGCGGTGTAGCCTGCTTTGTGAGCCATTTTGATTGCCTCAAGGGTCTCAGATACAGAACCGATCTGGTTCAGTTTGATCAGGATGGAATTTCCGCAGCCAAGGGAGATACCTTTTGCCAGACGCTCAGTATTGGTTACAAACAGGTCGTCACCGACAAGCTGTACTTTTCCGCCAAGCTCTGCGGTCAGCTCTTTCCAGCCTTCCCAGTCTTCTTCATCCAGAGCATCCTCGATGGAGATGATCGGATATTTCTCTACCAGTGCTTTCCAGTGAGCGATCAGCTCTTTGGAAGTAAATACAGTGCCGGCTTTCGGCAGTTTGTATTCACCCTTGGTTCCTGTCTTCCACTCGGAGGAAGCAGCATCCATCGCGATCTTGAAGTCTCTGCCTGGCTCGTAGCCTGCTTTTTTCACTGCCTCAAGAATGGTCTCGATGGCTTCTTCATCGGATTTCAGAGCCGGTGCAAAACCGCCTTCATCTCCAACCGATGTTGCCAGTCCGCGCTCTTTTAAGATGGCAGCCAGTGCATGGAAGACCTCAGCGCACCATCTTAAGCACTCTTTGAAAGAAGATGCTCCAACCGGCATGATCATGAACTCCTGTACATCCAGGCCGGAAGAAAGTGCGTGGCATCCGCCGTTGATGATGTTCATCATCGGAACCGGCAGACGATTTCCGGAAACGCCGCCGAAGAAGCGGTACAGCGGAATCTCAAGTGCGTTTGCTGCTGCTCTTGCGCAGGCAATGGATACAGCCAGAATGGCGTTTGCACCCAGGCGGGATTTATCCTTTGTTCCGTCCGCATCGATCATAGCTTTATCTACAGCGTAGGTATCGGATGCATCCATACCTTTTAAGGTATCGTTGATGACGGTGTTGATGTTTTCTACTGCTTTCTGCACACCTTTTCCAAGGTATCTTGCTTTATCTCCATCTCGTAATTCCAGTGCCTCAAACTCACCGGTAGATGCGCCGCTTGGTGCCATGCCGCGTCCTACAACGCCTCCTGCAAGAACAACCTCAGCTTCTACGGTTGGGTTTCCTCTGGAATCCAGAATTTCTCTTCCTTTTACTTCCTCAATTTTCAGGCTCTTCACTTTTCGTGTGCTCCTTTCTCGTTTGTTTCTGGAGTTTCCCGCCTGCGAAGTGTCCAGGATCCGCAGACGGGAGATAACAATGATTGATTCACTTTGGTTAGCCCTTACTAACTATAATTCATTATAACTAATTTTTTAAAAATTGCAAGTGGGTAAAGTGATACTTTTTCTCAGAAATGCAAAAAGTTTTTCTGTTCTTATTTTTCCTGTTTAAATGCCTCTTCCAGCGTATGCCATCCAAGCACTGCACATTTCACTCTTGCCGGCATGTGGGAGATGTCCTTCAGTGCACCAGCCTCCTCGAGTTCGTCAATCTCCTCGTCGGATGCTTCTCCTTTGATCATGCGCAGAAACAGATTTCCCAGGCGCAGTGCCTCGTCCTTCGTCTTTCCGATGATCATGCCGAGCATAATGTCCGCCGATGCCTGCGAAATCGCACAGCCGTCGCCCACGAACGCACCGTCCGTGATCACATCGCCGTCGACTTTTAATTTCAGCCAGATATCATCGCCGCAGCTTGGGTTGACGCCCTCGAGTACGATGTCCGCATCCGGCAGATCATGCTTGAATTCCGGACGCAGATTGTGCTCCGTCAAAATTTCGTTATAAAATCCTCTACTCTCCATAGCCCATTCTCCTTCTGATTGTGGATACACTTTCGATCAGTGCATCAATCTCTTCCGGTGTATTATAAAACATCATGCTGGCTCTTGTCGAACTTCGGACGCCAAGATATTCCAGAAGCGGCTGTGCACAGTGGTGGCCTGCCCGCACATCGATGCCGTCAGAAGAAAGAATTTCGCTCACATCGTGCGGATGCACGCCGTCAATCGTAAACGAAACGATGCCCGTGTGGTTGGCCGGATCTTTGGAACCGAGGATATGAACGTACGGCAGCGCGCCGAGTCCTTCCATAGCACGTTGCGTCAGTTCCAGCTCTTTTTTCTGGATATAATCAAATCCTTTTTCCTGCAGATACCGGATCGCTGCGGCCAGCCCCACCGCACCGGCTGCATTTACCGTTCCCGCCTCAAATTTCTGCGGAACCGGTGCAAAAACGGCTCCGTCGCGGTAAACGGAATCGATCATCTCGCCTCCGGTTAAAAACGGCGGCATTTTTTCCAGCAGTTCCCGTTTTCCATACAGACAGCCGATTCCCATCGGGCCCATCAGCTTATGGCCGGAAAAGGCGAGAAAATCTGCATCCAGCGCCTGTACGTCGACCGGCATATGCGGAACGCTCTGGGCGCCGTCCACAACGACAACGGCTCCCACGCGGTGCGCCATCTCCGTGATTTTCTGGATCGGATTCACGCAGCCGAGCACATTCGATACCTGCGCAACAGCCACAAGACGTGTTCTCTCATTAATGCCCTTTTGGAGCTCCTCATCGGTCAGCTCGCCCTCACTGGTACATTCCAGATAATGGAGCTTTGCCCCAGTCATACGCGACACCATCTGCCACGGAAGCAGATTGCTGTGATGCTCCATGATTGTTACAGCGATCTCGTCGCCTTCCTTTAAAAAGTTCAGGCCATAGCTGTATGCCACAAGGTTCAGGCTTTCCGTTGTATTCCGGGTAAAAATAATCTCCTCCGGCTCTTCTGCATGAATAAACTCCTGTACGGTCTTTCTTGCCTCCTGATAGCTCTCCGTCGCCTCCAGGCTTAAAGGATAGAATCCTCGCAGAGGATTTGCATTTTTCTGTTCGTAAAATTCCTGTACTGCAACAAGAACGCATGACGGGCGCTGTGCCGTCGCCGCGTTGTCCAGATAGATCGTGTCCATTTGCTGCAGAAGCGGGAAATTTTTTCTGATGTTATCTGTTGTCACGGTCAAGCACCTCCGCAAGCTGTGTTTTTACTTTCTGTTCGATGTCCGCATCGCCGATCTTCTGGATTTTTGCTTCCAGTTTCGCCCGCGCCATCGTATTTTCTGCCTGTGTACGGTCCATGCCGCGCGCACCGAAGTAAAACAGTGTCTCTTCATCGAGTTCTCCGATTGCCGCGCCGTGGCTTCCCTGTACGTTTTCCTCTGCACAGAGGATCACAGGAATCGTCTTGTTGACTACATCATCGCCGAGCAGCAATACCTGTTCTGTCTCTGCTCCGACGGAATCTGCCGAACCGCGCACAAAGTCGATTGTGCCGCGGAAGATCTTTTCCGCCGCATCCATCAGCGTTCCGTCTGCCTGGATCGTGCTCTCGGTTACTTTTCCGAAGTGGCGCACATTCAGATTGACATCAAATTTCTGCTGATTCTGCAGAAGATAGCCGATTTCTGCCTGCAGTGATGCGTGATCCTTCTGCAGTTCGGTCCAGATACCGTCATAGACATCGCCTTTTCCGACAACGACCTGTAAAAGATCCAGTGCACCATTTTCCTCGCAGATGCATCCGACATCATTTAAAAGCTCCTGTCCCTCACCGCGCATCATCACCTGCACGAGCCGGATGCGGCTGTCTTTTTTCGCGTAAAGTTCTGTCCGCACCGCGAGCTGTCCCGCTGCCTGTGCCGGTTCAAATACCTCGAAAACGGTAAGGGAAGCTCCCTCTTCTGCCACCGCGCGGATCTTTCCGGATGAAACCGTCTCTTTTCCCTGTCCGATGGAAAGCGTGACCTGTTTCGTCTGCCCCTCCTTTGCAGAGACATTCCAGTTTTTCGTCTGCTCCGGTGCAAAAAGGACATCCGTCTCTTTTCCTGCCCCGGTATTCATAGCTTCCGGAAAACCCGTTATCTCATCATCCGCAGACGGCTCTTCCGCGCAGATTTCACACGGCGCACCCGCCGCCCATTTTACTTTTGTATCATTTAATCCCAGCCAGTACCATGTTTTCGATGGAAGCTGGTTGATTTTCATGCTGTTCTGTTCTTCCATGTGTCTGGCCTCCTTATCCAATGCTGCCCTTCATCTCGAGGCGGATCAGATTGTTCATCTCCACCGCGTACTCCAGCGGCAGTTCTTTTGAAACATCATCCGCGAATCCGCTGACGATGCACGCTCTCGCATCCTCTTCCGTCATGCCGCGCGACATCAGATAAAAGACGGCTTCATCGCTGATGCTTCCGATCTGTGCTTCATGGCCGATGTTCGCATCTTTTGTACGGATATCCATCGCCGGAATCGTGTCCGACCGGGAGATATCATCGAGCATCAGAGACTGGCAGGAAACGGCTGATTTCGTGTTCTTTGCCGCTTTTGTTACAGAGACTGACGAACGGAAGGTGCTGATGCCGCCGTCCTTCGAGATCGATTTCGTGTTAATATAGGAACTCGTATCCGGCGCGCTGTGGACAACCTTCGCTCCGGTATCGAGATTCTGGCCCTTACCGGCAAACGTGATGCCGGTAAATTCCATCTTTGCGCCTCTTCCTTTCAGCACGCTCATCGGGTACAGGTAGGAAACGTGGGAGCCGAATGAACCGGAAACCCACTCGATTTTTCCGCCCTCCTCGACCTGCGCGCGCTTCGTGTTCAGGTTGTACATATTCTTCGACCAGTTTTCAATCGTAGAATAACGGAGTCTTGCATTCTTTCCGACAAACAGCTCCACACATCCGGCATGGAGGTTGGCCACATTGTATTTCGGTGCGGAACAGCCCTCGATAAAGTGAAGGTCCGCGTCCTCATCGACAATAATCAGCGTATGCTCGAACTGGCCTGCGCCCGGCGCATTCAGGCGGAAATACGACTGCAGCGGGATTTCCACGGAAACCCCCTTCGGCACATAGACAAACGAACCGCCGGACCAGACGGCTCCGTGCAGTGCGGCAAATTTGTGGTCGGTCGGTTTCACCAGTTTCATAAAGTGTTTCCGCACCATATCCGCGTACTCACCATGCAGCGCACTCTCCATATCGGTATAGACAACACCCTGCGCCGCAACTTCCGCGCGGACGTTGTGATAGACCAGCTCCGAATCATACTGTGCGCCCACGCCGGCGAGTGATTTCCGCTCTGCCTGCGGGATGCCAAGACGCTCAAACGTATTTTTGATGTCATCCGGCACATCGGACCACTTTGCTTTCATTTTCGTATTCGGGCGGACATACGTTACGATGTCATCCATGTTCAGACCCTCAATCGACGGACCCCAATCCGGAATCGGCATCTGGTTGTAGATCTGTAAAGAACGCAGACGGAACAGCTGCATCCAGGCAGGGTCTTTCTTCTCATCCGAAATTTTCTGTACAATTTCCGGCGTCAGGCCGGCTTTTACTTTATAGGCATCCTTTTCATCGTCTTTGAAATCATAGATGCTTCGGTCAATATCCTCTACATAACTTTTTTTCTCTCACAGCGTTTTCATCCTTTCTGTACCTTCGGTTTTACGCCAGTGACTTTTCGTATTTTCCAAATCCGTCCCGGTTGATCTCCTCTACAAGAGATGCATCGCCGGTTTTGACGATTTCACCTTCCACCATGATGTGGGTCTGATCCACCATCAGTGATTCCAGAATCTTCGTGCTGTGCGTGATGATCAGAAGACTTCCTCCGCATTTTCTGCGGTATGCCTCAATTCCGGCAGAAACGGTGCGGACCGCATCGACATCCAGGCCGGAGTCGGTCTCATCGAGAATGGTAAGGGACGGCTCGAGCATCAGAAGCTGCAAGATCTCGGCTTTCTTTTTCTCACCGCCGGAAAATCCGACATTCAGATCACGGTCTGCATACGACGGATCCATCTGCAGAACTTCCATTGCTTTTTCCAGTTCTTTCCGGAACTCAAACAGACGCATCCGTTTGCCGGTTTTTAACTCGACGGCGCTGCGGATAAAAGAGCTTAAGGTTACGCCAGGCACCTCAAGCGGATTCTGAAACGAGAGAAACAGTCCCATTTTGGCGCGTTCATTGACCGGCTCTTCTGTGATGTTCTTTCCCTGGAACCAGATTTCGCCGCGTGTCACGTTATATTTCGGATTGCCGAGCAGCGTATTGCCAAGCGTCGACTTTCCGGTACCATTCGGTCCAAGCAGCACATGCGTCTCCCCTTTTCCAATCGTAAGATTTACGCCGTGCAGGATCTCTTTTTCTTCTACATTTACCGTTAAATCTTTCACTGTTAAAAGATTTTTTCCCATATTGATATCCTCCTTATTTTGCTTCGAGGTTAAAATCTCTGTTTTCGCCTCCGATTGTAGACCTTTTTTCCGAGTATTTCAATCGGATTTATATATTTGAAAAATTTTATCAAAAAACGCACCTGCCGCCGGATTTTTTTTCCGCACGACAGGCGCGTTTTCTATCAACATCGTTTCAGCCGATTCCGCCAAGCACGATTCCGAGAATCAGAACCAGCACACAGATCGGCACGTAGATATATTTGCAGATCGGATAATACAGATCCGTGAATTTGCTGCTTCTTCCCTTGTCTACCTGGGACTGCACATACTTCTTTCCGCAGATCCAGAAGAACATGACTCCGGCAAGGCCGGCGCCGAGCGGGCAGATGTAGATCGACAGAACATCCATCCACTGGGATACAATGCCCTGGATCAGAAGAGATACGACCACACCGATAACCCCGATCACACCGCAGGCTGCTACTCTTCCGAGATGAAATTTTTCCTGTACCGTTGCAATCGGTGCTTCGTACAGGTTAATCAGAGAGGTAAGGCCGGCAAAAAAGACAGCGACAAAGAAAACGATTGCGATCAGCGCGCCACCCGGCATAGACTTTATCAAATTCGGAAGGAAAATGAACAGAAGTCCAGGTCCTCCTGTATTTAACTGTGCTCCCGTAGTTGCCATCGCCGGGATAATAACCAGCGCAGCAAGCATAGCAGCGAGCGTATCAAAAAATGCTACTCTTCCGGCGGCGGCCGGAATATTTTCTCCATCTGACAAATAGGAACCATAGATCAGTGTTCCGTTTCCGGCTACAGACAGGGAAAAGAATGCCTGACCAAGTGCAAAAATCCAGGTCTTCGGATCTGCAAGTGCTTTTGGTTCCACACGGAAAATATAACGGTATCCATCCGCTGCACCGGGCTGAAAGGCAACATAGATACCAAGTGCAACAAACAGGAGAAAGAAAACAGGCATCAGCACCTTATTGACCTTCTCAATTCCCTTACCAACACCAAATGCCAGAATGACCATCGCAACCACAAGAGCTACGATCTGCCAGAAATTGTTTCCAAACGCAGATGCCATGGATTCAAACGCTCCGGCAAAATCCTCTACGCTCACAGCTGACAGTGTCTTTCCAGTAAAGGTTCCGATCATGTACCTGAAAATCCACCCCATGACAACCGTATAACCGATCGCCATTGCCAGGGAACCCAGCACCGGAATCAGACCAAGCGCCTCTCCGGCTTTTCGTTTTCCTTTCGTTTCACATGCAAAACCGAACGCATCAACCGGACCGGATCTTGTGGCACGGCCAAAACTCATCTCCCCGCTCACACCGGTAAAGCCGATCAGTGCAACGAACAGGAAATACGGAATCAGAAAGGAACCTCCTCCGTACAAGGAAACCCGGGTAGGGAACATCCAGATGTTGCCCATTCCAACTGCAGAACCGATGCAGGCCAGGATAAATCCCCACCGACTGTTAAATGACTCTCTCTTTTTCATACTGCTCTCCCTTTTTCTTACTTTTTCTGAAGATATCATGGCCAAAGTACCTTTTGACTCCAACATCTTCTGAATATTTTAGCATAAGCTATTGGGAAAAGCTATAGCATTTCTCATCTTCCTGCAACTTCACTTTATATTTTATGCTTTTTCCGCCTTGCTGCTGCCATTCCCGCGGAGAACATCCGCAGTGGCGTTTGAAATAGCGGCTGAAATGAGACAGATTGGAAAAACCGCAGATTTCCGCGGTCTGTCCGATGGAAAGTGCCTGATTTGTCAAAAGATTTTTCGCCTTGTCGAGCCGTACTTCAATCAGATCGCTGTGCGGGGTGCTGCTGAAAAACTGTTTATAATAAGAATAAAACTGGCTTTTTTCCATATTGGCCATCTGGCAAAGCTTTTCTGTCGTCCAGTCTTTCTCATAATGGCTCAACATCTTAAGGCGCAGCTCCTGGAATTCCTGATACAGTCCGGCCGGCTCCTCTGCCGCTTTCTTGTACAGCCGCATACCACGCGATGCCGTAATCATCATCTGACGAACCAGTGCTTCCTCATATTCCACTGCGTATGGATCTTTCACAATGTATTCCCTCTGCAAAAGGCGAATCAGCTCATCAATTGCTTCCGTGTTCTGCGGATAAAAAACAGTATTCTGCGGAATTCCATACGTTTCACCCAGATTCTCACCGCACCAGAAATGGACATAGCTGTTGCGAAACTTCTGAACAGCCTGATAATGCTGCTCGTGATCCGGCGTGTAAAAAAGGCAGGCATTTTCCTGTGCAATGAAAAACGCAGTTCTGTCATACACCTTCATCGGCGTTTTAAACAACAGAAACAGATAGTCCCCGCTGCCCTCCGGCCGATATATAGTCTCATAATCGGCGTTGGATCTATTATATTCACAAATATGAACTGAAAATTCCATTCTTCTCGTTTCCCCTTTTCTTTTCTTCTCCCTATTTTACCGCAAAACCGGAAAAAAAGTCAAATTTGCCGGACAAAAATCTCTGGTTTTTTTCTATCTTCCTGCTAAAATTGAAACTATCCAAAGCGAAAGCGAAACGGTGGAATAAAATCATAGACACGCCGGTGATCCTTTGTTTTTCTGGATCGTGTCTGAAAACGAACATTTCTTTTAACAGGAGGATTTTTAAGTATGAAAAAAGCAGAGATTATCATTGACAAATATTTTCTTACCGGAAAAGTTGACAAACGAATCTTCGGTTCCTTTATCGAGCACCTGGGACGCGCCGTTTACGAAGGCATCTATCAGGAAGGAAGTGCTCTCTCCGACGAGCAGGGCTTCCGAAAAGATACCCTGGATCTTGTCAAAGAGCTTCAGGTACCGATCGTCCGTTACCCGGGCGGAAACTTTGTCTCGGGCTATCACTGGGAAGACAGCGTAGGTCCGAAAGACAAACGGCCTGCAAAACCGGATCTTGCCTGGGGCGTGATTGAGACAAACGAATTCGGTCTGAATGAGTTTGCGGACTGGTCGAAAAAAGCCGGCAGTGACATCATGATGGCCGTCAATCTCGGAACCCGCGGACCGGAAGATGCAAAAAATGTGCTGGAGTACTGCAACTTCAAGGGCGGCACCTACTACAGTGATCTGAGAAAATCCCACGGTTACAAAGATCCACACAACATCAAACTCTGGTGCCTCGGCAACGAGATGGACGGACCGTGGCAGATGGGACATAAGACCGCTTCTGAGTACGGACGTATTGCAGCAGAGACTTCCCGTCTAATGAAATTCATGGATCCGACGATCGAAACTGTTGCCTGCGGAAGCTCCAATCTTACGATGCCAACCTTCGGTTCCTGGGAATATACGGTTCTGGACGAATGCTATGATGAGGTGGATTACCTTTCTTTACACCAGTACTACGGAAATTATGCAAATGATACTGTCGATTTCCTGGCAAGCTCCAAGGGCATGGATGATTTCATCTCCGGTGTAGTTGCGATCTGTGATGCAGTCAAAGCGAAAAAACACGGCAAAAAGCAGATTAACCTTTCCTTCGATGAGTGGAACGTATGGTATCACAGCAATGAGCAGGATCAGAAGCTGGAGAAATGGGTACGCGCACCGCATCAGCTTGAGGATGTTTACAACTTTGAGGATGCACTTCTCGTCGGAAGCATGCTGATCACACTCCTGCGCCACGCAGACCGTGTCAAGATTGCCTGCCTCGCACAGCTTGTCAACGTTATCGCTCCGATCATGACATCCGATACCGGTGCATGGCGTCAGACGATCTTCTATCCATACATGCATGCAAGCGTATACGGCCGCGGAACCGTCTTAAATACACAGGTTCTGACACCGGTTTACGAGAGCAAAACGTACGGCGAAGCTCCGTATCTCGATTCTGTCTGCATCTGGGATGAGGAAAACGATGCACTGACCATTTTTGCAGTCAACAAGAGCCTGGATGAGGATATGGAGGTTTCCTGCGATCTGCGTCAGTTCGAAGGATGTCGTCTGGCTGAGCACATCGTGCTGACAAACGACGATATGAAAGCGGTCAACACCGAAGCAGATCCGAACCACGTTGCTCCGACCCATTCCGATGCTACCAAACTGGAGAATGGAAAAATGCACACCGTTCTTGGAAAACACAGCTGGAATGTGATCCGTCTTACAAAATAATGGAACCGTATAAGGTATGGCCTGAAAAACAGAACATCTGAATTTTTCATCCAAACATATGCATAAAGGAGTTTTATTTTATGGCACAGGCATATTTATTTGTTCATTTTCGGGAAAAAACAACACCAGACGGCGAACAGGTTTATTTCGGCATCAGCCGCGATGGTTTCCACTGGGAAGCTGTCAACGACGGCGCTCCTGTTCTCTGGGCGTATTATGGAGATAAGGGTGTACGCGACTTTACTATCACTCACAGCATAGAAACCGGGAAATATTATATTTTCGCCACTGACCTGAGTCTTTCTTACGGTATGCGGAATCAGTATCACAATTCCTGGGATGAGATCGGCAGAAACGGCAGCAAGTATTTCTCCGTCTGGGAATCAGAGGATCTCGTAAACTGGAGCGACCAGCGTCTTGTAAAAATCGGTGATGATGACTTCGGCTGCCTCTGGGCACCGGATCTGATTTACGATAAAGAAAACGGTGAGTACGTTCTGCACTGGTCTTCTTCCCATGCAGCAAACGATTACGGTCCCAAAAAAATCTATTACAGCACAACGAAGAATTTTGTTCATTTTTCAGCTCCGCAGGTTCTGTACGAAAAAGAGGACAGCGGCGTGATTGATTCGGCGATCTATGAAGAGAATGGGGTTTATTATCTTTTCGTAAAGAGTGAAAGCAATCCGGCGAAAATTATTCTGCTCCGCTCCGACCATGCGGCCGGCCCGTATGTGCGGATGGAAAGCTTCGATGAGAGCATGAAAGATGTAGAGAGCGGTCTCTATGAGGCTCCGACCGCAGTACAGCTTGATGACAGCAGATGGTGTCTGTTCCTTGACTACTACGGCGTTCCGGGTGCCGGCCAGGGATATGTGCCGTTTGTTGCAGACAGCCTTGCTTCCGGAAAATTTGTTCGTTCTGATGCTTCCTTCTCGTTCCCATACGGCTACAAGCATGGAACGATTCTTCCGATTACAGAGGAGGATTACGAGCGGATCAAAAACCATGACTGGTCAGATCACGGATATCGGTAAAATCGCTGTCCGCCTGATGGGATTTTCATACAAAAAGAACTGCGGCAGGCTTCCTTTTGGGGAAGTTCCTGCCGCAGTTCTTTTTCGCTTTTCTTTTCCGACAAAACCCATCCGCTTCCTTTTTGTTCTGGCGGACAGTACCTTTTCTGCAGATTGGTAAATGTATCGTTTTGATGGTGTCTGAATTTTTCTTTATCTCTGTGCCTGTGCAGCGGTTCTTGCATGGAACATGCGGAAGACGCCGGTCTGCTCGATCAACTTCGTCAGGCTGTAGAAAATGATGGAATCGATCGGCCACATAATCAGGTTCTTTAAGGCACGTGCCGGAAGAAGCACCATGATTCCTTTTCCATACAGCATGCTGATCCACAGGGTGTTCAGCAGTACGTTGACAGTCAGCATAACGATGAACTTGGCTGCAAGCACACGTTTGATGGTCAGTTTTTTGCGATAGTAGAAGCATCCATACATAAAAGATGCCAGCATCGCATTAAAGGTGAATCCGAAGAAGAACGGGCCGCTCGGTTTCAGGAAATATTTTACGACATCAAGAATGCCGGAGAAAAGACATCCTGTCACTGGTCCGAACAGGTAATCGACAAGGCGGTTCGGGATTCCGGAAAATCCGATGCGGACATAAGGTCCGATATCAATCGATGCTACCTGGTTCAGAATCATCGCCAGCGCTGCGAACATGGCACAGGCTGCAAGGGTTGTGACTGCTTTCAGCTCTTTTGCTGACTGCAGAAACATGTTTTTTGTTTCTTTTGCTGTTTCATTTGCATTTTTCTGCATAAAAAAATTACCTCCTTTACAGATATCTGACTACAATAGGAGATAATCTCTTGTCTCTATCTTCTGTTGCAGCGAGATGCAATTCATATACCGCAAGATTTTCTCTTTTCGTCTCCCTGGCTACTCTCTATCCCGGGAGCACTTTACGCATATGAACTTACTCTGCAGTTGTTTTTGTCCTGCTCATTATATAGTAAAATCCCCTTGGTTTCAAGAGGATTTTACATTTTTTTCTAATTTTTTACGATCAAATATCAGCCCTGCATTTTACGGTCTTTCCGGTGATAAAACGGAGACAAACGCAAACTTTTTATCCAGCAGTTTTCCCATCAGCACAATGCCTTTTCCCATCGTAAAAGCAGCTGCTACCGTTCCGATTCCAAGACCTTCGATTCTTCCAAGTCCGAAGAAGGTGAGCAATGCGGTTACCATAAGGCAGGTCACATCGAAGTCGATTTTAATTCTGGAATACGGCACTTTCGTGCAGACTTTTTCGACTTAAAGATTGACTCTATATTTGAAGAGGGCGAATGAAAATGATTAGGAACAAACGAAAGCAGATGAAACTCGAATTTTATCGGAAAATCTCAAAATTGCACATCCCAAAAACCCAGTATTTAAGCCTTTTTATCTATGTATAATTTGATATTAACGTAAAAAAAGACCTCATAACCACATTTTTATGATTACAAGGTCTTCATTTTGTGTTTTATGAATGATTCGGCTTGTGTCTGGGCTGTTGATCCGGAAAAGGGACAGTTGGGAGTTGGTCAGTGATCGGGTGATGGGTGATTAGCACTCGGTCACTGGATCAACTGTTTTGCCCTTTTGAGGATCAATTGGGTTGCCCTTTGACACAAGATCTTTCTTCTTTTATTTTCGGATCTGTCCCGTTCCGTATACGATATTTTTAATCGACGTCAGCGCCAGCAGTCCCATTGGGCCTCTGGCGTGAAGTTTTTGGGTGCTGATTCCGATTTCGGCGCCGTAGCCGAATTCGAAGCCGTCGGTGAAGCGGGTGGAGGCGTTGACGTAGACTACAGCTGCATCGATTTCGTCCAGGAATTTCTGGGCGTGGGTGTAGTTGTTGGTGATGATTGCTTCGGAGTGTTTTGTGTTGTAGCGGTTGATGTGCGCGATCGCTTCGTCGATAGAGGAAACCGTTTTAATGGATACGATATAGTCGAGATACTCTTTTCCCCAGTCCTCTTCTGTCGCTTCTTCTGCTTCCGGCATGTATTCTCTTGCCTTTTCGTCTGCGCGCATTTCCACATGTTTTTCTTTTAATCGTTCCTCCAGAACCGGGAGCAGTTTTTCACGTACATTTTCGTGTACCACAATCGATTCACACGCATTACATACGCCGACGCGCTGTGTTTTTGCGTTCAGAATAATATCCACTGCCATGGAAAGATCGGCTGTCTCATCCACGTAGATATGACAGTTTCCGGTTCCTGTCTCAATGACAGGAATCGTGCTGTTTTCCACGACAGCGCGGATCAGTCCGGCACCGCCGCGCGGAATCAGAACATCGACATAGCGGTTCATCTTCATAAACTGCGCCGTCGTCTCGCGGGAGGTATCTTCGATCAGAAGCAGGGCGTCTTCCGGCACCTGCTCCTCTTTCAGTGTTTTCCGAAGAGAGGCAACAATCGCCGTATTCGAGTGGATTGCATCGCTTCCGCCTTTTAAAATCACGACATTTCCCGTTTTGAAGCAGAGTGCAAATGCATCCGCCGTCACATTTGGGCGTGCCTCGTAGATGATGCCGACAACACCGAGCGGAACACGTTTCTGTCCGATCAGAAGACCGTTCGGGCGTTTTTTCATTCCCAGCACTTCCCCGATTGGGTCGTCCAGTTCGGATACCTGACACATGCCTTCTGCCATTGCTTCAATCCGGCTTTTGTCCAGAAAGAGCCGGTCCAGAAGTCCCTGAGACATGCCTTTTTCTTTTCCATGCTCCATATCCAGCGCATTGGCCGCGATAATCGTTTCGGCGTCTGCCACAAGGTTTTCCGCTGCTTTTTTCAGCACACGGTTTTTCTTCTCCGTCTCCATGATTCGAAGCACAGGCTCCGCCTGGCGGGCTCTCGTTCCGATTTCTTCCAGCTTCATCATACTCGTCTCCTCCTCGTGTTGTCTTATCGTAATTGGCTTAACGGTAAATCTTCTGCTCTGTCACCAGCATCTGCGGCAGAACATCCGTCTCTTCAAACGGCACCGCATCAAACAGCTGAAACTCAAACGCCGCTGCAACCGTTGTAAACCCTGGATGTGCGGCAAGAAAGCGGTCATAAAATCCTTTTCCATATCCGACTCTGTGGCGCGCCGGATCAAAGGCCACACCGGGTACCAGCAGAAAGCCCTCTTCCCGCGTGCAGACCTTTCCGCCGTCCGGCTCCATAATGCCAAAATAGCCGGATTTCAGCGTGGAGAAATCTTTGATCTCATAATAAACCATATCATCGTCTTCCACGCGCGGCACAGCGACCGTCTTTCCCATTTGCAGGGCCTTCTCGATCAGATCCCGTGTCATGACTTCTTTTTTGAAGTCCATATACGCAAAAAAGCAGTCCGCATCCAGAAACTCCGGCAGAGCCGTGATTTTTTCATAAATCATACGGCTCTTTTCCTGAATTTCTTCCTGTGTGGCTGCTCTTCTTCGGGCAAAAACTTCTTTTCTAATGTTTCCTTTTGCTTCCATAGCGCTCCCCCAGATTTACGATTGTTCCGTCTTTCTCCTGCATATCAATATTGTCGAGCTGGGTACGGAGGTTCATTTTCACGGCTGCAATATATTCTCTCCGCAGCTTCTGCTGCTCTTCTTTCTCCGCCGGTGTCAGCCCCTCTGCTTTCGCCTTGCGGGCAAGTTCGTTAATTCTCTGTATATTAATTTCCATTTTCTGTATTTCGCTCCTTTAAATTACCGGAATTTTCTCTTTATCTTACCGCAAAACACGGTATCTGTCCAGCAGATCCGCGAAAAATCTGAAATCCGGTTTTCAATCACCGGATTTCAGTCTCGTCTGTATAATTATCCAGTACAATCAGAACCCATGTTTTTCCAGGATTCAACTTAATCTCATCGCCATTCCCATCCCGGTATTTTGTGACGCCCCACGGATCATCCTTGCTCCATGTCACGTCGATGGCCTTTCCGCTTGTGATATACGTTCCCGTTCCGCCGTTTACCACATCGATATCGAGATATTCCGCATTGTCATCATACTTTTTCCAGGAACAGTACTGCACGATAATGTTCTTCACCGCAAGCTGTTCCTGTGTCATCTCATCGATCTGCGGTTCCCCGAACTGATAACGCAAATACGTGCCGCTCGCCTCATCGTACGAAAACCACGGATTGTTGTGGAAATATCCGCCCGGTGCCACATAGGCGGCATTTCGTCCCTGTTCCAGCGTTTCCGGTTCTGTCTCGGATGCAAACTGGAAAAATCCGTCATAACCGTCTTTGTAAGATGTCCGGTAGCCGCAGAGATCGATTCCCGCTGCAATCCCGGCCGCATCCAAATACGCATTGTGCGGCGACGGACGATCCGACGTCCGGTAATACACCTGTTCCGAATACTCCATGCCGTTCACATTGTCTATGTGATCCGATTCGAGCAGCGGAATCGCATACGCCGCCTGTCCATAGTGGTAATACAGAGCGTCAAATCCCGCTGCCAGATACACATAATATTCGCGGCAACTCCGCACCGATCCGATCTTTTCGAGATCATCATAGTTTTCAAACAGCCCCATCAGGCGCGTAATGCCGCCTTCGACCGGCGCTTCATAGATCACTCCCGCACGGCTGATACCGCTCTGCGGGCAGGCGCTGATGATATTGCTCAGCATAACCGCCACCGGGCGCCTTCTTCCCTGTACTTCGGCGACAGGTTCTCCTGTCAGATAACTTTTCACCATACCTTCCGGCAGCGCATCCTCCGCGGGTGTCGGCTCAATCGCTTCCGGAACCAGCGGTTCCGGTGCCGGATCTTCGGTCGGGGCCGGTGGTTCCGTAGCTTTCGTTTCTGTCTTGCTTTCCCCTGCTGTCTCTTCTGAGACATAAGAAGTTCCTGCCGATGCAGTTTCCGGTGCCGTTTCCCCAATTTTCCGGCATCCGAACAGCATCATGCTTCCCAGCAGAGCAATCCCCAATGTGTAAAACCCTCTCTTTTTGATAAAGACCCCTCCTTTTCTTCTTTCAATCAGTCTCTTGTGATACCGAGACGCTGCAGCACCTCTTCCTGCTTTGCCTCCATCACGGCTGCTTCCTCCGGTGTCATATGATCATAACCCAGAAGATGCAGCATACTGTGTGCAACAAGAAAAGCAAATTCGCGTCTTAAAGAATGACCGTATTCCTCCGCCTGCGCTCTTGCGCGCGCAACAGAAATCACAATATCACCCAGCATCAGCTCACCGCTGTCCGGGTTAAAACAGTCATCTCCCTCTTCCGTCTCCAGAAAATCGAACGAAGCCGGAGAAGGATAATCTACCATCGGGAAAGAAAGCACGTCTGTCTCCCGGTCAATGTTTCTGTGTTCCCGGTTCATGGTGCGGATATTTTCCGGATCAGTCAGAATCAGTTCTACTTCTGCCTCATACGGGCACGCTTCCTGATCCAGCACACCATTGATTACCGCTGCTGCAACCTCTTCCGGATCAAATCCAAGGTCAAAATCCTGTTCATTTTCAAACGTCAGTGTCATTTATTTTCCCTCCGTTTTCTCGTCGTACTTTTTGCTCTGCCGCTGTGATTTTCCGGCTTTGCTTTCTTTTCATATTCATCGTAAGCCTGTACAATCTTCTGCACCAGCGGATGACGGACAACGTCCTTGCTCGTCAGCTCGCAGAAGGAAATTCCGTCTACTTTTTTCAGTACCTGCATTGCCACATCAAGGCCGGAGCGTGTACCGGAAGGAAGGTCCTTCTGAGAGGCATCTCCGGTTACAATGACTTTGGAACCGAAACCGATACGGGTCAGGAACATCTTCATCTGCGCCGGTGTCGTATTCTGTGCCTCATCAAGGATAATAAACGCATTGTCGAGCGTACGGCCTCGCATGTACGCGAGCGGCGCAACCTCAATCAGGCCTTTTTCCATGTTTTTCTGGAAGCTCTCTGCTCCCATGATCTGATACAGCGCGTCGTAGAGCGGCCGCAGATACGGGTCAATTTTACTCTGCAGGTCGCCAGGCAGGAAACCGAGTTTTTCACCCGCCTCAATCGCCGGACGCGTCAGGATAATACGGCCTACCTCATCGTTTCGGAATGCCGTGATCGCCATCGCCATCGCAAGGTACGTTTTTCCGGTTCCGGCAGGGCCGACGCCGAAGACGATCATCTTTTCCCGGATCGCATCCACGTACGCTTTCTGACCGAGTGTTTTCGGTTTGACCGGACGGCCTGCGACCGTGTGGCAGATGCAGTCACTGTCGATTTCAGCAAGGCTGCTTCCGCTGTCCTCCATAACAAGTGAGATTGCATAATTGACGTTCTGTGTGTTGATATCATTTCCGCGGCGTGAGAGCTCCAGAAGCTGTGTCAGACATTCCTTTGCGCGCGCTGCATTCGATGCCGGGCCCACAATTTTTAAAACGCCGTCCCGGGAGATCAGCGTAACCGCCAGGGATCTCTCCAGGATTTTGATGTGTTCATCAAACTGGCCGAATACTTTCTTTTCATGTTCGATGGGCAGTTCCATCTGCAGTTCTATCATGTTGTTATTGCTGTTCATCTACCATTGTTTCCTTTCCATCCGACATCTTCTGCATTTCGCAGGGCTGTGCTTCTACGGCCCGTTCTATCACGCGAAGTGTCCCTTTTGTGATACATGACGTATCGTTAAGTTCTATTGTAACATGATTCTCCGATATTTGAAGTCCTTTTTCTGATAAATTTCTGTGGAATTTCTGATAATTCTGCGAGGCTTTTTCTTTTGCCTCGTGTTCTGAGTAGGTTTCTTTCTGAACTTCAAAAGGAAATTTCTGACGGTAGCCGAAATAAAACGGAAGGGCAAAGTTTTCTGTCAGATAAAGCTGCTGAAGGGACACTTCCTCGTCTGCTCCATTTTCCCTTTTCTCTGTTTTCTGATCCGCCGTTCCGGTCATGCTCCGCAAACTCTCCACAAAATTCTCCGGCAGCAGATTTCCAAGGAAAAATCGGTAAGCAGAAATCTGGAATACCGGCGTTTTTTTCTCTGCTTTCTGATATGTCCGTACCGTATGGGAAAGCGGAAAGGTATCATAATAGTACCACGTCGTCTCAAGGTCAATATCCGCGTCTGCGTGAACATAAGAATAATCATACGTTTCCCCACTGTCATTCACAAGCGGAATCTCGCCCTTTACAAGAATGTCTCCCGCTTGACATGTATCACCGGGGAGCACCTGCGGAATGCCGTTCCGTGTGATAATACGCACGACCGTCCCTTCTTTTTTCGCCACAAGATTCTGCGGATCATCTGCTTTTTCTTCGATCACATAGCCGTCTACGTTTTCTTTTACCGCAAGGACAAGCTGCGTCCCTTCTATTTTTGCGGACACCCAGGTCAGATTCGGAAACTGCTCCCGCAAATACGATGCGGTCTGGCTGCAGTCCACACGTTTTTTCCAGCTTCCATGATGAATCCCGGCCGCGTCAAGGCTGTTTAAGATCGTCTGCGTACTGTTCGCGTAATTTCCTTCCACATGAATATTCCAGATGAACTGCGACAGCGTGTAAAGTCCCGCCAGGCAGAGAAAAATACCAATAAAAAATGCCTTTCTTTTTAAACTTCGCCGGTAAAAGAAAGGCAGTCCCTGTTTTTTCTGTATTCGGATGCGCACACCGCTCTTGCGGCGGATCGGCAGGAGGCGGAAAAAATCTTCCGGCAGAAGGCTCATCTCAAAGCAGCCCTGATGTTCTGTCACGTCCCACAGTGTGATGTTATGGTGCCCGCACAGATTGAAAAAACGCTCCGGTTCACGGCCCGTCACACGAATCCGCACACTGCCTTTCCAGAAAACCTTTCCCCTCTGCAAACGCACACCCCCTTTTCAGCATTGGAATGATTGGAATCATTACACTTATTGAAACGTCGCCTGATCGATTCTCCCTTCCACCCGCATCTCCTCCCCGGAATACGAAACAATCCGGATTCCCTCTCCCACAAGGAGCAGCCTGCCATATTGTGTAAGCACACAGAGGCGGCACGCATTATATTCCAGAATCCTGCGGAAATTTTCAATCTGCACTTCTCTCCCGCCGTAAAACGTCACAACCGGCTCGCCAAAAGCAAGATCTGACGGAACCTGCATCGCCGAAAGCAGCTCCCCGCCCGGCGGATGGAGTGATTTTTTCTGCTTTTTCTTTTTTCGCATCCAAAACCTCCTCCGCTTTGCGGGTCTGCTTTTTGTTCTATCGCTATTTTATGCAGAAAAAAGCACAAAAATACCCCACAGCCGCTGGGGTTTCCTGCCCGATCAGGCTGCGGGGTTTCATTTCTCTTTTTTAAAAACATTTTTTGCAGGGTTCATACCCCTGGGCTTCTGCATTTTCTCTCGTCATCTGATATGCCCGATCCGGATTCATTCTGCCGCAGTTATTTTTGTTATGGTACTTCGATCCGGTCTCTGAAATCCACACGAGCTGTCCTCCATACGGATCCGATTCCTGCGGTGCTTCCGTTACCTGCGGTTCTTCGGCAGTCACTGCCGGCTGTGATTCTTCCGCTGCCTGCGTTTCGACGGTTTCTTCCGCCGCAGCTTCTATGGTTGGCTCAGGTGTCGGCGTCTCGGTCGGGTCAGCCGTTGGAGTTGGGGTAGCAGTCGGAGTCGGGGTAGCGGTCAGCGTTGGTGTTTCGGTCGGTGTTGCTGTCGGCGTTGGTGTTGATGTTTCAGTCGGGGTCGGCGTCGCTTTTTTCGTCGGCGCTGCCGTAACGCTGACGGAAACAGACTCTGCAGATGCCTTCTGTGTTTCCTTACTGCTGTACGTCACAGGTGTCAGCGCACAGGCGGAAACCAGCAGCAGCACAGGAAGCAGCACAGGAAGTGCTTTCGCCACATGAAACCGTTTCTTTATCGTATTCCAGGTAACCGGAAGCAAAAAGATTCCAAGCAGCAGCAGTGACAATGCATATGCCTTCTCCTCTTTCCAGTAACCGGCTCCCGCCAGCATCATCAGAATACCGAACAGATACCTGAGAAAATTTCCTGCCTTTCTCAGCATATTTCATTCCCCCTCTTGTGTATTTTCTGAATTTCTTACAGCGAAATCCTCTACTGTAAATACGTTTGAAAGAATGGAAAATTACATCACAGATTACGATTCTTTATAGAAAATCATGCTGAACCATATGACCATATGCTCGCCGAGGTAATAATCCATCATGTTTTTTTCAATCAGGTTTGCAACAACGATGCCGTGGCTCTCGATGCATGGATGCATCAGTTCAAGATGGCGGCAGCCGCCTCTCGGGTAGGTACATTTATCGCAGAGCTGGCAGGAATCGGAGGAAAGGGCGAAGGTGAGCAGGGTTTTGTCTTTTAAATGCTGCTCGATTTCGCGTGTGATTTTTTCGTGCTCCGATTTTGTTTTTAATGTCTCATCCATATCCATGATGTTGTCCACTTCTGCGATGCTGGAGAAGAACAGAACGTGATCGTAGTTCATGCAACGCTCCTTACAGACTTCAACAGTGCCGACCGCCGGCGGGCAGGACCAGGAGGCTCCGTAGCGGGAGCACTCCTTTTTGCAGATCTGGCGGACCCGGTCATTGAATTCGATGTCCTCCGGTTTTACAAATGCATACTGATAGATAGGAAACTGGGTAATATATTCTTCGATTTCTGTCTGTGTCATTTTGTCATCCCTTCTCTTTTGTTACAGATCTTTTTCCAGAAAAGCAAATACCATATTCCAGTACGTCTGGAGCATGCGCCCTCTGGTTCCAAACAATTCATGCTTTGCGCCCGGTACTTTTACCATTTTTGCCATGCCGGGACGGCGTTCTGCCATTTTCCGGATCATCCGCTCCTGGGCACGGTTGGACACAAGATGATCGTTCTCCGCCTGAAATAAAAGGACAGGAGCCTCGATCCGTTTCCATCCGCTCCGCATCAGATCGCGGTACAGATGTGCGGCGGCATGGAGCCATCCGTAAGAAGCGGCATTTAGGTGATACAGCGGCTCTTTTTCCCGCTTCTGCTGGTAATAGAGAAAGCGCGGACGGGAGAGGGACGAACTTTGTTTAAAACTTTCGATTCCCTGGTATGGTTTCTGTCCTACCACATACTGTGTGCCTCGTTCTGTGGCACAGGCAAAAGCTGCGATCCGTTTTGCATCGGCGAACGGCACTTTTCCGGTCAGCGGACGGATCATCGGCGAACTCAAGACCACTTTCCGGAACAGATGCGGCGCTTTGGCGGCCGCTGCTGCTGCGATTCCGCCGCCCATCGAGTGAGAATAGAGAACGAGCGGAAGACCGCATGCCTCTGCTTTTGCTTTTCGTGCAACAAAGAGCAGATCTTCTACATAACGATGGTAGGAATCGACATAAACAAGCGACGGATCATCCACCAGACGGTAGCTCTTTCCGTGGCCGCAGTGTTCCGGCAGATAAACATGAAAATGCTCTTTGATAAAATAATACACGATCTCTTTATATTTCTCTGCATTTTCCGTAAAACCGTGTGAGATTACAACAACACCTCTCGGGCGGAATGCGCGGTAACGAAGAACATGAATCGGATGACCGCTCTCCCTTTCCCAGTAAAATTCTTCTGCATGAGCGGCGAGGTAAGGCTCCACACCATTCTGCATCCGCTCCGCATAATTTTTTTCCTGTAATACGCGTGTTCTCATTAGCAAATCACCTGCTTTCATCCAGATACGAAAGGATATCCTGAAGATTGTCGATGGTACAGTCCGGTGTAACTTCAATTTTGTTCGGAAGATGATCCGGGTTGTACCAGCAGGTCAGGATTCCTGCATTTTTTCCGCCGCGGATATCACTTGTGAGGGAGTCGCCGACGATCACAACCTCATCCGGTGCATAACTTCCGATTTCGTTCCATACCGCATCAAAAAAAGCCTTCTGCGGCTTGTCCACACCGACCTGTTCCGAGATAAAAACGCCGTCCAGAAGCTGATCAAGCCCGGAAAAGCGGAGTTTACGCTCCTGTGCAACAGTGGTTCCATTTGTTACTGCATACTGTTTTACGGTAGCTTTCAGCTGTTTTACCAGTTCATCTCCGTGATCGCAGAAGAAAGCCTTATCGCCGAGGCGGATCTGATATTCATCATTGAATACCTTTACCTGATCCGTCGGCAGTCCTTCCGATTCAAAAAATTCATGGAATCGTCCAAGCATCACCTGTTCTCTTGTAAGCTCTCCCGTCTCCAGCCGCTCCCAGTAACCGCGGTTGATCACGCTGTAGCGCTGCAGCATTTCGTCCGTGCAGGTTCCCATATGAAACTTGTTGAAACAGTACTCAATTGCATATCGTTCCGACATCTTAAAATTCAGAAGTGTTCCATCGATGTCCCACAAAATTACTTTTATCAAAGAGAAATCCTCCCTTGGTTTCATTTGTATTTTCCAATTATCTGTTTTTCATTCTAGCATAGATTACAAATACGATCAATTGTATTTTAGGCATTGTATCTTTTGAGAAAAAGTGCTACGATAAAAAAGAATTTCCGTGAAAAAGAAAAGGAAGAAGGAAGAAACACTATGAAATTTACTTATCCAGCCGTTTTTCATAAAACCGAACAGGGAACCTACGAAGGTTATTTTCCAGATCTCGCCTGCTGCTATGCAAAAGGGGATACCCTCGACGAGGCGCTGGAAGATGCCATTCACTCCGCCTATGACTGGATCTCTCTGGAACTGACGGAAGAAGAACCTGATTTTCCGCCGGTATCGGATGTGGCAGATCTCGGGAAAAGCGAAGGTGAAATTGCAAGAAATATTGCCGTCAACATCCGGCTTTTTGAGGGATGGGACGAATAAGTTCAAAAAAGAGAAAGAAAACCGTATTGCTGCGATATTCGAAACGCGGCGATACGGTTTTCTTTTTATCTCTTCCAGGTTTTCAGCATCTCTTTTTCTTCTTTGCTGATCCGCAGCGACTCTCTGATTTTCTGAATTGTTTTGTTATGTGTCCAGTCATCGAGACTGTTTTCTTTCAGCAGTTTCTGTGTTTTTTCCGGAAAATGAATATAACAGATCGATACTGCCCAGGCGACGGCCATTTTTACGTAATAGCCATCGTGATGAATCTTTTTCATCTCCTCCAGCACAGCATCGATATACGCTTCGTTGATAAAAAAGTCCAGCAGACACACAACACCAAACCGGATTTCATATTCCCGGCTGCTTTTCAGCCATTTCTGCAGATATCCATACCAATACTCCTGGTCTTTCTTCATAAAATGGCACGTTGCACAGGAGCTGTCACAGATTCCCCAGCTGTTGATCATCGGCACAAAGCGGTCCAGTTCTGCCGTCTGTTCTTCACGGGTCAGCCTTCCGTAGCCGATCATCATTCCGCGGATCAGAAGCTCCTCATAGACTTCCGGATTAAACTGTTCGGTATAAACTTCATAGTGGTCTCTTGCTGTCGCTTTTGCAATCCGTCGCGAAACCGGAATGCGGACACCAAGAATCCGACAGTTCTGTCCCGGAACAAGAGAGCTGTGAAATTCCCGGTATTTTGCATCTATATTGCTTTCCAGTTCTGCCCGAATGGCCTGCATTACTTCCTGTTCCATATGATTCCCCCTCTCTTTTCTTTCTCTTTAAGATGTTTTACACGCTTTTTACAAATGTTTAACCCTGTTATTTCTGCACTTCTGATAAGATAAAATTAAAGTAAACGATAACATCCACCCTGCCAAATGCCAGATCTTTTCCGGCTGAAAGGTGAGTCTTATGAGAAAGAAATATACATTTTTTCAAAATATACCATTCCTGTGCAAATTTCAGAAGCAGCCAGCCCTTGCAGAAGAAGCGCCAGTTGTTTCCACAACGCTGTCTATTCCGTTTTCCGGACCTGCAGAAAGATCCTTATATTTTACCGAAAACCCGGATTTTACCGCTCCCTCTGCCGGTATCCATTCCCGTCGTTTTCCGGGAAGCCGGATCTTTCTATATTCCAGCGATCCCGAGCACGATCTTGCGGCAGTTCCATCCTCTCTTTTCGATGTGCTGCACCGCTATTTTGCCGTCCATTCACCGGATGATGTCGTTTTATGGAAAGATGGCATTCTCTCCTTCCAGACCATGGAAAATCAGCCGCAGCCGTTGACTGCTCTTTGTACACCGGATGATGCACGGGATTCCAAAATCATTCCGTTCCCCACACTGTCAGAACGGCAGCGCATTTCACAGTAACTGCTATTTAGCCAAACCAGCAGGAGCATGATGGAAAATACCCCTTTCCGTCATGCTCCATTTTTTACTTAATTCCGAGAATTCCACTAATCCGCTCTTTCGAAAGCCCCGCGCCGATTACAATCAGCACTTCCTGGCTCTCCGGCACTGCCTGGAATGTCATCTGTTCCCGCGTCGCATTGATTTCGCTCCACACAGTTTCGCCCGTCTTTACAATTCCTTTGATCCGGAATACATTGCCGCATGATGGATCCGCAAAGATTGCTTCTGCTGCCTTTTTCAGCGCTTCTTCCGTAATCTTCGGCTCCAGAAAGCAGAGCGAATCAAATGTCTGCTGCTCGCCGAAATCCAGCTTCCGGTAATCCTCCGAACGGTAACTGCATTCGGAGAGCATTTTGAAATCATCCTCTGTCAGATCATCCCAGTTTTTCTGTAAAATTTCTGCATCAGAAAACTGTCTTCTGCAGCCTGCCTGCTCGAGCGTGCGGTTCAGATGGGCAATCGTTTCTTCTTTCTTTTCCTCCGAAACATTCTGTACTTTGCTCAGCACGATTTTACCAGCGTTCGCCGCCTCGGAAGCCAGCAGATACTCTTCTTCCTCCGACAGCTTCTCATCGAGCCCGGCATCCAGAATCGTGATGACGCTTCCCGCCTCATACCAGCGGTTCAACGGCTCGTCGTACAGCGTGTCAAAGAACTCATCCACATCGTAAATCCCCGACGGTTCCACGAGAATGCGGTCGTAGCCGCTCATGCCCATCGAGATCAGTTTTGTGCGGAACCGTCTGCGGTGTGTCTCTTTGTCGCATCCGCCGGAAATCATCTCCAGCTCGCACTGATCGCCGCGCAGTTCCTGCAGAAGCAGCATATCCACATTGACTGCCCCAAAATCATTCTCCAGGATGCCGATGTTCTTTCCCTGTGCCATCAGATACTTTGCGTACTGTTTCAAAAAAGTCGTCTTCCCTGAGCCAAGGAAGCCTGTAATCAGATCAATTTTAATCATTTCTGCTGTCCTTTCTGCTGTCTTTTTCCGTCTGCGCCTGCGGAGCTTCGAACACTCTATTTTCGTCTGCGCTCTTTGCCGGTAAATGTATCGATGTCTATGCGCCATACGGCAACGCGCTCCACCATCTCCGGCAGAAAAGCGATCTTCGCCTCCGGTGCGATATGCGCCATGATTTTTTCCAGGCCTTTCTTCTTTACCTCCGGATCTGTCACCTCCGTGATGGTTCCGTTTCCCATGATACTGCGGTACGCATAGGAATACGCACACGTATAGTCACCTGTAATCACTTCATGGTTGTAATCCATCTCCACCGCCACGCGCGGATCCGCTGCAAATGCAGCCGCCTTCCGCCCTTCTTTTGCCCCATGCAGGTACAGACAGACGTGAAGAGTTCCATCTTCTTCCCGGACATCATATCCATAATTCATCGGCACGATAAACATGCCTTCCTCATCCATCGCCCCGATCCGCACAACCTCGCAGCTTTCCAGAATTTCTCTTAAAATTTCAGGATCTGTAATCTCCCGCTTTTTTAAACGCATTTCACGCATCGCAATCACACCTCTCTTATTCGCAGCTATTTATGATATGGCTCCCCGCAGTTAATGCGGTAGCTCCGGTAAATCTGTTCCAGCAGAATAACCCGCATCAACTGATGCGGAAATGTCATTTTCGAAAAACTGAGCGCATAGTTCGAACGCTTCAGAACTTCCTCGCCAAGCCCTAAGGAACCACCGATCACAAAAATAATATGGCTCGTTCCCTGCACGCCGAGCGTATCTATTTTCTGGGCCAGCTCCTCGGATGTGAGCTGTTTTCCCTTAATTTCCAATGTAATCAGATAAGCGTCATCCCGGATATATTTGAGAAGGCGCTCTGCTTCTTTGTTTTTGATATTTGTCTCTACGGTTTCACTCGCGTTGTCCGGCGTTTTTTCATCCGCCACCTCGATAATTTCCAGCTTTGCATAGCGGCTGAGGCGCTTCGAATACTCGGCAATCGCATCCCGCAGATATTTTTCTTTGATTTTTCCTACTGTCAATACTGTAATTTTCATTCTGTAATCTTAAAACCCTTTCGGATATCTGTCAAAAACACCAAAAGCCATATAGATCACTTCTTGTCCGCGTCTATATGGCTTTTAGTTTAGAAAAGCAATGCCTTATGCATTTTTGCTTTTGATATACTCATCAATTCCTTTAGCTCCGGCTTTTCCGGCACCCATAGCAAGGATAACGGTTGCTGCACCTGTTACAGCGTCACCGCCGGCGTAAACGCCCTCTTTGCTGGTCTTTCCGGTTTCTTCCTCAGCTACGATACATTTTCTTCTGTTGACATCCAGACCGTAGGTGGTGGAAGAAATCAGCGGGTTCGGGGAAGTACCAAGAGACATGATAACTTCGTCTACTTCAATTTCGAACTCAGATCCTGGAATCTCAACCGGTCTTCTTCTTCCGGAAGCGTCCGGCTCGCCAAGTTCCATACGGATGCAGCGGATACCGGTTACCCAGTCTTTGTCGTCGGTCAGAATTTCTACCGGGTTGGTCAGAAGGTCGAAGATGATACCTTCCTCTTTTGCATGATGAACTTCCTCTGCACGGGCCGGAAGCTCTGCCTCAGAACGACGGTAAATAACGTGTACCTCTGCGCCGAGACGAAGTGCGGTTCTTGCAGCGTCCATAGCTACGTTGCCGCCGCCGACTACAGCAACTTTCTTGCCGTGTGCGATCGGGGTATCGTAATCATCGCGGAATGCTTTCATCAGGTTGTTTCTGGTCAGGAACTCGTTTGCGGAGAATACGCCGTTTGCGTTCTCACCCGGGATTCCCATGAACATCGGAAGGCCTGCACCGGAACCGATGAAGACTGCTTCAAATCCTTCGTCTTTTAACAACTCGTCGATGGTAACGGATTTTCCGATGATAACGTTGGTCTCAATTTTAACACCGAGAGATTTTACGTTCTCGATCTCAGCGGCAACTACTTTGTCTTTCGGAAGACGGAACTCCGGAATACCGTAGCTTAATACACCGCCGGCTTTGTGAAGTGCCTCGAAGATGGTTACATCGTAGCCAAGTTTTGCAAGGTCTCCTGCGCAGGTAAGACCTGCAGGGCCGGAACCGATAACCGCGATCTTGTGGCCGTTTTTCTCTGCTGCCGGAACCGGTTTGATACCGTTTTCTTTTGCCCAGTCAGCAACGAAACGCTCCAGTTTACCGATGGAAACAGCGTCGCCTTTGATTCCGCGGACACATTTGCCCTCGCACTGGCTCTCCTGCGGACATACACGGCCGCAGACTGCCGGGAGTGCACTGGACTCACCGATAATTTTGTATGCTTCCTCGAAGTTTCCTTCTTTTACCTGTGCAATGAATGCCGGAATGTTGATATTAACCGGGCATCCTGTGATACATTTTGCATTTTTACAGCCCAGGCAGCGCTGTGCTTCTTCTACTGCTTCGTCTTTGTTGTATCCAAGACATACCTCGTCAAAATTTGTGGCACGTACCTTCGGCTCCTGCTCACGTACCGGTACTCTGTTTAATCCCTTTGCCATTATTTGTCACCTCCGCACTGGCCGCATCCACCGTGATGGGTTGCGCCTTCCTGGTATCTTAAGAGAGCTCTTCCCTCTTCTGTCTTATACATCTGCTGACGTTTCATAGCCAGGTCGAAGTCTACCAGATGACCGTCAAACTCCGGTCCGTCTACGCAGGCAAATTTTACTTCATTGCCTACCATTAGACGACAGGCACCGCACATACCGGTTCCGTCTACCATGATCGGGTTCATGCTTACAACGGTCGGGATGTTCAGTTCTTTTGTCAGAAGACATACGAATTTCATCATGATCATCGGTCCGATGGCAACACAGACATCATACTGTTTGCCCTGATTCTGTACAAGGTCGCGGAGTACATCGGTACCCATACCTTTTCTTACGTAAGAACCATCGTCTGTGGTTATGTACAGATTGCTGACAGCAGACATTTCTTTCTCGAGAATAACGAGATCTTTTGTCTTTGCTCCGACAATGGCGTCAGCAGTGATTCCATGCTCATGCAGCCATTTTAACTGCGGGTAAACCGGTGCAGTTCCAACACCGCCGGCTACGAATACGATCCGTTTTTTCTTCAGTTCTTCGATATCTTCGCTGCAGAACTCGGACGGCTGCCCCAGAGGTCCTACGAAATCCATGAAAGCATCTCCCGCTTTGAGATCTTTCATTTTTTTGGTAGATTCTCCGATCGGCATGAATACGATGGTGATAGTTCCTGCTTCTCTATCGTAATCACAAATGGTCAGAGGAATTCTTTCTCCTTCTTCATCTGCCTTGACAATAACAAACTGTCCAGGGAGGCAGTGCTGTGCTACTCGCGGTGCTTCTACTACCATACGGTAGATATTATTCGCGAGCATTTCCGCTTCTTGAATCTTGTACATAATATCCTCCTAATCTTGTTAGAAATATTTTAACAAAAGCACGACTTGGATTTTCGCGCATTTTATGTTAATACTTTATCACGTTTCCGGTTATTTGTAAACAACGGACAACATCTTTTCCCATCATCCGTGTTCCTCCAGATAATTTTCGAACTGTTCCATGGACATCAGAACTTTTCTCGGCTTGGTTCCTTCCTCCGGTCCTACGACACCGGCATCCGCGAGCTGGTCCATGATTCTGGCCGCGCGGTTGAAACCGATTTTCAGCACTCTCTGGAGCATGCCGATCGATGCCTTATCTTTTTCGATGATAAATTTTCCGGCTTCCACGAAGTAATTATCGCGGTTATCTCCGCCGCCTGCGGCAGAACCGCCATCCAGGCTTACGGTGTGAATCCGTTTTTCGATATCCGGATCATAAGCGTTCTCGCCGTAGTGATCTTTTAAGTAGGCAACGACATCGCTGACCTCTTTATCCGAAACAAAGGATCCCTGCAGACGGGCCGGTTTCTGGTAATCCTGCGGCTTGTAGAGCATATCGCCTTTTCCAAGCAGTTTTTCCGCACCTCCCATGTCGAGGATCGTACGGGAATCTACGCTGGAAGAAACCGAGAATGCAATACGGGACGGCATATTTGCCTTGATAAGACCAGTGATGACATTGACGGAAGGTCTCTGTGTTGCAATAATCAGATGGATGCCGGCCGCACGGGCAAGCTGTGCCAGACGGCAGATCGCATCCTCCACTTCTCCCGGCGCAACCATCATCAGGTCGGCAAGCTCATCCACGATAATGACGATCTGCGGCAGTTTTTCCGGTTTTTTGCCGTTTTCATCCGGCGGCAGCTCGGCAACTTTCGCATTGTAGCCTTTCATATCGCGCACGTTGAATTCCGCAAATTTGTTATAACGGTCTGTCATCTCCGCAACCGCCCAGTTCAGAGCTCCGGAAGCCTTTTTCGGGTCTGTGACAACAGGAATAAAAAGGTGCGGAATGCCGTTATAAACAGAAAGCTCAACGACCTTCGGGTCGATCATGATCAGTTTGACGTCTTCCGGTTTTGCCTTATAAATAATACTCATAATCAGTGTGTTGATGCAGACCGATTTACCGGAACCGGTCGCACCGGCGATCAGAAGATGAGGCATTTTCGCGATATCTGCGATGACCGGCTGACCGGCGATGTCTTTTCCGACAGCAAAGGCCAGATTCGAAGAAAAGTTCTTAAACTCCGGTGTTTCAAGAAGATCACGCAGCATCACGGCCGTGTTCGTCTTATTTGGAACCTCGATTCCGACTGCGGATTTTCCCGGGATCGGTGCCTCAATGCGGACATCTGCTGCTGCAAGACTCAGCTTGATATCGTCGGTCAATCCGACAATCCGGCTTACTTTCACGCCCTGTTCCGGCATCAGCTCATACCGTGTGACGGTCGGTCCGCAGCTTACGTTATTGACTGTAACTTTGACACCGAAGCTGTCCAGCGTCTCCTCCAGTTTCCGCGCTACTTCCCGCAAATGCGCATCGGAATCGCCCATGGCACCGCGCATCCCTTTTTTCAGAAGATTCATCGGCGGTGTTTTGTACTCCGGCCGCTTTTCCTCTGCTTTTTTCCCGATTTCCTGACGAATGCCGTCTATATCCGCCTCGATCTCTTCGCAGGAAGACCGCGGATTTCTCGTATGATCCGCAGACGTTTTCTCTTTTTTCGCCTCTTCTGCAGCTTGCCGTGTCATCTCCGGTCCTGTCTTTTCCGGCTCTTCAGCCGGCACAGAACCACGGTGAATCGAAAGCTCCGGCATCTCCATCTGATGGGTATCGTCGTTTTCGTTTAAATCAGCCTTCGATTCCACATGAGAAAGAAGGCGGGATTTCTTTTTCTTCCCGGCTTTTTTCGGTTCCTCCACTGGCTCAAGAATCAGCTCTTTTCCTTCCTCTTCCTCCATCGCAGCTTGGCGCGCCAGACGCTCCTGGCGGCGCTCCTCCGCCATCCGGCGGTGGTCATTCGTCTTTTCATGGATCGGCGCGAGAATCGGCTTCTGCGTCATCACGATCACGGAAATCACGATGGCGATCACAATAATCACCCACGCACCGATCTGGCCGAATCCCATGCCGAGAATTTTCACGACAGACCCTCCTAAGATTCCTCCGCCGAGATGATCGTAGGCGCTGTCAAAATAGTAATCCAGAAATGTCGTATCTCTCGTATAGCCGGACGCCAGAAGCTGCATAAAAGCGCAGAAAAAGACGAAGCAGCTGATCGCTCCCCCGGTTTTCCGCACAATTAAAAAGTTCTGTCTGTTTGCTATGTAAAATGCTGTTCCAAAGAAGATCAGAACCGGTGCTGCCCACTCTGTCACGCCGAAAAGGCCGAAAAAGAAGTCGCAGACAGCCTGTCCGATCACGCCGCCCATACCGAAATTACTGAGCATCAGCAGAATCGAAACAGCAAGCACGGAAAGCAGAATAATTTCTGCGCGCACTCCCTCGTCCATCGGCTCACGGACTGTGTTTTTCCTTGTGCCGGAGGTACGTTTTGCGGTACTGCTCTTTTTCGCCGTTGTTTTTCTGGCCGTTGTTTGGGTCTGTTTCTTTTTTGCTGTTCCGGAAGCAGAAGTTTTTTTCTTTGTCTTCCCGCTTCCCTTTGTTGTATTTGCCATGCAGAACTTCTCCCCTTTCTCGTATTACAGCAGAAAATATCCTGCAATGGAGAATGTCCCGACAAGAAGACAGTACAAAGCAAAATATTTCAGTTTCCGTTTTTTCACCACACGCATCAGAATGCGGATCGTAAAGTAACCGGCAAGTGCCGCCATGAAAACGCCGACCAGATATACCGGATGAAAAACAATTTTATTTTTTCCCATGGTCGCAATTTCAACGATCGTTGCCCCGATAATCGCCGGAACACTCACAATCAGAGAGTATTTCACAGCGTACGAACGGGTCATGCCGCCGATCACACACGCAGAAATAGTCGAACCAAGACGGGAAAGACCCGGAATCGTGGAAAAGCCTTGGAAGAATCCGGCAATCAGTGCATCTTTCGGCTTCAAATTTTTCTGCGTTTTTTCTCCCTCCGGAAGCATATCTGCCACCACAAGCAGAATCGCCGTCAGATACAGACCAACGCCAGGTGCCAGCAGATTCGAGGAGGTCAGTGTGACAAGGCTCTGAATCATGCCGCCGATTACAGCAGTCGGGATGGTGGTCAGAATCAGCAGGAAAGCAAGCATACGGTAGTTGCTGCCGAGTACCTTCCGGTACTGCTTTCTCTCCTGATGCTGACTGGAAAAGTGTTCCTTTAAATTATGAAACAGATCGATTATGATTCCGCACAGCGCGAGGAAGAGACGTTTCCATTCCTTCGAAAATGTGAGCAGAATTGCAATCATGGAGCCAAAGTGCAAAAGCACATTGAAAAACACCGTCTGCGTATCTTCGATCTTCATAAAGTGACGGAAGATAATCAGATGTGCGGAGCTGCTGATCGGCAGGAATTCCGTGATTCCCTGGATCAGGCCCAGAAATAAAGCTTCTATTACTGTCATTTTTTTATCCTGTTCCCTTATTTTTCTCTTTTGTGAAAGTCCGGACAAAACTTCCGTTCGAATTTTCACAGCGAACTCATTCTAACACAAAATCCCCTGAAACACAAGCCGCGCCGTGAAGTCAATTTTCTGTCCCTGCTGCCTTTTTCATCAGCTCATTCAGCTTTTCGAGCGCGCGGGCAATGCCGCCGACCTCGTCGATCAGGCCTTCTTCCACTGCCTGCGGGCCGTCCAGCATTGTTCCGACATCCTTGACCAGCATTTTCGTATCGAGCATCAGCTCCTCGAGCCGTTCCTTGGTGATTTTAGAATGGGCCGATACAAAACCTGTGATCCGATCCTGCGTCTTTTCCATATTACGGTACGTCTGTGCAACACCGATGAACATGCCGTTTGTACGCACCGGGTGAATGACCATGGTGGCACTCGGCACGATCAGCGAATAGTCTGCTGCAACGGCGAGCGGGACACCGATCGAATGACCACCCCCTAAAACGAGCGATACCGCAGGCTTTCGCATGGACGCAATCATCTCTGCAATTGCAAGACCGGCCTCCACATCTCCGCCTACGGTATTCAGGAGAATCAGAAGACCATCAATACTTTTGTCCTCCTCGGCACGGGCAAGAGCAGGGAGAATGTGCTCATAGCGCGTCGCTTTCGTGCGCTCGCCGAGTGATTCATGCCCCTCCACCTCGCCGATGATGGACAGCAGATAAATGTTGGTCTTCAGTTCTACAATATTTTCTTTTTCTGTCTGGTTTTTCTGTGATTCTGCCATACGGATTTCCTCTTTTCTGCTATTCCAAAATAGCTTCATCAGTATGCGCAGATTCTTATGATTCTATGTAATTTCCAGCGAAATTACTCGTCCAGATTGGTGTATACGTACTGTACGTCGTCGTCGTCATCCAGCAGATCCAGGGTACGGTTCAGATCTTTTAATGCCTGCGGATCGGTCAGCTCTACGTAGGTCTGTGGGATCATGGTAACGTCTGCCTCTGCCATGGCGATACCGTCTTTCTCCAGAGCCTCACGTACTGCGGAGAAGTCATCCGGATCGGTAATGATTTCGTAGCTGTCCTCTTCGTCTGCGAAGTCTTCTGCGCCTGCATCCAGAGCAAGCATCATCAGATCGTCAGCATCCATTTCGCACTCTTCTTTGTCGATGATGATCTGGCCTTTTTTGTCGAACATGTAGGATACGCATCCCGGTGTTCCAACGCTTCCGTTTCCTTTGGTGAAAGCGCTTCTTACGTTTGCTGCGGTACGGTTCTTGTTGTCGGTCAGAGTCTCTACGATGATCGCGATACCATTCGGGCCATAACCTTCGTAGGTGATACGCTCGTAGTTGTCTGCGTTTGCATCTCCGGCAGCTTTTTTAATACCGCGGTCGATGGTATCGTTCGGCATGTTGTTTGCTTTTGCTTTTGCGATAACGTCACGCAGCTTGCTGTTGTTTGCCGGATCCGGTCCGCCCTCTTTGACAGCGATTACGATCTCACGGCCGATGATGGTAAAGATTTTACCTTTTTTTGCGTCGTTTTTTTCTTTCTTATGCTTAATATTGGCAAATTTTGAATGTCCTGACATACCTCTTTTGTCTCCTTTATTTAAAGTATTACTTTTCTGTAAAAAGGTTTCCCCGAAAAACGGCAGAAGCCCATATAATATAGAATATAGCACGATCTTTCTCATTCGTCAACCGTGAACCGCGCCAAAAATACCCCTTATGTAGGCAGATCCAGGCTGATTTTCAGTGCTTCGTTCACAAGGGCCAGCTGTTCCGGCGTCAGATGACAGATTTTATCTTTCAGCCTTCTCTTATCGATCGTCCGAAGCTGTTCCAGTAAAATAACAGAATCCCGTACAATCCCATAGGCGGACGCTTCGATCTCAATGTGCGTCGGCAGCTTCGCCTTATTCATCCTCGATGTAATCGCCGCACAGATCACCGTCGGACTGTGCCGGTTGCCGATGTCATTCTGAATGATCAGCACCGGACGGACACCGCCCTGCTCACTTCCCACAACGGGCCGCAGGTCGGCATAATATACATCGCCACGCTTGATTACCACTTGTGCTCACTCTCCGATTCTTTCCGTTTTGCTTTCCCATACGATAACGATCCGGCGTTTTACGCCTTTTAAAATCGTTTCCATGTATTTAATATTGCCTGTTTTTCCGGAGGTATTCACAAATTTCATCCGGCGCTTCAAAAAAGTCCGCCCGGAGTTTTTTTGGGAACCCGTGATTCTGATCTGCTTTGCTCAGATTGACTGCAATCCTCTGATAATCTCGGATGCTGTTACATAGGAAGCACTGCTTTTTTCTTCCGCAGCCTCTCCCGCCTTTCCATGCGCATATGCCGCCAGTGCCGCTGTTTTGGCAAGGCTGATTTTTTTCTCGTTTTTTTCACACTGACGTTTTGCTGCAAAGGCGCCTGTGATTCCCGCGAGCACATCGCCGCTTCCCGCCGTCGCAAGCGCACTGCTTCCGCTTGTGTTTATGTAATACTGCTCACGCCCTTCCTCTGCTGTCACGGTTACGGAATCCTTTCGTACACAGCAGGCCTGGTATTTTTCGGCTGCCCTTCCGGCGCTTCCTGCCGGGTCACGCTGGCATTCTGCAATGGTCATGTGCAGCAGCCGTGCAAGCTCTCCTACATGAGGCGTTAAAATTTTTTCTGCCCGGCAGCCCGAAAGAATCTCTGCATCTTCTGCAATCAGGTTCAGCGCATCTGCATCCAGAACAAGAGGAACTTCTGTGTGCTGCACCGTAAAAACGAGCAGTTCTTTTGCCGTCCGGCTTTTGGAAAGTCCCGGTCCCGCAACAACAGCGTCCGCCCAGGCGAGATCCTGCAGCAGGGCTTCTTCCGGAAGCGGCTCATCCTCCTTCCAGAAATCCGCCATTGCTTCCGGCAGGGCACAGAAAAGCGGCGTACGGTTTCTTTCCTCTGTCACAACCTTTACCATGCCGGCACCGGATGCAAGGACTGCCCTGGCACACAAAACAGCGGCTCCGCACATGGCACCGGAACCGGCAAGTACCAGCACCTTTCCGAAGGTTCCCTTATTTCCCATCGGCGTGCGGGTAAGAAACCGGTCCAGATCTTCTTTTTCCACTGAACCGTACCAGGGCGTCTCCTCTTCTCCTGCATCAAAGCCGATTCCGATATCACGGACCAGGACCTCTCCGGCATATCGTTTTCCGGGATCAAAGAGAAGCCCTGGCTTTGCACAGGCAAATGTCACCGTGGCTCTGGCTTTCACCGCCGCATCAAGGACCTCTCCGGTATCCGTGTGGATCCCCGAAGGGATGTCCACGGCAAGAACAGGAACACCGCTTGCGCAGATTGCTTCCACTGCCCTCCGGTACTCCCCTGCCAGCGGACGGGATACGCCAATTCCAAAGATGGCATCTATGATAACAGTATATTCCCGGAAATCCGGATTCTTAACCTCACGGACCCCATAATTTTCCGCAATTTTCTTCTGTGCTCTCATGCCTTCACTGTATTTTTCCGGATTTCCAAGACAGAACAGTTCCGCATCCACCCCTTTCGTCTTTAAAATCCGTGCAATTGCCGCACCGTCCCCTCCATTATTTCCGGGACCGCACACAGCAAGGACTTTTCCTGTATCCCATGTTCCATTTTGAAGCTCCTCCACGCAGGACAGCGCTGCGCGCTCCATCAGTACCAGGGACGGTACCCCCATGGTTTCGATCGTATTGCGGTCTGCCTGCTTCATCTGTGCTGCTGTAAGAATCCGTTTCATCGCTTTTCCTCCTTTTCCTTCCTTATCCGGAAAGTGAACAGAAAAAGTCTCCGGTTTCCCGAAGACTCTCCTGCTTTTGTTTTGGTTTCTTAATTGTTCTTTGGATGCTCCGCCTCATATCTGGTCAGATTGTAGGAGAGACGCATCAGACTTTCGGAAAGATGGACGTTCTCGACGATCACATCTTTCGGAAGTTTTAAGTTTAGATCGGTATGTGCAAAATTCCAGATTGCTTTTACACCGTTGTCCACGAGAATCTCTGCCATCTCTACCGCTTTTGCTTTTGGCAGTGTCAAAGCCGCAATCTCTACATGGTGTTCCTTGATAAATTCCGGAAGCTCGTCCGCCATGCGGATTTCAATTCCGCGCACGGAGATTCCTTTTAATACCGGGTTGACGTCAAAAATACCGACCGTTTTGAATCCGCTTCTTTCAAAGGCCGCATAATTGGCAAGCGCCTGTCCCAGATTTCCGGCTCCGACAAAAATCATATTGTGGACTCTGTCCAGACCTAAGATTTTTCCAATCTCGCTGTACAGATACCGCACGTTATAACCATACCCCTGCTGGCCAAAGCCGCCGAAATTATTTAAGTCCTGGCGAATCTGGGAAGCTGTCACTTTCATCCGCTCGCTCAGCTCACCGGAAGAGATCCGTTCTACTCCGTCCTCCAGCAATTCGCCCAGGTAACGATAATATCTAGGAAGTCTTTTGATAACTGCCCGCGAAATTCCTTTTTCTTCCAAGATAAATTCCTCCTTATTTACACCTGCATATATTCATATTATATATGGTTGATAGAAAATTGTCAAAGATTTCTTGAAATTTTGTGTATTACTCTCTATAATAAGGATGGTGTGTTATGTCAAAATACAGAAATATGTTATCTGGAGGAACCACATGATTCTTGCATGTCAGAATATCTCGAAAGCATTCGGGACAACGGAAATTATCAAAAATGCATCTTTTCATATAGAAGAACGCGAAAAAGCCGCACTGGTCGGCATCAACGGCGCTGGAAAATCGACGCTGTTAAAAATCATCATCGGCGAAATGAGGGCCGATGAGGGAGAGGTCATCCTCTCCAAAGGAAAGACGATGGGCTATCTCGCCCAGCATCAGGATCTGACCGGACACCTTTCCATTTACCAGGAAGTGCTGACCGCGAAACAGAATCTGATCGATATGGAGGAACGCCTCCGTCAGATGGAAAGTGATATGAATACAAAATCCGGTGCAGAGCTGGATGAACTTCTTTCCACCTACACCCGCCTCTCCCATACCTTTGAACTGGAAAACGGATACGCGTACCGCAGTGAAGTCGTCGGTGTTTTAAAAGGTCTTGGCTTTTCCGAGAGCGATTTTGAAAAACAGGTGGACTCCCTCTCCGGCGGTCAGAAGACCCGCGTGGCACTTGGTAAACTGCTGCTTACCAAACCGGACATCATTCTGCTCGACGAGCCGACCAACCACCTCGATATGGACTCGATCTCCTGGCTCGAAACGTATCTTTTAAATTACAGCGGAGCCGTCCTGATCGTCTCCCATGACCGTTACTTTCTCGACCGCGTTGTCACAAAAGTCGTTGAAGTGGACAATAAAAAAGTAACAACTTTTGAGGGAAACTATACCGCCTACAGTCAGAAAAAAGCAATGCTCCGTGAAGCCGCTTACCATGCCTGGGTCAACCAGCAGCAGGAAATCCACCATCAGGAAGAAGTCATTGCAAAGCTGAAATCTTTCAACCGCGAGAAATCCATCAAACGCGCCGAGAGCCGTGAAAAAATGCTGGACAAAATGGATGTGCTGGAAAAGCCGACCGAAGTACGCTCCGATATGCGGATCCGTCTGGAACCGCGCATCACAAGCGGAAACGATGTGCTGACCGTCGAGCACCTCTCCAAAGCCTTCCCGGGACAGACGCTTTTCCAGGATCTGAATTTCGAAATCAAGCGCGGCGAGCGCGTGGCAATCATCGGAAACAACGGAACGGGAAAAACGACGATCTTAAAGATCTTAAACGAAGTCATCCGCCCGGATGCCGGCTCTTTTACACTTGGAAGCCGTGTACAGATCGGTTACTACGATCAGGAGCATCAGGTGCTCCACATGGAAAAGACCATTTTCCAGGAGATTTCCGACGCGTATCCATATCTGACAAACACCGAAATCCGAAATGTGCTGGCCGCCTTCCTGTTTACAAACGACGATGTCTTCCAACCGATTCATACCTTGAGCGGCGGTGAGCGCGGACGAATTTCCCTTGCCAAGCTGATGCTCTCGAACGCCAACTTCCTGATCCTCGACGAGCCGACCAACCACCTCGATATCGTCTCTAAAGAGATTCTGGAAAATGCACTGAAGGACTACACCGGAACGGTGCTATATGTCTCCCACGATCGTTATTTTATTAACCAGACCGCAACCCGGATTCTGGAGCTGACGGGACAGACACTCGTCAACTATATCGGAAATTACGATTACTATCTGGAGAAAAAAGAAGAGCTGACCCGCATCTATGCTCCTGCTGCCGATGCCGCCGCTCCGGAAGAAACAGCGGCTCCTTCCGAAGCCTCCTCCACAAAGCTGGACTGGAAAGCGCAGAAAGAAGAACAGGCACGTCTCCGCAAGAAAGAAAACGAGCTGAAAAAGACGGAGAAACGAATTGAAGAGCTTGAGACACGCGATTCGGAAATTGATGAGGAAATGTCGAAACCGGAAGTCGCAACGAATGTGGCAGAGTGTGTGAAATTAAGCAAAGAGAAAGCAGAGATTGCCGCGGAACTCGAAGAGCTGTATGAAAAATGGGAAGAGCTTGCCGAATAGACCTGGTTTTCCCCGGAAAAATTCAAAACAGAAAAAGCCGGTCCGGCGCATCCCTTTTTGCGGGAATGCCGGATCGGCTTTCTTTTTTGCTTCGTTTAATTATTTCTCCAGCTCCTCGCGGATGGCCAGGATGAAATCACGGCTGTTTAATACGGTCGGATTTTCCATGGTGGTGATCAGCGCAAGGTCTTTTGTCATTTTTCCACTCTCGATCGTTGCGATCGTTGCTTTTTCCAGACGGTCTGCAAATGCGGAAAGTTCTGCGTTTCCATCCATTTCCCCGCGTTTTCTGAGTGCGCCGGTCCATGCAAAAATGGTGGCCACGGAGTTGGTGGATGTCTCCTCACCTTTTAAGTGACGGTAATAGTGGCGCTGTACGGTTCCGTGCGCAGCCTCGTACTCGTAATATCCGTGCGGGGATACGAGAACAGAAGTCATCATCGCAAGGGAACCGAAGGCGGAGGATACCATGTCGCTCATGACATCGCCGTCGTAGTTCTTGCAGGCCCAGATAAAGCCGCCCTCTGCTTTCATGATGCGGGCAACGGCGTCGTCGATCAGAGTGTAGAAGTAGGTAATGCCTGCTTCTGCAAATTTCTCTTTGTACTCTGCATCGAAGATCTCCTGGAAGATATCCTTGAAGCGGTGATCATACTTCTTGGAAATCGTATCCTTGCTTGCAAACCACAGATCCTGTTTCGTGGACAGTGCGTACTCGAAACAGCTTCTCGCAAAGCTTTCTATGGAGTTATCCAGATTGTGCATGCCCTGAATGACACCGGCGCCGGTGAAGTTGTGGATCAGCTCTCTTGTCTCGGTGCCGTCCTCAGCCGTATAAACCAGCTCTGCTTTTCCCGGTCCCGGAATGCGCATTTCTGCATTTTTATAGACATCTCCGTATGCATGACGGGCAATCGTGATCGGTTTTTTCCAGTTGCGCACGCACGGCTCGATGCCTTTTACGACAATCGGGGTACGGAAAACGGTTCCGTCGAGCATGGCACGGATCGTTCCGTTCGGGCTCTTCCACATTTCTTTCAGATTGTACTCGGTCATACGCGCTGCATTCGGCGTAATGGTGGCACATTTGACTGCTACACCGTATTTCTTGGTAGCGTTTGCGGAATCTACGGTTACCTGATCGTTCGTCTCGTTTCTGTGTTCCAGTCCCAGATCGTAATATTCCGTTTTCAGGTCAATAAACGGGAGAAGCAGCTCATCTTTGATCATTTTCCAGAGAATTCTGGTCATCTCATCTCCATCCATCTCTACCAGAGGAGTGGTCATCTGAATTTTTTCCATAGTAGGCCTCCTTTTTCTATTCCCGTTTATTGTATAAAGTATCCTATAGCTTGTCAAGTCAAAATTCGCCTGATTTTTTGGCATTTTCCCATAAATTCACACAATTTTTGCAGGATGAGAGGTGTTTTCCTTCATTTTTCTTTTTTTATGCTGCCGCACAGTGTCTCACAGAAGAGACAGAAAACGGTCTGTTTGAAGCATCCCATGCCCCTGACGGTTGCGCGGAAGGCCAAGGTCTCTCGCCGATTCGCAAAGCAGCATTTTCGCCTGGACATTTGTAAGATCCGGAACCCGTTCAAGTGCCAAAGCCACGGCTCCGGACACCCGCGGTGCCGCCATCGAGGTGCCGCTCTTCACCACATATTCCTTCCTGCTTCTTCCAGGCGCGCAGGAAATGAGACGTTTTCCAGGCGCGACAAGATCCGGTTTGCAGACGCAGTCCCGTGTCGGGCCGCATCCGGAGATTCCTCTTCTTGGCTCCAGCAGATCGCCCGCTCCCACGGTGATCACTTTTCTGCTGTTCCCCGGCGCCGTAATACTGCCCGGAGCGGGCCCCAGATTTCCGGCCGCTGTCACAACAGTGATCCCGTCATCCCAGGCGCGCTCCACCGCCTGTACTAGCAGATCATCCACCGTTTTTTCCTGCTCTGTTGTTCCCACTGAAATATTTAAAATGCGGATATTAAGTCTTATTCGCTCTTTGCACACCCAGTCAATCGCCGCGAGGATATCCTGCTTTCTTCCATTTCCCCTTCGGTCCAGAATCTTCACTACGACAAACCGGCATCCCGGTGCCGCACCCTGGTATTTTCCGCCGGACGCTCTTCCACTTCCGCCAAGGATACCACAGACATGCGTTCCGTGTCCATTGTCATCGTAAGGCGTCTCCCGCCCGTACACAAGATCCCGGAAGGCTACAATCCGGCCGTCAAAATCCATATGGGGAAAAATCCCTGTATCCAGCACGGCGGCTGTAATTCCTTTTCCTGTCAGATTTTCCTGCTCTTTCATCCATAAGCCCCTGTGTATTCTTATCTTATGGTATGCAAAAAAGGCTGCCTTTCGCAAAGAACAGCCTTTTTGTTTTTCTTTTCTATACTTAAAACTGAATCTGCTTTTCCCCTTTCCGTTTCCAGAGAGCTGCTGCAAGCGGGATGCCGCAGAGCTCAGCCAGGACAAAGGCGCCCCATATCAGATTCAGGTTTCCAGATCCTTTGAGAAGAAATGCAAACACCAGCGGCAGAATCGCCTGGCGTGTCATGGATATGTACATACTTTCTTTTCCAAGGGAAAGTCCCTGCAACGCCGCCTGATAGATCAGGCCTGGAATCGAAAGCAGATAGGCCACTGCCAGAATGCGGAGCGCCGGAACTCCGATGCGCATCAGATTGTCCGAGGCATCAAAAAGTTTCAGTACAACGCCAGGACAGAATTCCAGCACGGCAAAAAAGATAAGAAACAGTCCGCCGCCGTAAAGAATGCCGTACCGGATCGACTGACGGATTCTTTCTTTTTGCTTTGCGCCGTAATTGTACGCTACAATCGGAATCAGACCGTTTGTGATACCGTGAACACCGACGGTTGTAATATTCTGAATCTTTGTGCACACACCAAAAGCAGCAACTGCCGTCGAAGAAAAGGTAATAATAATCGCATTCATCGCCATGTTGACAACCGAGGTCAGAATCTGTACCAGCGTGGACGGAAAACCGACTTTTATGATCTCACGCACACTCACCCAGTCCGGTTTCAGCGTAAAGGCAAACGGGATTTCCGGGTTCCACTTTTTATTAATCATCATTCCGGCAAGACAGCCCACAAACTGGCCGATGACGGTTGCCAGCGCAGCTCCGGCCGTCTCCATCCGCGGAAGGCCGAACCAGCCGAAAATAAAGATCGGATCGAGAATCAGATTTGTCAGCGATGCGGCGGAAAGTGTAAAAATAAAAAGGTGCGCTTTTCCGCTTGCCATAACAAACCGGTCAAAGACCCACTGTCCCATCTGGCCGAGAGACGCGATCATACAGATACTTAAGTATTGGATGCCATACGCTGCGATGGCTTCATTGCCGCCGGACTGACTTTCAAAATAGATCCGGGCAAATGCGATACATAAAATACTGTTTAAAATCCACGAGCAGAATGCAAGAAAAAGCGCGGCGCTCGCTGCATCTTTTACCTTTTTCTGATTCTTTTCTCCAAGTGCCCGGGAAATGACGGCGTTCAGGCCGACCGCATTTCCAAGACCGAGCGATGATACAATGAGCTGCATCGGAGCCGCCAGGGAAATTGCCGTCAGTGCATCCTCAGAAACCCGCGCAACGAACACGGAATCTACGAAGTTGTAAAGCGAATTAATCAGAAGTGACAGCATCAGCGGCAGCGCCATGGAAATCACCAGACGGCTGACCGGGATCGTTCCCATTTTGTTTTCTTCCATAAAAACCCTCTCCTGTTCTTTTGTTTTTTCTGTTTCCAGTGTAGCGTGAATTTCCGGAAAGATCAAATACTTATCTTCGATACAACAAAATAGTTTTTAGCTATACTTTATAATTTTTTCACCTGCAGAAACTGCCACCGGCAGCTCTCTTCGAATGCAGCGCAGCGAAAAAGGGGAATCTAACCCTTTTTATCGTATGTATCGCAACAAAAACAGAAAGATATCTGCCGAAACGGTTTCGGTAAATATCTTCCTGTACTTTTTCCAAAAACTTTTCAAAACTATTACTTCTGCTGCTCCATTCGCTTCAATTCCGGCAGAACCAGAATCAGCATGGTGATAAAGCAGAGACTTCCGCCGATTACGTTTGATACCGGTTCGGCAAGGAATACACCGTCCGTTCCCATGTGGAGTACGTACGGCATCAGATAGGTGAGCGGTACAACAATGAAGACTTTTCGGAGCAGGGAGAAAAAGATCGCCTGTTTCTTTTTATTCAGAGATTTGAATACGGTCTGTCCAATGTACTGCAGATCCATGAAAATGAATGCTGCAAAGTACTGCTTCAGAGCCGGAACCGCATCTGCGGTCAGTACCGCATCCGAACTGAAAATACCGATCAGCGCATGCGGCGCCAGAACAATCACGCTCCACATCACTGCGGTATAGCCGAGGATCATCGCACTCATGACACACATCGCCTTGCGCACGCGGGCCGGACGGCGTGCACCGTAATTATAGCTCAAAATTGGAGAAGTTCCCTCATTCATTGCATAGATCGGTGTCTCGACGAGCTGACGCACGCTCGATACGATCGTCATAACAGAGATGTAAATATCACCGCCGGTCACAGAAAGTACATTGTTGCAGCAGATCGTGACAAGGCTGTTGGTCAGCTGCATGATAAATCCGGCGGTACCGAGACTGACAATATTTTTCGCATAGCCTGCACACTCAGAAATTTCATCTTTCCGCACAAAGCGCACTTTCAGTTCCGATTTCCGGGTCAGGAAATACAGAACGAACACTGCGGAAAGTGTCTGGGAAATCACAGTTGCAATCGCAGCCCCCTGCACACCAAAGCCAAACACAAAGATAAACAGCGGGTCAAGCAGCAGGTTTGCGACCGCTCCGATCGTGACGGAAAGCATGCCAACGGTCGAGTAGCCCTGCGCGTTGATGAACGGGTTCATGCCGGTTGCCACCATTGACGGCAAAGTTCCGATCAGATAAATCATCATATAAGGATACGCGTATACCATCGCATCTGCCGATGCACCGAACAGTGACAGCAGTGGACGGGCAAACAAAAAGCCGATCACCATCAGTATGACAGCACAGACACATACCATGGAATACGACGTATTCATAATACGTTCCGCCTTTTTTTGATCATTCTTTCCACGCTCAATCGAAAACAGCGGAGCGCCGCCGCTTCCAAACAAGTTGCTGAATGCTGTGATGATAACGATCAGCGGAAAGCACAGACCGACTGCACCGAGTGCCGCCGTTCCTACCTCCGGGATCCGCGCGATGTAGACGCGGTCTACAATATTGTACAGCAGACTCAAAATCTGAGCAACCAGCATTGGGAGCGCTGCCCCGAGGATGTTTCCGGTTACGGTTCCATGTTCGAAATCAATTCGTTTCATTTGTTCCCTCATTCCCTTCTTTTTCACTTGCTTTTCAGTATAGCATGGCGTATTCTATATGTAAATTATTGTTTTTATATTGATATTAAATAATTTTTATATAGTTTTTTCAGGAGGATTTTTATGGAACTTCGACAACTCGAATACTTCCGCGCCATCGTGGACGCGGGAACCATCAGCGGGGCGGCACGGGTGCTGCATATGACACAGCCGCCGTTAAGTTATCAGATCAAAATGCTGGAGGAAGAGCTTCAGGTGCCTCTTCTCATCCGCGGCACAAAGAAAATCACTCTGACCGAGGCAGGAAAAACACTGTATGAACAGGCAGGAACGCTTCTGATGTTTGCGGATCTCACCAGGCGCGAAGTCGTAAAATCCAGTCAGTCTGCGACACTCCACATCGGCATGACGCCATCCACCGTTTCACTGCTCGCCGACTATCTCCTGCGATTTTCCCGGAAATACCCGCACATCCATTTCGATGTCCACGAGGGTTCTACCTTTGCTTTAAAAGACCAGCTCGAAAATCACATGGTGGATCTCACCACGCTCCGTACGCCAATCGTTTTAAATGGCTGTGAGACGAAGACCCTTTTAAAAGAGAGCATCACCGCCATGGCACTCCCTTCTCACCCGCTTTTTGCCGGGCGTGAAACCCTTTCGCTTACAGAACTTGCCGAGCAGCCGCTGATTCTGTCGAACCGCTACCGGAAATACATGCTCTCCGCTTTCGAGCAGGCAGGTCTGTTCTGCGATATCTATCTCACCTGCGAGGACGCCCGCACGGCAATGACAATGGCAGAAAAAGGCCTTGGCATCGCTCTTCTGCCGGCCTCCATGCTGAATCTTACCCATAAATTAAAGGCCTGCACCATCACAGATGCAGACCTTACAACCGAAATCCTGCTTGCCTGGCGCAAGGGGCGCCTTCCGTCTGAACTTCGGGCTTTTCTGGAATTGTGGGATAAAAATGACTCCCTCAATAATCAAATTCATGTTCCCCAACCGTAATCGTCTGCGTCAGTTTTTCATTCAGATACGGTTTACGGATCTCAATTAGATTCAGAACGGTGTAACCACGCTTTCTCAAAAATTCAATCATCCTGTGGTTATTGGGATGGACATAGTTGTAAACCGTATCGTTTCCATAAGAAGCTGCAATTTCTTCTGCCTTGCCATGCAGTGCGGCAGCAACTCCCTGCCGGCGGTACTCTTCTCTGACAAAGATGGATTCCACCCACACCACCTCGCTCTCAATACGACAGACAACATAACCTGCGTATTCGCCATGCACCGTGGCGGCAAACACTGGAAATCCTGCTAAAAGGTATTCCTTCATTTCTTCCCGTCCGTCTTCCACGTTCGGTTTTGATGCAATTCCTTTATAGGAACGCAGTTCTACTCGAAACAGCGCAACCATTTCTGCAAGGGCATCGTTTACCTGCCTGATTTCTACCAGTTCTATTTTTTTCATGGTTTCTCTCTCCTGCCACTGTCGTTCTTTTTCCTATTTGCAATTCGTCTCGCTGCTCATATCCGTGATCGAAGTATATCAGGCTTCTTTTCTCTTGCGAAACAAATATTCATCCAATTGTTTCCGAATCGTTTCCGGTATTTCTCTTGCCACCGGGCAGACCGCTGCGTTTGCGAATCTTCCGGTAAATACTGTCAGGAAATCAATATCTTTTTGCAGCTGCTCCATCGACATCACATCTTTGACATCGTAGCGGCAGTGAATCGGGGCGACATTTCCGTTGGCAATACGCGCAAACGAAACAGCCGGAACCCCATGATCGGCAAATGGTGTGGAATCACTGGAATAGACGCCGTTTTCTGCCGCAATTGGAAATCCAACTTCTGCAGCCATATAGCTGATGTAATGGGTAAGCTTTTCTTCTGCCGATACACAGGCGATAAATTTTCCCATATACGTTCCGATCATGTCCAGATTGATGTTCAGTACTGTTTGTCTCAGTTCTTTTTCATGATCTCTGACATACGCTTTCGATCCTAAAAGTCCTCTTTCTTCGCTTCCGCAGAATACAAACCGAAGACCATAATTCAGCTCTTTCCCTTTCATCTGCTCCATGATTCCAAGAAGCCCTGCGCATCCGCTCATGTTGTCATATGCACCATGCGAAAGCGATGTCGTATCATAATGCGCGCTTAAAACGATCCATTCTTCTCTTTTTCCCGGCAATTCTGCAATCACATTATGGGATTCTCCATCGTATTCCTTCTGCCGGATTTCCAGACGGATCTGTTTTACTTTATTTTTCACAAGTTCTACTGCCTGTGCGGAGTGAATCATAGCGCAGAGCACTTTCTTTTCCTCTCCGACAACGGCTTCCCGAAGATCTCTCTGATCAATGTCTGTATGTGGGTAATAGCTGTTTCCATATTGGAACAGAATCGCTTTCGCGCCTGCTTTCATCAAATCCTGGTACGCAAAAAATCCGATTCCCTGCGTATCCATCAGCACAATTTTATCTTTTGCACCGGCAACGGAAACCGGATCGGTTCCCGGCATATAGTAGAGTTCGCCTTCGACACTTCCGCTTCCGCAGCATGTGAGAGCTTTGCATGAAATTTCCATCCCGTCTGCATACAAATGTGCCTCTTCGATTTCGCCCATCGCAACGCGGAAACCTTCCAGTTTTGCCGGGACTCCTAATGTTTCACACTGCTCCTTTAAATAGTTTGCAACCTGCAATTCTTCTTTTGTACCGCTTGCATGTACAAAATCTGTCTGGTCAAAAATAGATTGTAGCTTCATATTTTTAGTTCTCCTTTATAACCATTTTTTCTGTATATCATTTGCTAACATAACCATGTTATTTCGTACAACTTTTTTTTAAAACTGTGATGGTGTATCTGTTCCTCTTTCTCATTCCCATGATTTATGTTTTTTCCAGAGCTCAGAGAGACTCGATCAGTCCTTTGATTCCCTGCTCTTTATAGATATCTTTATAGTATTGGACTTCATCCTTGATCAGCTCATCGATCACCTGCATGCCAAGCAGCTCCACCGGTGCCTGGTCATCTGTGAGGATATAATTTCCTTTCTGATATTCTGTAAGATTTGACGTAACTTCCTGCATCATATTTTTCAGGTTTACGTTTGTAAGTTCCCCCGTATGTTTCGTCAGATTCTTTACGATGTCCGAATCGTCCGACGCAAAGAGTTCCCGGTTGGACGATCCTGCCACATCCACTGTAACCGCTGTATCAAAGACACTTCCAATCGTATCCGAAAGGTACTGATTGATGTTTCCTTCCTTCATTCCACGCATATTCATGTTTACCACCATAACGCCATCGTCCTTCAGATGTGATTTGACCAGTTCAAAGAACTCTTTGGAGGACATCTGGAATGGAATTGTGATATCCTGATATGCATCGACCATAATCACATCATACGTTTTCTGCGATGCATTTAAAAACGCTCTTCCATCGTAAGTAGTCACCGGAATATCCTCGGAAAGTGAAAAATATTTCCGCGAGAGATCCGTGATCTTTTCATCAATCTCTACACCCTCAATGTTCATGTTCCCAAAATATTTCTTACACTGTGTGGCGTAGGTTCCCGTACCCATGCCAAGGATCAGCACATCCATCTGATCTGTCGGCTTGTCTTTGATCATAAGCGGCGCCGCCATCGCATAATCATAGTACATTCCGGTCAGTTCATCCTGCTTCATATAGACAGACTGTACGCCAAACAGAACATTGGTAGACAATGCTACTCTCTTATCATTTTCGTACACCTGAAGATAGTTGTATACAGACTCTCCCTCATATGTCAGGTTGTTTTCCCAGAATGCGAAGGAATCGGAATAACCTGTTCCACAGCAGAACGCGAAAATAAGTACCGATGCAATCACTTTCTTTTTCCCTGCTTTTTCCATCACAAAATACACGATGGATAACGCAAGTAAAATTCCCGCAAAGATCAGAAAAGTGATCGATGTTCCAACCGCAGGGATCGTAACAAACGTCGGCACAAAGGTACCAATAATGCTGCCGATCGTATTGAATGCTCCCAGTGTTCCCACCGTTTTTCCGTTATCATCCAGATTGCTCACCGAATATTTGACCAGTGACGGAGTTACCGTGCCCAGTAAAAACAATGGGAACACAAAAATTACCATACAGGCCACAAACGCAGCCAGGATCAGAAAATTGTTATTTACAGAAAAAATCAGAACCGCAGAAATGCCAACAATGATATATTTTCCAACCACAGGGATCAACGCAATCCATAAAGCAGCTACGATGATACGGCCATAAAGCTTGTCCGGATTGGGTGACTTGTCCGCCGTTCTGCCTCCATAGATATTTCCCAGTGCCATAGCGATCATGATGGTTCCTATGATGATCGTCCATACAATCTGTGAAGAACTAAAATATGGTGCCAGAAGCCTGCTCGCACCAAGTTCTACCGCCATCACAGACATTCCTGAAAAAAATTCTGTCAGATACAAAAACAACTTGTTTTTTAAGATGCCACGATTTTTTCTTTCCATGTCGACTCCTTTTTTATTTTATCTTTTTGCTGCCATCATGCCGGCAAAAGAGTGAAACATACCGCAAAATGGAACGCACAGAATGCGGAAATGATTTTTCAAACGCGCTCTACTATCATACCATAGACTTCTTTGGAATTTTGCAATATATTTTTCCATGACTCTTAATGTCCAAACAGCCATCCCATAATTTTTTCATCCCGACAGAACAGATAACCGCCTCCGTGCTGATAAGTCACTTTCGTTCCTGCAAAGTAATTTTTCTCTTTTATATCCAGTACCAGCAAATTGTCTATTTCGGATTTTGCTAAACCCTGCTCTGCATACAGCTCATATAAAATCTGATACGCTTCTTTAAACGGTTCTGATCCATAATATTCATCACTTTCGCCAATCACAAAATAGACCGGTGTTTTTGCCTCTGTCACCGGTTCATATGCTCCATCCCATTTGGAGCTGCACATGAGCGCTGCAGTAAACAGTTCCGGCTTTTTCCCCAGGATCAGCGCCAGCGTTTCTCCTCCGCCGGAATAGCCGTTACTATATACTTTTTCCGGTTCTGCTGCCCCTTCTGATGCTGCTGTTCTTTCTGTTTCTTCCAGCTCTGTCATTTCTTCTGTGTTTCTTTTTTCTTCTGTATCCTTTGAATCCTCTATCTGTTCAGATCCCGCTGCCGGAACATCCATATTCCTTTTTCCAGCGCTTTTAAAAAACTGTCTGGATAGCAGAAGCGATATAGCAAAAATAGCAAAGCAAACCGTAAGCAGCATTATTTTTCTTTTTGTCATAATGTGAATTCCTCCTTTTTTTACTATTTTTAATCATAGCAAAACGAGACCTCCATAAGAAGTCTCGTTTTTTTTCAGTCGTAACCTTTCCGTTTATTCTTCTGGTCAAAGCTCTACCACTTTCGTTGCCAGCTTTTTGGCAAACCTTGCATCATGCTCCACGATCAGCATCGTTGGCTGGAACTGCGCAATCAGTTTCTCAATCTGCATCCGTGAAAATACATCAATATAATTCAGCGGTTCATCCCACAGATAGAGATACGCAGGTGTTAAAAGGCTGGCAGCAATCAATACTTTTTTCTTCTGTCCCTCGGAAAATTCCTCCATGTTTTTTACAAACTGTTCTCTGTCCAGATCCAGGCTGCGCAACATGGAAAGGAGCATTGGCTCATCAATTTCCTGCTTTTTGGCAAATTCTTTCAGCGTTCCGGACAGATGCGAGGTATCCTGGTTGATATAGGAAATAACGAGATTTGAGGCAATCGAACAGGTACCCGTTGCCATTATATTTTCGCCGGAAAGATTTTCGCATCCGGACATCGTAATTTTCCGCTTTTCGATTCCGCCATTGGAAGAATTTTGCAGGTTCTGCGTCAGAATATACTTGATCAGGCTGGATTTTCCACAGCCATTTTTTCCTTTCAGAAAAACACGGTCTCCTTGTTTCAGTTCAAAATTCAATCCGGTGATCACATGTTCTTTTCCATCCCGATATTTTAAGGAAAAATCCCTGCATTCGATCAGCCGTTCTTTGTAATGGGAAAGCGGCATAATCTTTAAATCTTTTACCGTTTCGATATCTTTTAACAGCCCTTCCTTTTTCTCGATCTCCCGGTCCATTCTCTCCTCGTACGCTTTGACGCGCGACTGCATTTTCTTCGTCTTTGCTCCGATATACGATCGTGTCGATATCGATCTGTCATGTTCTTTGGCTGGATCATACCCAATCTTGGTATTTTCATTTTTTCTGCCCAGCGCGAAGAACGGTCGGCGGCTGCCTTTAGTTTTCCAATTTCTTTTACATGTTTTTCATGTTCCATTCTGGCGAAGTTGTCTGCTTTTTCCTTATTTTCCCACCAGCTGGAAAAATTGCCGCTCTGCACTTCGATCGAGGCCCGGTTTAAAACCAGCACATGATCGATACAGGCGTCCAGCAGATCCCTGTCGTGGGATACCAGAATAAATCCTTTTTTTGACGCCAGATATTTTTTGATAATCTCTCTGGCGTCCTGATCCAAATGGTTGGTGGGTTCATCGATCAGCAGAAAATCATTTTCACCGGAAAAAAGGACTGCAAGCATGACCCTGGTCCGCTCCCCAAAGCTTAACGTACCAAATGGTCTGTACAAAAGTTCTGCGTCCATATCCACTTTTTCCAATTCACAAAGAACTCTCCAGCTCTCTACTCCCGCTTTCCAGTCTTCCATCAGCTCCGCTGCTGTCCGTTCCAGATCTTTTTGTTTCACCGGATACGGAAAATAATCGAAGACAACCGATCGGGTGATCGCTCCCTGGTATTCGTATTTTCCCAGGAGTAACTGAAGAAACGTTGTCTTTCCCTTTCCGTTTCTTCCCACAAAACCAAGCTTCCAGCTGGTGTCGATTGAAAACGATACATTTTCAAAGATTGTATCATAACTTCCTTCATACCCAAAGGTTAGATTACTGACATTGATCTGTGCCATAAAAACTCCCTTCTGCCTGTTTTTCTTTTTCTCACGGCATAAAAAATTCTGCCTAGAGTATTTAAAAAGCGAGCCCGCTTTGCGTACGCAAAACAGACCCGCATCCTAAACAGACACAGCGTGCATGGCACTGGTGTCGGAACATAACGAATCGTCTAAGTATCTAATTTAAGCGTACACAAAATAACCCGTTTCAAACAGGTCTTACCAAAATACAATTGTGTTTTCCAGCTTAAATTATTTCAGATACATTCCCTCACCTTTACACGTTCATGTTCTTTCTTTTTTCTATTCATGCTTTAAAGCGTCTTCGAAAAGCATTTTTCAAATATGCTCTATGCATAGTTGGACAATATCACAGATTTGCTGATCTGTCAATGCCAAACTAATTTCTCAGCATCTTTCCATTTTACATAAAAATAGTACAAGACCTTCCAAAAATGCCAGATCTCTGGGCTGGAACATCCTTTTCCACTCAGAAAAAATCCCCATGCCGGATCAAATGCCCGGGTTCAGCTACCAGAAACTGCTCATCCCATTCTCCCGACACCAGTTTTTCCAGGATTCGGTTACTTCCCTGCACATAGTCCAACGCTGCATGAATCATATCTGCATTTTTCTGCGCCTGCTCCGCATACGCAAGTTCATAACAATCATTATACCCGGTATCAATGATATCCAGAAAATAATACTGGTCAAACCACATGTGGAACAACGTTTCTTCATCTAGTCCCTGAAATTCCTTGGATGCTTTCCGATAATCTTTCAATAGTGATAACACAGAAAATTTTTCGGGCTCATCCTCATAAAGATACAGATGCCCGCTCTCCTTGCGGTTGGGGATGTACCGGTCATCTGTGGCTAAAAGCAGGGACACACAATCATCTACTCTTGGAATCACAGTCCTTACCTGTGCCCGCACCTGGTCCCAAACTCCTCCGCAAAATCCCATGGCAGCCAGAATCGTATCCGGCTTCCTTTTTCTTTTTTCCAGTTCCTGCCAGATCACCGTTTTCATAGTCGCCGGCTCTACGTGATAGATCCGATCAATGACTATAATCGGATAATTGGTATGCATCTTCTCCTGTGCCCGTTTCACATAACGTTCCAGCGAACTGCAAGTCAAAATGACGGTTTCTTTTTCCATATTCGTGCTCCTCGTACAATATATAAAAATTGATTTATCTGCGTCGTTTACCGTAAGTTTTTCTTTCTATGTTATACTACAATAGTTTTGATGTTGGGGGCAAAACCATAAATAACTTTGTCCTCTATTTCTATAAAGAGTTTTCTGAAATTCAATGCTGCTATCTTGGAACCGAAAAAGAACTTGCCCCGCTGTTTCCCACGAGGTATCTTTTCCAAGTGGTAATTCTTGCGTATATTCGATGGAACAGTTTCCACTCCATTACGCAGCCTTGCATAATTTTTGAATTCTTTGCTATTCATGTTCCGTTGGATTTTCGCACGTTCATGCGCTGCTTTGGATGTTACTATTTTTGCAACCTTCTTAAAGATCTTCGGCTTGCATTGATCCTGCTACGGACAGTTGGCACACTGCTCATGCAGAGAGGAAACGGCACACTGATTGCTTGGTTTCATATAAGAACAGCTTTTCGGTGCATGGCCGGCTGGACATCGGAGGACTTTTGTTCCCTCTTCGTTGAATTCAAAATCAGCAAGGATATCCGGAGCCGGTTTCCCCGTCAGACTTGTGGTAATCAGTTCTACGTTTTTATGAGCTGCAAGTTGTGTGTTTTCTGTTCCACTATATGCTCCATCCGTGACTATAACAGTCCGTTCTTCCTGGTTATCCATCTGCGCAAGGTGCTCCTGGATAAACTGACTGTCACTATGGTTGTTTTGCTCATACTGGTACTCTGTTACAACAGAACCATCGGCTCCAACGGATTCTTCAAGATTAGCAGCATATCCTCGATGCTCTTTTCCTGCTTTATTCCGGAATGTCGCTTCAGGGTCAGAAGGATTCTGCAGCATGGTTGATTTCATGCCGCCGTCTTCTTTCGTGCGGAGTCTTCGGTTTTCATTTTCAACAATGGTCTGTTCTGACAGGCATCTGACAAACAGATCATACTCTGTTGAATCATTGTAATCAGACTCACACAGGGCAAGAAGTTTATCCGCATCCGTTAAGAGTTGCTTCATGCGCTCATCTGCATCGGTACTGCGCTGATGATAAATCACTCTGTTAAAATCGTTAGGATCGATATAATGTTTTAAATCGTCAGACAGAACGGAACCATTGATTTTATTCACATACATCGCCAGCTTTACAATGCAGGTGTATATCAGTTCCATTCGGCTGAGCCTGCGGACGTTGGATTCGATCATCATGGAATCCATACGTCTGACTTTACCGCTGATTCCCATCAGTTTTGCAATCGAAGCACTTAAATCTTTCACACAATCATGGTAAAGATCCTTGTTGTGAAGTGTTTCATAATCATAGCACCTCTTGCGGAAACGGCTTAAGGTCTTGTCACTCAAAGGCTGTTCTTCAAAACTTGTTGTGTGCAGTGCGTACTGAATTCGAAAATCCAGCATAAGATTTTCGACCATCTCGTCATCGGAATAATCAAAAAGCTCTTTGATAATGAGCGCACCAACAATCACGTTGACCGGAGTATTCGGTCTGGATGCCTTATCGCTGTATAAGACAGAAAAACGCTTTTCATCAATGGCAGGAAATATTTCATCGGCAAAGACTTTTGCCCAGGATTTTTCCAATGCTTTTTGTTCTCTGGCAGTTAATCCAGAAAAACTATCTGTAAATGACATTTGCTGGTAAGTATTTTCTTTGAATGACATAGAGATTGCCTTCTTTCCTACTAAGATATCTCTATTATACAGCAAGTAAACCATTTAGGCTTGTATTTACTACAAAATATATGAACTTTTCAAGGTACTATAGAGGGGCTTTTGACCCCAACATCATAGTTTTAAAATAATATAAAGCAAACGGATAAAAATATTTTCTCCGTCATAAACTTCAAAAAGAGAGGGAAAAACTTATGATTTTTTATTTTACCGGAACTGGTAATTCGCTTTGGGCTGCAAAAGAAATTGGAAAAGAGCTGAATCAGCCTGTTGAGAATATTATAAAACAGAAAGCAATTTTTTCTGCAAAAACGATATAATCGGTTTTGTCTTTCCTACCTACATGAGCGATCTGCCATGGATTGTAAAAGAATTTTTATTGAAGTTAACGGTCAATCCTGACTGCTATACTTTTGTCGTCATGACTTCTAACAATGGAAAAAGCGGAAATTCTTTTGTCAGCCTAAGTCAGGCACTTTCCCGCAGCGGTGCAAACCTGTCGGCTGTCTTTGATCTGCAGATGCCAGGCAACTGTTTAATCAGCTCAGAGCAGGAAAATCTGGAACGACTGAAAAAAGCACCGGAACGGTTAAAATCTATCATATCTTTTATAAAAGAACAAAAAACAAACTTTACATCTGACGGAAGTCTGCCAAAAGAAGATTTTGTTACTGCATCGTATTTTTATGGAGGACATTCCTGTGCAGCCTGTTATGCCTGTCTTCACTGGTGTCCCAAGAATGCTACCCTGCTTAAAGTTCCATTTTTGAAACATCGTCCGCAGTATCATCATCCAGATGTAACGCTGGCGGAAATCAAAGAATAAGTCTGTAAACGGCGCCCCGGTCCTGCATCCAAATGATCTGCAGGGCCGGGGCGCTTTGCAATTTATGTGCGTGTAAGATGTTGGCTTTTTATTTTCGCTCCGTCTCGCATACGATGATATGTTTGCTCTTCTCATACCCGGGAACTTTCCGGTCCGTGATAAAAATCGGTTTTTCAAAGTCTGCGAAGGTAACGGAACTGATGCTGTTAAATTTGCTTGCGTCACAGAGGACGTAGCACTGGCGGCACTGCTCCATGGCGGTCTTTTTGATTACTGCTTCATTGACATCCGGCGTTGTGCAGCCGCTTCTTCTTGTGACACCGTTGGTGCCGAAAAAGCCTTTGGTGAAGTGGTATTCCTGAATCGTGCGGATTGCCTGGTTTCCGACGACGGCTTCTGTGGAGCTTTTGAGCTCGCCGCCTACCAGAATGACCTTAAACCCGCGTGATGCCAGCCGCCGTGCGTGGTCAACGGCGTTTGTCACGAAAACGGCGGAGGTTGCCCGGATGAAATCGATCATATGCGCCGTTGTCGTTCCCGCGTCGAGAAAGACGAAATCGTCCGGCTCGATGAGGGATGCCGCATATTCTGCGATTTTCCGTTTGGCATCGCAGTTCAGCTCATTTTTCTGTGCAACGGTGTACTCGTGTGCCGTCACCTTCTGGCCGGCTTCCACGGCGCCGCCGAATACCTTTTCCAGCTTGCCCTCCTTGTCGAGCGCTGTGATATCGCGGCGTACCGTGGACTCCGATGTATCGAGAAGATCCCGGACTTCCGTCACGGTGATGCTTCCCTTTTCTTTTAACAGTTTCAAAATTATCTCATGTCTCTGCTGTGTTAACATTTCTTTCCTGCCTTATATTCTGCCACGTTTGTTTCCAGAATGATCTTGCGGAGCGGAAGGATGCTTCCCGGAGAAACGGAAAGTTCATCTACGCCCATCGCAAGGAACTCTTTTGTCAGCTCCTGGTCAGCGCCGAGTTCGCCGCAGATACCGGCCCAGATGCCGGCTTTGTGTGCATTCTCCACAACCATCTGAATCATGCGCAGGATCGCCGGGTGATGCGGATCAAAGAACGGATCCAGCTTTGTGTTCTGGCGGTCGATCGCGAGGGTGTACTGACTGAGGTCGTTCGTTCCGATACTGAAGAAATCAACCTCTTTTGCCAGCTCATCGCTGATGATGGCAGCCGCCGGGGTCTCGATCATGATACCCTGCTCTGGATTTCCGTACTCAATGCCCTGCTCAGCGAGAGAAGCTTTTACTTCCTCCACAATCGCTTTGATCTGGCGAACCTCGCCGACACTTGTGATCATTGGATACATAATGGCAATTTTTCCATATGCGCTTGCGCGGAACAGCGCGCGAAGCTGTGTCTTGAAGATCTCCGGCCGCGTCAGGCAGATGCGGATCGCACGGCAGCCAAGTGCCGGGTTCTCCTCTTTTTCCATCTCGAAATAATCGCACTGTTTATCGGCACCGATATCGAGGGTACGGATGATGACGCGTTTTCCCGCCATCGTCTCTGCTGCCTGTTTGTAGATACGGAACTGCTCCTCCTCTGTTGGATAGTGATCCTGCTCAAGATAGATAAACTCGCTTCGGAACAGGCCGATGCCGCCCGCGTCGTTCTGCATGACAGCCGCAAGGTCTTTGATGTTTCCAATATTAGCATACAGCAGAATTTTCTGTCCGTCCAGTGTAATATTTTCTTTTCCCTTTAAGGTGAGGAGCAGTTTTTTCTTTTCCTCCTCCTCGGTGCGACGCTTCTGCATGGCAGCAAGAGTCTCCTCGTCCGGATCAACATAGATGGTTCCATCGGATCCGTCCACGATGCCGAGCTTTCCGTCTACGCTCTCATCCAGCGGAAGCGGTGTTCCGACCAGTGCCGGAATCGCCATGGTTCTTGCAAGGATAGCGGTGTGGGAATTTAAAGAACCGTGTACGGTAACAAAAGAAAGAACTTTGTCCTTATCCATCTGTACCGTCTCAGACGGCGCAAGGTCATCTGCCACGATGATCGCCGGTTCGTCGTTTAAGGATGCGTCGGTGTCGTCTCCGTTTAAGATGGAGATCAGACGCTCGGAAATATCCTTTACGTCTGCCGCGCGCTCTCTCATGTAATCATCGTCCATGGCAGAAAACATCTGCGCAAAGTTGTCGCCTGTCGTTGCAACGGCATACTCAGCGTTGACGCCCTGGCTCTTGATAATATTCTCGACGGACTCGTTGTAGCCGTCGTCCTCCATCATCATCTGATGTACCTCGAAGATCGCTGCATTGGCCTCGCCAACCTCTTTGCATGCTTTTTCATACAGAACGCCAAGCTGTGCGATTCCTTTTGCCTTTGCTTCCTCAAACCGTGCCATCTCCGCATCCGGATTTTCTACTTTCACACGTTTTACCTGACGCTCATTCTTTTTGTATACGCGGATCTTTCCGATCGCAGTGCCGGAAAATACGCTTTTTCCCTGATAAATCTGCATAAGTTTTCTCCACCTTTGTTCTCGATATCCGAATTTTCTGTCCAGACAGCCGGAGCGTGTTCAAAAAGGATTTCTTAGTTTCAGAAAGTTTTTCAAACACGCTCCTGCCGATTACTATATTGTAATTCTCCAGAGCCCCATCTCAATTCCGCTTACGCTCCATTTCGATGTGGCTTCTCGCCATATGGAATTCCAGAAAAAAGCACTCATTCATGCAAGCATGATTCGCACTTTTTTCTTCCATTCCGCATGGCTCTGTAGAATTACAAGTTCTCTTTCATGAAATTGCTGATTGCTTCGTATGCAGCATCTTCATCTGCTCCATCGAAGGTCAGGGTAACTTCTTCGCCCTGTTTTACAGCCAGTCCCATGATGCCGAAGATGGCTTTGCAGTTCATGGCTTTTCCGTCTTTTGCGATCTTGATATCACAGGAAAATTCTTTGACTGCTTTTACCAGCATTCCTGCCGGACGAGCGTGGATTCCTTCTGGATCTGTTACAACATACTTAAATTCTTTCATGATTTTTTCCTCCCATAGGATCTTTGATATTTTTATTTTACTTTGTTTTCTGTCTTTTTTCTACTCTTTTATGCAACTTTTTTCTTTAAAACTCCAAGCAGAACTGCGGATACCACTGTTCCGATGACAACTGCCACCAGATAAAGCAGCGCATTTCCCATAACCGGTACAACGAAGATGCCGCCGTGCGGTGCCATTAAGGTACAGCCAAATGCCATGGAGAGCGCACCTGCGAGGCCAGAGCCGATGATGCAGGCCGGAAGAACGTGGATCGGGTCTGCTGCTGCGAATGGAATCGCACCCTCGGTGATGAAGGCGAGTCCCATGATGAAGTTGGTCGGACCGGATTCTCTTTCTTCTTTTGTAAATTTATCTTTGAACAGCAGGGTTGCAAGTGCAATCGCACACGGAGGAACCATACCGCCGATCATAACGGATGCCATAATGTCGTAGTTTCCTGCTGCGATGGCTGCTGTTCCGAATACGTAAGCTGCTTTGTTGAACGGGCCGCCCATGTCGATGGCCATCATGCCGCCGAGGATCATGCCAAGGATCAGCTTGCTGGATCCGCCCATGGAAGCAAGACCATTGTTCAGTACCGTGTTGACGGTTCCCATGATCGGCTCTACAATGAAGAGCATCAGAAGTCCCATCGCAAGGATGCCGACTACCGGGTAAATCAGAACCGGCGCAATCTTTTCGAGTGCTTCCGGAAGTTTCTCACATGCTTTGCGGAGGACAAGGATAATGTAGCCTGCTGCAAAACCGGCAACAAGTGCTCCAAGGAAACCGGAGGTTCCGCTCGATGCCATCATACCGCCGACAAAACCAAGGGCAAGTGCCGGCCGGTCGCCGATTGCCATGGCGATGTAGCCTGCAAGAACCGGGAGCATGAAGCCGAATGCCACGCCGCCGATCTGTTTGAACATCGCTGCAGCCGGGGTAATCGTACCGAAGTTTGATCTGGCTGCGGCATCAAGGGAGTTCATATCAACAAGAAGTCCGTCGATCAGGAATGCAATTGCGATCAGAATACCGCCGCCGACAACGAACGGAAGCATATGGGAAACACCATTCATCAGCTGGGTGTACAGCTGGTGGCCGATACCGCCGCTGTTCTTCTTCGTGCTTGCTGCGGCTGTCTGCGCATTGCCGCTCTTGTAAACCGGTGCGTTTCCGGACATCGCAAGCTCGATCAGCTCATCTGCTTTGCTGATACCGTCGGATACCTGGCGCTGGATGACTTTCTTTCCGTCGAAACGATCCATCGGAACCTGTGCGTCGGCTGCAACGATGATGCAGTCCGCATCGGCGATTTCCTGTGCAGTCAGCACGTTTTTCGCTCCGCCGGAGCCTCGTGTCTCGATTTTTACGAAGCATCCTTTTGCTTTCGCTGCTTTCTCGATTCCCTCGGCTGCCATGTAAGTGTGGGCAATACCGGTCGGACAGGAAGTAACGGCGAGAATCTTCACCTGATTTTCTTTTGCTTCCACCGGCTCTGCAAGACGCTCATCTACGCTCTTTTTCTCTTCATCGGCGCGGTCGATAGTGGCAAGGAACTCTTCCGGTGTTCTTGCGTTTCGAAGGCTCTTGGTGAACTCTTCATCCATCAGCATCATGGAAAGTTTACTTAAGACGTCGAGGTGAACGTTGTCTTTTGTGTTCGGCGCTGCGATGAGGAACAGCAGGGTGACCGGCTCTCCATCGAGAGAATCAAAATCAACGCCGTTCGGGATCACCATGGCTGCAAGGCCCGGTTTGTTTACTGCATCACATTTTCCGTGCGGAATCGCAATTCCCTCTCCGATTCCTGTGGTGCTCTCTTCTTCTCTTGCGTAAACCTGTGCACGGTACGCATCTTCGTCTGTGATCTTTCCGCTTTTGACCATCAGCGCTACGGCTGCGTCAAGCGTTTCCTGTTTGCTTTTCGGTGCGGCATCCAGTGCAATACTGCGGATGTCCAGCAACTCTGTGATTCTCATGAGACGTCCTCCCTTTTATTTTGTAATCTGTTCGTAGACAGATGCAATTTCCTCCCGGGTTGCAAGGTTTTCAGAAAAAGCACTTGCACTTCCCGCTGCGATTCCCATATGGAACGCATGGAGGTAATCTTCTTTTTCCATGTAGCCTGCCATGAATCCGGCTACCATCGAATCGCCTGCGCCGACGCCGTTGATGAGCTTTCCTTTCGGGGCCGGAGCTTCAAAGACCTCACCGGATGCGGCAACGAGAACGGCTCCTTCGCCTGCCATGGAAACCAGAACGTTCTGTGCGCCCTTTTCCTGCAGCTGTTTTGCATACGGAACAACCGACTCTCTTGTCTTTAATTCCACACTGAAAATCTCACCGAGCTCGTGATTGTTCGGTTTGATGAGGAACGGGTGGTACGGCAGAACCTTCATCAGCAGATCACGGGTCGCGTCTACGACGATGCGGACGCCCTTGCCGTCGAGCATTTCCATAATTTTCTGATAGGCATCATCTGCCATGGATGACGGGATGCTGCCTGCGAGGAAGAGAACGTCGCCCTCGCCGAGTGCGGAAAGCTGTTTCATCAGCTCTTCCACTTTTTTCTCCGGGATTTCGGGTCCCTGTCCGTTGATCTCAGTTCCGTCAATGCTCTTTAATTTGACGTTGATGCGGGAATATCCTTCTTCCAGCCAGATGCAGCCGTTTTTAATTCCCATCTGGTCGAGCCGTCCCGCGATTTCTTTTCCGGTAAAGCCTGCCAGAAATCCGAGCGCTGTGCTCTCAATTCCAAGGTTTCCAAGTACGGTCGATACGTTGATTCCTTTTCCGCCCGGAAGCATCAGCTCGGAGCTTGTGCGGTTGGTAAGGCCGAGCTTGAAGTCTTCCACCGATACAATGTAGTCCAGAGACGGATTGAATGTCACTGTGTAAATCATATTTCCCTCCTGCTTTATTTTGATCGTGTTTGCTTTGATGAGCTTATTATATCGTCATATTCATTCAAAATCAATCATCAATATTTCATGAATTTTACCTTCTCTTTTTGTCGCATTTGCATAAGTTTAGAGTTTTATGACGGATTTCCCCGTTTTATCGCCCTGTTTTGACCGAGTTTGACTGATTGTCATCTTTTCTTCCTTGTCACGCATCGATCACTTTATTCTCTCCATTTCGGTCATTTTTTATCAGACACTTTCTTTCTGTTCTCATTTTTGTACTTTACTTTTTCCGGATTTGGTACTAAAGTGAAGAGAACTAAAAAAAGAATTTCCAGAAGAGGTGATTTTATTTGAAACGATACTATATTCTTCACTATTTTGATCCCGCCAATGTGGGCAGTTTTCTGCTTGTCTCACTGCTCGGCCTGATTCTGGTGCTTACCCTTGTGCTTCTGATTGCAAAATTGCAGATTCAGCGGCAGCTAAAAGAGGAGACAGAGGAAAAAGCGAAAAAAATACGCCGGAAGAAACACCAGCGCAGGCAGTATCAAGTTGTGGAAAGCTTTTATGAGCTGGTTTTCTCCGGCACTTCGATTCTTCTCTTCCTCTCCCTCTACTACATTATCGATGAGCGTCTGCCGCAGATTTCGATGTACTGGGAGAAATATCAGGATGTGGTGCTTCTTGTCTTTATCGTGCTCTCCGTCTTTCTGACGAGCTGGCTCGATGTGGTTCTGGTAAAGCTCACGCACCTTGACCCGGAGCAGAAGGCGTCGGTGCGGCTGATTTCGGTCTTCTATATTGTACTGATTCTTCTGTACATCCGCTTTATCTACGAGGACACGAATTACGACGGCCTGATTCTCTATTTCCTGACACTGACGGTCGGCCGCTTCCTGTATTTCGACTTTACGGTCAAGAGTTTTCTTGAAACGATGCGGGGCGTGTTGGAAAATCTACCGCTTCTTGTCATCATGAGCGCCTACTCCGGTTTCGTGTGCTGGTATGGGTTCCATGTCGGCTTTCTGCTGAAATCAAATGGTGTCATTTTGAGCACCTTTCTTGCCCATCTGTTTATGGACTGCTCGATCTTTCTGCTCCACAAGACAGGAATTTTAAAGCATGTGATACGAAAAATTTAAAACCGGCATTTTTTTACCAGCCATATATCAAAAGCTCTGCAGATCAGAATTTTGCATTTTCTGTTCTGCAGAGCTTTTCTTATTTAACGTTCTTTTTTACATGCCAAACAGCAGTGCAAAGCCATGTACGACAAAAGCTGCCAGCCAGGCGATCACACACTGTGAAACGACAACACCGGCTGCCCATCTGCCGCCAAGCTCCCGCTTGATGGAAGCGACTGCCGCCACACACGGCGTATAGAGGAGGCAGAAAACCAGAAGGCTTAATGCGGAAACCGGTGTCAGGATTTCGGTCAGCTGCGCGGTTGTGCCGAACAGTACGGAAAGTGTCGAGACGACACTCTCCTTTGCCATAAATCCGGTTAGAAGGGCGGTCGATACTCTCCAGTCTCCAAATCCAAGCGGCCGAAAAACCGGGGCGAGACGGCCGGAGACAACGGCGAGAATGCTGTCCTTGGAGTCCTCCACGACATTGAGATGCGTTCCAAAGGTCTGTAAAAACCAGATCACAATCGTGGCAACAAAAATGACGGTGAATGCCCGCTGCAGGAAGTCTTTTGCCTTATCCCACAAAAGCTGTCCGACATTTTTTGCCCCCGGCATGCGGTAGTTTGGAAGCTCCATGACAAACGGAACGGCTTCCCCCTGGAATAAAGTTCCCTGCATCAGCATCGCCATCAGGACAGCCATGAAGATGCCACCGAAATACAGAAGAACCATCACAAGGGCACTGTATTTCGGGAAGAATGCGGCGGTAAAGAACGCGTAAATCGGAAGTTTTGCCGAACAGCTCATAAACGGAGTTAATAGGATCGTCATTTTCCGGTCACGCTCGGAAGGCAGGGTGCGGCTCGCCATGACGCCCGGCACGGTACAGCCAAAACCGACCAGCATCGGCACGATACTGCGGCCGGAGAGGCCGATTTTCCGGAGCAGCTTATCCATCACAAATGCCACGCGCGCCATATAGCCGCTGTCTTCCAGAATGGACAGGAAGAAAAACAGGGTGACGATGATCGGAAGGAAGCTTAAGACACTTCCGACGCCGTTAAAAATACCGTCAATCACAAGGGAATGAAGCACCGGATTGACGCCCCATGCTTTCATGGCGCTGTCCACGAGCTCGGTCAGTTTTCCGATCAGAATCTCCAGCACACTCTGCAGCGATGCTCCGATCACATGGAAGGTCAGGAAAAAGACAGCCGCCATAATCCCAGCAAAACATGGCAGAGCCGTATATTTTCCGGTCAGCACACGGTCAATTTCTGTGCTCCGCACATGCTCGCGGCTCTCTTTTGGTTTTACCACGGTCTCACGGCAGACTTTTTCAATAAAATTAAAACGCATATCCGCAATCGCCGCCGCGCGGTCCAGGCCGCGCTCCGTCTCCATCTGACAGACGATATGCTCGAGCATCTCTTTCTCGTTTTCATCGAGGGCCAGCTGCTCCAGGATCAGCGCATCGCCCTCTGCCAGCTTGCTCGCCGCAAACCGCACCGGAATATCCGCCCTTGCGGCGTGATCCTCGATCAGATGCATGATCGCATGCAACGCACGGTGGACGGCACCGCCGTGGTCATTCGCCTCACAGAAGTCCTTTCTGCCCGGTTTTTCCTGGTATTTGGCCACATGAACAGCATGGGCAACCAGTTCATCGATTCCCTCGTTTTTTGCAGCGGAAATCGGGATAACCGGGATGCCAAGTCTCTCTTCCATCTGGTTCACGAGCACAGAACCGCCGTTTTCGCGTACCTCATCCATCATGTTGAGGGCCAGTACCATCGGAACGTCGAGTTCCATCAGCTGCATCGTCAGATACAGGTTTCGTTCGATATTTGTCGCATCTACAATATTGATGATGCCGCGCGGATGCTCGTTCAGAACGAAATTCCGGGTGACGATCTCTTCACTTGAATACGGCGACATCGAATAAATGCCGGGAAGATCGGTGACCAGCGTGTTTTTCTGGCCGCGGATTTCACCGTCCTTCCGGTCTACGGTCACGCCGGGGAAGTTTCCGACGTGCTGGTTGGATCCCGTTAATTGGTTGAACAGGGTGGTCTTGCCGCAGTTCTGGTTTCCGGCCAGCGCAAAGGACAACAGCTCTCCTTCCGGCAGCGGATGCTCCTCTGCCTTATTGTGGTACTTTCCGCCCTCTCCAAAGCCGGGATGCGGAATCGCTCTGGCATCCGGCTGCTCCTTTTCTTTTACGGTATCCCGCACCTCATCAATTTCAATCCGTCCGGCATCGTCAAGGCGAAGTGTCAGCTCATAGCTGTGAATCCGTACTTCCACAGGATCTCCCATCGGTGCATACTTTACCATTGTTACCTCCGCACCTGGAATGATTCCCATATCGAGGAAGTGCTGCCGCAGCGCACCCTCTCCTCCTACGGTACGGACAGTCGCCGTTTTTCCGATCGGCAGTTCTTTCAATGTCATATCTGTCTCTCCTTGTTGATTCTCATTATCATTAACAAGTATATGACACGATTCGACTGCGGTCAAGCGCCTGCCGCTATTTACTGTTTTCTTTCTTCCAGTTTTTTCTGTACACTTGGAAACCGCTCGAGATCCGTGTGTGGAATTGCCTGGGCGGCTGCCATCATGGAAATAAAGTCAGAGACCTGACCAAACTGAATATAAACCATCTCCTCGAGAATCCGGTCAATCTCTTCGATTCGGGTTCTGTCCAGCAGAATTTTTTCCGCTCCCTCTAACGACGTATTTCCAGCACAGATGAGGCGTTCCCGGTCCATATCCGGGTACATGCCGATTGTGATGGCAGACTCCTTCGAGACGTGTTTTCCAAACGCGCCCGCCGCGTAAAACCGGTCAATCTCTTCCATGGAAATGCCGGATTCACGCATCATGTACTCAACCATCGTGTAGGCGGCCGATTTCGTCCGCAGAAATTCGGCGATATCGCTCTGATAAAAGTTCAGTCCTTCCCTGTACTCGACACACCATTCTCCCGTCTCCGGATCTTCTTTGATCTTTTCTGACCGCTCCGGCTGCAGGGTGCCGAACAGGTTGATCCATCCATTTAGGAATAATTCCGCGAGCAGATCGATAATGCCGGAACCGCAGATGCCCTTTGGCTTACCCTCTCCGATTACATGGCACTGGATTTTCCCGTCTTCTATTTTTACCGTATCAACAGCGCCTTCTGCAGCTCGCATGCCGGTTTTGACCACGCCGCCCTCGAGCGCCGGACCGGCAGCGCCTGCGCCGCAGAGCAGAAATTCCCGGTTTCCGACGACAAGCTCGCCGTTCGTTCCGATATCAAAAAAAACGCTGATCGTTTCTTTTTTATAGAGTTCCGTTGCGATCATACCGCTTAATATATCACCGCCCAGGTAATTGGATTTTCCCGGCACGCAGTAGACACATCCCTTCATGGGAAATCCCATCTCTTTCGCCGGAAGGAATCCGACGCGGTCCGCGCGCACGGCGTACGGGGATGAAAAGACGCAGAACGGATCCAGTCCCAGCAGGAAATGGATCATCGTTGTGTTGCCGGATACGACCATTGAGAGAACATCCGACGGCACAATTCCTGTCTTTTGGCGAAGTTTTTCAAAGAGCAGTGTAAATGTCTCCATCGTACACGCACGGATGTCCTGCAGTACCTCCGGTTTATCCTTACAGGCAAAGATTCTCGTCAGAATATCGGTTCCATAGGCAGTCTGGCGGTTGTATTCGCTCTCCTCGGCAAGCACGGTACCGTCGCTGCAGTTTACCAGGCGCACAACGACGGTCGTACTTCCAAGATCAGCGGCATAGCCGTAATGCTCTGCTGCTGTATCGCCCGCTTCCAGATCAACCGCCTGCCAGATGCTTCCATTCCATGCGAGGGAAACCGTTATGTTATAGTCTGCCTCATCGCAGATGGGATACAGTTTCTGCAGCGCTGGAAGGGTAAATGATGCGGTGATTCCTTTCTCTTTTAATGCATCCAGTATCCGCATCTGGCTGGAGCGGGCGTCCTCCTCCGTCGGCGGGACCAACTCCAGATACTGTTTCTGTGTTATTCCTCTATTCATTATTACTTCCTCATTTCCTGATCATTTTTCTGTTTCTTATTGTAGCACTTTTCTCTTTTCCAGAGAACTTATTTTTTTCACATTTTTACTACATTTCCATCACAGATTCCCATTATACTGCAAAGCATAGAAACAAAAAAGGAAGCAAACAAAACCGGAAGCTGATTCCGGAACACAGTTTAAAATACAGATACCAGAAAGGAAGTATTTATTATGATGGACTACAGAAACAACTACAATAACGAAAACGAAACCAATAATGAGAACATGATGGCAGCAGAGCAGAACAGCTTCAACGGAAAGAAACCTTCTTCCAAAAATAAAAAAGCTGCTAAGCTTGCAAAAAAAATCGGAGCCATCGCCTTAAGCGCAGTTCTGTTCGGCGGTGTTGCCGGCGGTACCTTCCAGGCAGTCAACCACTTTGCCGGAAGCACGACAGCCACTGCAACAACAACCACTGCACAGCAGACGACTTCCAACAGCAGCCTCTTAAAAGCCGCTGCCACATCCTCAAGCTCCACTTCCACCGGAACGATGGATGTTTCCACGATTGCGAAAAACGCAATGCCGTCGATCGTCTCCATCACAAACCAGTCCGTACAGGAAGTACAGAACTACTTCAGCATGTTCGGTTACGGTGCCCAGACTCCGCAGACCGAGGAGACCACAAGCTGCGGTTCCGGTATCATCATCGGAAAGAATGACACCGAGCTTCTGATCGTCACCAATAACCATGTAGTAGAAGATGCCGATACTCTTTCTGTTAGTTTTGTAAACAATCAGGTCTGCAAAGCAAATATCAAAGGTACCGATGCCGATAACGATCTTGCCGTCATCGCCGTTCCGCTCTCCGAGATCCCGGATGACACGATGAGCAGCATCGCTGTTGCCACGATGGGCGATTCTGATTCCGTTGAGGTCGGCGAGCAGGTCGTTGCGATCGGCAACGCACTCGGCTACGGCCAGTCCGTTACGACCGGTATCATCAGTGCTGCAAACCGTGTGATCGACAGCGATTCCTCTTCTGACGGAAGCTCCGATGGAACAACGGCAGATACTTCTTCCACCGATACAACCGGAAAGACCTACTTACAGACCGATGCAGCCATCAACCCTGGCAACAGCGGCGGCGCTCTTCTGAACATGAACGGAGAGGTCATCGGTATCAACTCCGCAAAACTTGCTTCTACAGAGGTAGAGGGCATGGGCTATGCAATCCCGGTCTCCCGTGTTTCCGATATCATTGAAAATCTGATGAATGAGCAGACCAGAACAAAGGTTGCCGCAGAAGATCAGGGAACGATCGGCATCAAATGCCTCGATGTCAGCAGCCAGATCCAGCAGGCATACAATATGCCGGCCGGCATCTATATCTCCGAAGTAACCTCCGGCAGTGCCGCTGAAAATGCAGGTCTGAAATCAGGATACGTTCTGACCAGCTTTGACGGACATTCCATCACCTCCACCAGCGAGCTGAAATCCCTGCTGCAGTATTACTCTGCCGGCGAAACCGTCGAGGTGGAAGTACAGGTTCCAGACAACGGATCCTATGAGACAAAGACCTTCTCCCTGACCCTCGGAACGAGCACCAGCTCTTCAGATGATCAGCAGAGCGATTCCCAGCAGAATGCGGGTTCATCCCGCTCTGCAGAGGGTGGAAATACCCTGACCTCCGCTACTCCTTCGATCTGACTGCCCGCTCTCCCGTGAAAGAAATCCATAAATAAAAAACATCATAAGCATGAAAGAAAGGCCCCGAAACATAACTCCAATGTTTCGGGGCCTTTCTCCTATTCTCTTAATCCATTTCTTATTTTTCTGCTCCTGCAACTGCCTCGCGGGCTGCTTTCTCTTCCGGGTCTTCATCCAGAATGGAGAATGCAATATTGGTTGCATGGTCCGCGACACGCTCGAGTCCGGATACAAGATCGGAGAAGATCATGCCGGCTTCCGGCGTACATTCGTTGCGGGTCAGACGCTCTACATGCTTCTGCTGCAGATCCCGCTCCTCCTGATCAATGGAATTTTCAATATCAATGATCTCCTGCAGGTGCTGCAGATCATTCTTTGCAAACATTTCGATCGACTCATCGAGAATTTTTAATACCATATCCAGCATCTCGGAAAGATCCAGTTCGCCCTGTTTGCTGAAGGTCACATTGTCATTCGTCATCTGCACAGCAGAATCTGCGACATTCTCGGCATGATCACCAATCCGCTCGATATCATTGACCACATGGAACAGCGCACCGATGCGCATAACGTCTGATGTCGGCAGCGATGCCTGATTTAAGTGAACCAGATAGTTCGTAATCTCTTTGTTCAGGAAATTAATATTTTCCTCGACACGGTAGACCTCGTCGATTTCTTTCTGATCGCGGGTCACCAGCGTATTCATCGCGCGAATCAGGTTGGTCTCTGCCATCTGTGCCATACGCTCCATCTCACGGACAGCCTGCAGAACTGCAGTCGTCGGGGACATCGCATGTTTCGAGCTGATGTAGGCAAGCTCGAACTTTTTGTCTTCCTCGTCATTTCCGCGGATGATAAAGTACGTTGCCTTCACCAGAAGCGGGGTAAACGGCAGCATCAGGAGTACCTGGCATACTTTGATGATCGAGTTTGCATTTGCGATCATACGGCCTGCTTCGTTTCCAGAAATACCCATAAAGAAGTCAACTACCTGATTCCCAAACAACAGGAAAATAATGGAGCAGACAATCGTTCCGGAGATGTTGAACAACAGGTGGACACATGCCGCACGTTTTGCATCTTTTTTGCAGCCGAAGCTGGCAAGAATAGCGGACATCGTACATCCGATGTTGCATCCAAGCATCATAAACAGACAGATCGGAAGTCCCATCAAGCCCTCTCTTGCAAGAAGCATGATGATTCCGACCGTTGCAGAGTTACTCTGCAGAATCGCGGTAGCCACCCAGCCGACTAAGAACGCAAGAAACGGATTCGTCAGGGATCCAAGGGCGTTGACGACTGCCGGGATCTCTTTTGCTTCGTTCAGGGCTCCTGAGATACCGGAGATACCCATAAACAGAATACCAAATCCCAAGATAACCTCGCCGAGACGGCTGATCGTCAGATTGTTCTTTACGAACATAACCATCAGAACACCGATGATGACAAACAGCGGCGCGATATCCGCAAGGTCAAACGCAATCAGCTGTCCGGTAACTGTCGTACCGATGTTTGCTCCGAGGATAATTCCAGGAGCCTGTGCCAGTTTCATCAGACCGGAGTTTACGAAGCTGACCACCATAACGGTTGTAGCGTTGGAGGACTGAATCAGTGCGGTAAAGAAAATACCGACCAGAAGACCGATCACACGGTTCTTCGTAAATACCTCCAGAATGCTTCTCATCTTGGATCCGGCAACCTTCTGCAGTCCTTCACTCATCAGCTTCATTCCATATAAGAAGAAGCCCAGACCGCCCATCAAAGACACTATTACACTCATATTCTTTTTTCTTCCTTGTCTTTTTCTGATGTCTTTTCAAAATCCCTGTCAAAGTATTTTCGTGTTTTGGTCTCAATATTTTACATTTACTTAACGCAGATTTTACAAGACACCTTTTTTATCATAAAAGAAATCATGACATTTGTCTATAGAAAAATTAAAAATTTCGACAAGAAATTTTCAGATTCTTTTCGTTTCTTTCTTGCATTCTACTTGATAATATTGTAACATTTAGGATGTTTCCATATTATGAGGCGACATTTCCGCCTACAAAATTCAAAAGGAGAGAAAACTATGGAAAAGTTTAGCAAGCTGATGGAAAACACATTCAAGCTGCGGGAAAATGGAACAACGGTCAAAACCGAGATCATCGCCGGTGTCACCACGTTCATGACGATGGCGTACATTCTTGCCGTCAACCCGAACATCCTTTCCTCCACCGGCATGGACCACGGCGCTGTCTTTACCGCAACGGCTCTGGCAGCCTTCCTTGGCACCCTGCTCATGGCACTTTTCGCCAATTATCCATTCGCTCTGGCACCAGGAATGGGCCTCAACGCCTATTTCGCCTACACCGTTGTTCTCGGCTACGGATATAGCTGGCAGGCAGCCCTGACCGCCGTTTTTGCAGAAGGTATCATCTTTATTGTACTTTCTCTGACCAACGTCCGTGAGGCGATCTTCAACTCCATTCCGGTCAGCCTCAAATCTGCAGTCAGCGTCGGCATCGGTCTGTTCATCGCATTCATCGGACTTCAGAATGCAAAAATTGTACTGCCGAACTCTTCAACCGTGGCAGGCCTCTATTCCCTGTCTTCCTACAATGCCAACCTGCAGTCTGCAGCCACATTAAACGGAACAGAGTATGTGGCAGGAACGTTTAACGATGTCGGAATCACCGTTCTGCTCGCAGTCATCGGTGTTATCCTCACCGCCGTTCTTGTCATACGCAATGTAAAAGGAAACATCCTCTGGGGAATTCTTGCAACCTGGATCCTCGGCATGATCTGCCAGGCATGCGGTCTCTACGTTCCGAACCCGGCAAACGGCTTCTACAGCCTGTTCCCGGATTTTTCCAACGGACTTTCCATTCCAAGCCTTGCCCCGATTTTCGGAAAACTGGATTTCTCCATTCTGAAAACAGGCGAGTTCTTCGTGATCATGTTTGCATTCCTGTTTGTCGATATGTTTGATACCATCGGAACTCTGATCGGTGTATCTTCCAAGGCAAACATGCTCGACAAAAACGGAAAACTTCCGCACATCAAGGGCGCGCTGATGGCAGATGCTGTTGCTACCTGCGCAGGTGCTGTTCTTGGTACTTCTACCACAACAACTTTCGTTGAGAGTGCTTCCGGCGTTTCCGAAGGCGGCCGTACCGGTCTTACCGCTGTTACCACTGCAATCCTCTTCGGCCTCGCTCTGTTCCTCTCCCCGATCTTCCTTGCCATCCCGTCCTTTGCAACGGCTCCGGCACTGATCGTGGTAGGCTTCTACATGCTGACCAACGTAGTCAACATTGATTTCAGCGATCTTTCCGAGGCGATTCCGTGCTACATCTGCATCGGAGCTATGCCGTTCTTCTACAGCATTTCCGAAGGTATTGCCATGGGAGTTATCTCCTACGTTGCAATCCAGATCCTGAGCGGAAAAGCAAAAGAAAAAAAGATCAGCGTGATCATGTACATCCTGGCTGTTCTGTTTATCTTAAAATACCTTCTTCTGTAATGGCTTTTTAACGATACAGAACCGCATAAAAAGGCTCCTGTCCCACAGATTTTATTCTGTGAAACAGGAGCTCTTTTTATGCTCTGGATCAAAAATTTTTATTCTGCCAGGGTCCGGTAAAAGCAGGTGCGGTTTCCGGTGTGGCACGCTGCGCCGACCTGTTCTACTTTGGCAAGAATTGTATCGTTGTCGCAGTCGATCAGAAGCTGTTTTACATACTGCACATGGCCGGAGCTCAGTCCCTTCGTCCAGAGCTCATTGCGGCTTCTGCTCCAGTACGTCATTTTTCCAAGGCGCAGTGTCGTCTCAAACGCTTCTTCATTCATGTAGGCGAGCATCAGCACTTCGTCATTTTCCGCATCCTGTACAACAACCGGAACCATGCCGTCGCTGTTTGTCTTAAAATCCGCCCAGGTAAAATCACATTTTAATGCTTGTTTCATCTCTTGTTCTCCTCTTTTTCTGCTCTTACAGGCTGCCCTTGGTCGAGAGCACGCCGGCAATTCTCGGATCGAAGGAAGTTGCCTCATCGAGTGCCTTCGCAAATGCTTTGAACATCGCCTCGATGATGTGGTGGTTATTTCCGCCGTCAAGCACTTTGATATGCAGATTCATCTGCGCCGCATAGGAAACGGCGTAGAAGAATTCTTTTACCATCTCGGTCTCCATCTCTCCTACTTTCTCCCGTGTAAATTCTGCCTGGAAAGAGAGATACGGTCTGCCGCAGAGGTCAACGGCCGAGAGCACCAGTGTCTCGTCCATCGGAAGGATTCTGTCGCCGTAGCGGCGGATGCCCTGTTTGTCGCCGACTGCCTCGCGGATTGCAGTTCCGAGCACGATACCGGTGTCCTCGATCGTGTGGTGGCCGTCTACATCAAGATCTCCGTCTACAGAAACGGAAAGGTCGAAAAGACCGTGGCGGGCAAAGCCGTCGAGCATATGGTCAAAAAAGCCGATGCCGGTGTGGATGTCGCTCTTTCCCGTTCCATCCAGATTTAATGTCATGCGGATCTTTGTTTCTTTTGTCACGCGTTCTACGCTGGCTGTTCTGTTCTCCACTTACTCTTCCCCCTCAAAACGGACGGCAATCGAATTGGCGTGTGCCGTCAAGCTCTCTGATTTTGCAAAGCTCTCGATATCCTCGTGGATCTCGGAAAGGGCTTCTCTGGAATAATAGATGATGCTGGATTTCTTCACGAAATCGTCTACGGACAGCGGTGAGAAGAATTTTGCGGTTCCGTTCGTCGGCAGGATATGGTTCGGGCCGGCAAAATAGTCACCGAGAGGCTCGCTGGAGTTCTCGCCGAGGAAAATAGCACCGGCGTTATGTACCTTCATCATATCCTCAAACGGGTTCTTCGTCACGATCTCGAGGTGCTCCGGTGCGATGGCATCTACGGTGTCGATCGCTTCCTGATGCGAATCGGTGACAAGGATGTAGCCGAAGTTGTCCAGTGATTTGGAGATGATGTCGCTTCTGGAGAGGACTTTTAAGAAACCGTCTACCTCTTCACTTACCTTCTCTGCCAGTTCCTGGGAGGTGGTAATGAGAATCGCACTTGCAAGCTCATCATGCTCAGCCTGGCTTAAGAGATCGGCTGCCACGAACCGCGGATTTGCAGTCTCATCAGCAAGGACAAGAATCTCACTTGGGCCTGCGATGGAGTCGATGCTGACATTTCCGTATACGGCTTTCTTTGCAAGGGCAACGTAGATGTTTCCAGGTCCTACGATTTTATCGACTTTCGGAATGCTCTCGGTTCCGTAAGCAAGGGCTGCAATTGCCTGTGCACCGCCGATTTTAAAGACGCGGTCCGCACCGGCTTCTTTTGCTGCCGCAAGGACAACCGGGTTGACTTTTCCGTCTCTGCCGCACGGCGTTGTCATGCAGATTTCTTTGACTCCTGCCACTTTTGCCGGAAGAATGTTCATCAGAACGGAGGACGGATACGCTGCCTTTCCTCCCGGAACGTATACGCCGACACGGTTCAGGGCGGTCAGCTTCTGGCCAAGCATCGTTCCGTTCTCGGTAGAGGTGAACCAGCTGTTCTGTTTCTGTTTTTCGTGGAACTCACGGATATTTTTCATGGATCTGCGGATGACACCGATCAGCTCTGGATCTACGATATTGTACGCTTCATCAATCTCTTCCTGTGTTACTTCTACGGTAGAAGCATCGAGTACCGCGTGGTCGAATTTCTCGGTATATTCGAAAACGGCTGCGTCTTTTCTTGTTTTTACATTCTCAATGATCTCCTGCACGGAAGCCTCGTACGTTCCGTACTGTGTCGGGCTTCGTTTCAGCATATTCTCCAGAATATTTTCTGTGGTCTCTTTTGTCAGTTTTACGATTCTCATACCAGTGCTCCTTTCAGATCCTGAATTAATTTGGTAATTCTCTCATTTTCCATCCGCATGCTCACCTGGTTGACAACCATGCGCGCAGACAGCGGGCAGACCTCCTCGAGAACGGTCAGGCCGTTTTCCCGTAAAGTGCTTCCTGTCTCTACAATATCCACAATCACTTCGGAAAGTCCGACAATCGGTGCCAGCTCGATCGAGCCGTTCAGCTTGATCATCTCAACGGTCTGGTGCTTGCGGTTGTAGAAGTAATCCTTGGCAATGTTTGGGTACTTCGTTGCCACACGGATCTGCTGGTTGTGCTGCAGCAGCTCACGCGCGGATTCCGGTCCGCAGACACACATGCGGCACTTGCCGTAGCCAAGGTCCAATACCTCGTAGAGGCGTCTTCCTTCCTCCAGAATCGTGTCCTTTCCGACGATTCCGATATCCGCTGCGCCGTACTCCACATAGGTCGGCACATCCGGACCTTTGGCGAGGAAGAAACGGAGCTTATGCTCTTCGTCCGTGAAAATCAGCTTTCTCGTATCTTTATTTTTCATTTCATCGCAGGTGATGCCGACTTTTTCCAGCAGCTCCAGCGTCTGGTACGCCAGGCGTCCTTTTGTCAGTGCAATGGTCAAATATCTCATCTTTTTCGTACCCTTCCTCTCCTACAGCTCCACCGGCTGTACTTCTCCTGTCGACAAATCGATAGCAAGCACCGAATCGCTCTTCTGAATATAGACAATGCCGCCGAACTGGTTCTTTCTGCCGTATTCTTCATAATCTGCAAGAACCTTGTCCCTTGCAAAGCAGACCAGCGCGACATCCATGCCCTTGCTTCTGTGCTCGTTAGCAAGTTTTACGGCCAGCGGCTGAAGAAAATCCGGGTAGAGTAGCATCGTTTTCGTATTGGCAATCGGAAGAGAAATTTTCTGGCGCTCCAGTGCATTCATCAGAGATTCCATGACAGTACAGAATCCGATCGCCGGCGCTTTCTTTCCGAAGTGCTGCAGCAGTGCATCGTAGCGGCCGCCTTTTACGATCGGCTCGCCGGTGCCGTAGGTGTAGGCCTGGAAAATAATACCGGTGTAGTAATGGAATTTGCTTAAAAGGCCGAGATCGAAGAAGACGTATTTTTCATAGCCGTAATCTTTAACGATCTCATAGATCGTAGCCAGACGATCGAGTGCCTCTCTTGCCGCCGGATTTCTTGTAAGGCCTTTTGCCTTTTCGAGAATCTCTGCATTTCCGAACAGTTGCGGAACATCACGGAGTGCTTCAAACAGATCACTTCGAAGGTTCTGTTTTGCCAGCAGCTCCTCGGCGCCAAAATGATTTTTAATGGAAATCAGTTCTTTTAATTCGTTCAGAACATCCTCGGCGAGCGCAGCTTCCTCGGCGAGCGCCTGGAAGAAACCTACGTGGCCGATGCTGATCTGGAAATCGGTAAGACCGGCATCCAGCATAACTTTTACGGTCATCGCAATGATCTCTGCGTCTGCCATTGCGGAATCATCGTTTAAGAGCTCGACGCCCATCTGGGTGGACTCTTTTAAGCGGCCCTGATAGCTGCTGCTGTTGACGAAGCTGCTTCCTCTGTAGCAAAGGCGGATCGGCATCGTCTCTTCCATGAAATACATGGAGGCTGCGCGTGCAATCGACGGGGTAAAGTCCGGACGGAGCACAAGGGTGTTGCCGTCGCGGTCAAAGAATTTGTAGAGCTCGCGGGACGGTGTTGTTCCCACTTCTCTTCCGAATACATCAAAAAACTCGAACGTCGGTGTTTCAATATCCTGATATCCAAACGCATGAAATACCTGCTCAATCTGATTCTCCATGTATAATTTTTTCGTACATTCCTGATTGTAGACATCCCGGACGCCTTCCGGGGTATGAATTAATCGATCCATGTTTTGTTGTCCTCACTTTTTCGCTTTAGTCCACTACCATATTACCATATTGAATTTAAAACTATGGTTAGTATATCGGAAAACATTTTCCCTGTCAACTCAAAATTTTAATCCGCTTTCGAATCCCGTATCTCCAGATCCTTCTGGATTCCGTTCAGGTACGGGACGAGAACGCTGCTTCCCGTTCTGGGAAGGAAGAATGACGTTTCAAGCTCGGTGTAGGAAAAATGCTTCTTTCCGCCGTTCTGTCCGCGGTCCCAGAAGGTTTTCATCGTCTCATACCGCAGGTAATAATATTCGTCCCGCGCCGTAAAATACAGCAGCAGGAAGGAAATCCCCCCCTGCTGCTCGAAATCTTTCATAAACGTGACCTGGTGCTCGTGGATGTTTGCGAGCGGAAAGGAATCCGTTTTGCACTCTTTGGCATCGAAGCAGACGGGAATGCCCTGTACAGCGCCGATGTAATCAACGGTACTCTTCTTTTCAAAATAAGCCAGCGTGATGTGTCTGCTCTCCTTATCTATTTTGATCGGGGTGATCGGCGTCGGCACCTTCTGGATCAGTGCCAGATGCTTGTCACGGTACTGCTCGTTTGTGCGGTTGATCATTTCCTCCAGCGTTGATCCGCGGAGTCCCCTCGATGTCCATGCCATAATTCCTGTCCTCGTCTTTGTTCTGTTCTTATTCAATCAGAGAAATTTTGTTCAGCGGCCAGTAGCGCAGAAAGGCCTTGCCGATGATCTTGTCTTTCTCTACGTACGGATTCAGCCAGTAGCGGGAATCCTTTGATACGTTCCGGTTGTCGCCGAGCATAAAGTAGCAGCCCTCCGGCACCTCATACGGTCCGAAATCGCCGACCGGTGTTTCCGGGCAGAAATCATCGCGCAGCGGATCGGTGGAATCGTTGATATACACCTTTCCGTCGCGGATCGTAACCGTCTCTCCCGGCAGTCCGATGACGCGCTTGATAAACTTCTGCTTCTCGTCGTCCGGATAATAGAAAATAACGATGTCATACCGCTGCGGATCGCTCTTTACATAAGCAAGGCGGTTACCGAAGATCTGGTCTCCGGTCATAATCGTGTTTTCCATGGAAGGAGATGGGATTCTTGCGTTGATGACAATGACCTGCTCCACAAAAACAACGACTGCCACGACAATAGCGATCATTTTTACATATTCCCAGATTTCCCGTCCGATGCTCGTCTCCTCCGTTTTTCTTGGTTTTGTTTCTTTCTTTTCGTTGTCTTTTCGGCTCATAATCCTTCTCCCGTCAAATGTTCTCCCTGTAAAATCCGGCGCACGGATGATGGCAGGGGCGCTGTAAAGGTTTTTCCGGACAGATCCGATAAGGTGCCCGTAAGCTCTGGAAATACCGCCTTCCACGAATGGAGAAGTTGGTATTTCAGTCCGTATTTTTCCCGGAAGCGGCGGTTAAACTCCGCATCCCCGTATTTCGTATCTCCCGCAAGCGGATGACCGATGCTCGCGAGATGGCTGCGGATCTGATGGCTCTTTCCGGTCACCAGCTCAACCTCCAGCAGCGTACAGCCTCTTCCGGCACAGAGCGGCCGGTATGCGGTTTCTATGTAAACAGCATCTCCCTGCTGCTCTCTCTGAATCGAAACACGGTTTGTCCTCTCATTTTTTGTGAGATATCCGCGTATCCGCTCTGTCTCTGTCACGGTTCCTTTTACAACCGTCAGATAGTATTTTCCAACAGCCCGCTCTGCGATCAGTTCTGAAAGCTGCTGCGTCGCCGCAACGGTTTTTCCGGCAAGAATCAGACCGCTGGTGTTCCGGTCCAGACGATTGCAGAGTCCGGCGCGGAACATGGTCTCCTCCCCGGCATTTTTTTCCGAAAGATAGGCGCCGAGCGCTTCGGTAAGGCTCACATCCGTCTCTTTCGCCTTCTGTGAGAGGACACCTGCCGGCTTGTTCAGGAAAATTACTTTTTCGTCTTCATAGACGATATCCAGCTTCGGATACTTTACCTGTTTTCCAGCCGCCGGTTTTTCCGGTGTTTTCCGAAATTTTTCGATGGTCTCTTCCGCCAGATACAGCCGGATCGTATCGCCTGTTTTCAGCTTTTCACTGCCGTCCGCCTTTTTCTGGTTCAGCACAATGTTTTTCTTTCGCAGCATTTTATAGAAGAAACTCTTTGGCGCCTCCTCCATATATTTGGACAGATATTTGATGAGCTGCTGCGCGCAGTCTTTTTCTGTCACGGTCAGTTCTCTCATAGCAATGGTCTCCTACAGTGCCAGCGCCAGCATCGTGTGTTTCACCAGTTCCGTGCGGGACAGATCCGGGTACCGCTCATCCGGTTTGAAGTTTTCACTGGCGCTCTTTTCCAGCTCATCGTAGTTGCGGTTCAGGGAATCGAGGCGCTCCAGAAATGCTTTTTCCCGATCAAAAATCTTCACATGGCATTTGTAGCCGTTGGCACGGATGATCTTGTTCAGATACGTAGTGCAGTCCTCGATCTGTTTCTGGTCTTTGGCGCGCGTGGTGTAGCAGGCGATCTCCTCACCGCAGAACGCCGCTGCTTCGATCATCAGACTCGATTTTTCCTGTGTGATATACATTTCATATCCCATCAGCAGTTTTCCTTTTTTTGCCTCAATGGCATCGTACACTGCTTTGTCCACTGGCTTTTGCATAACCATCATGATAAAACCGACGGCGGCGCGGCAGCCCGGCAGACAGCCTACTACGGCGACAACCGTAAAAATGTTGCTCTTGTTTCCGTCTGCAAGCACAAGCCCGACAATAAAAACGATGGCCGGAAGGACGAACAGTCCCAGTGTCACAAGCAGTCTTTTTTTCTTTTCCCGGCGGATATAGCCGTAATCCCCTTTTCTGATCTTCATTCTTCTGTCATTTCCCTTCTTCGATAAGATCCCCGCTCATCTTCTGCGTGTTTATTTCTTTTTGTGCACGTTGCGGAGCGTCTTTTTCGGCCGTCCGCCTGTTTTGGCTTTTCCCTGTCCGGAACGGTCATTCGCCGTCTTCTGGCCAAAGCCTTTTCCGTTGGACCCTTTTCCTCTTGACGGTTTTCCTGCCTCCCCGGCCATCTTTCTCGGTCGTACGAGACATTTCGGTCCGAATCCGATCAGATCCTCCCGGTGTGTCCGGCGCAGTGCCTCGCAGACGAGCTCATAGTTCTCCGGATTCCGGTACTGAATCAGCGCACGCTGCATCGCCTTCTCATGCGGCGATTTCGGCACGTAAACCGGATCCATCGTCCGCGGGTCAAGACCGGTATAGTACATACAGGTGGAAAGTGTGGAAGGCGTCGGATAGAAGTCCTGTGCCTGCTCCGGGATAAATCCCATATCGCGGATGTACTCGGCAAGCTCCACCGCATCCTCCAAGTCACACCCCGGATGGGACGACATAAAATACGGAAGTGCGTACTGCTGCTTCCCCGTCTTTTTGTTGCACGCATCGAAGCGGCGGATAAATTCCTGATATACTTCGTGGCGCGGTTTTCCCATATAGGAAAGCACACGGTTCGAAACGTGCTCCGGCGCAACGCGGAGCTGACCGCTGACGTGATCCTTTACCAGCTCGGAAAGGAACGTCTGGTCTTTATCGGCCAGGACATAGTCAAAACGGATGCCGGAGCGGATAAAGACTTTCTTCACGCCCGGAATGTCTTTTAATTCCCGCAGCAGCTTCACATAATCTCTGTGATCTGCCACCATATTTTTACACGGCTCCGGGAAGAGACAGTTCCGGTTCGGGCAGGCGCCTTTGGTGAGCTGCTTTTTGCATGCCGGACCGCGGAAATCCGCCGTCGGGCCGCCGACATCGTGAATATAGCCTTTAAATTCTTTTTCCTGAACCATCTGCCGCGCTTCCGCCAGAATGGATTCGTGGCTTCTTGTCTGCACAACGCGTCCCTCGTGGAACGTCAGCGCGCAGAAACTGCAGGATCCAAAGCAGCCGCGGTTGCTCGTCAGACTGTATTTGATTTCTCCAAGCGCCGGCACACCGCCGTCTTTTTCATAGCTTGGGTGATAGGCGCGCATGTATGGAAGCGCATAGACATCATCCATCTCCTGCTCTGTCAAAGGACGGGAAGGCGGATTCTGTACAATGTAGCCCTGGCCCTCATACGGCTCTGCCATCGGCTTCGCATTGATGGCATCGGTATTTTTATACTGAATCGCAAAGCTCTCCGCATACGTCCGCTTGCTCTCCCGCACCTCCTCGAATGACGGCAGCACCACCGGGTCAATCAGGTGATCCAGCGTTTTGCTCCGATAAACGGTTCCCGGAATAAAGGTGACATCATGAACGTCAATGCCGGCCGCAAGTGCATCTGCAATCGCTACGATCGAAAGTTCTCCCATTCCGTACGAAATCAGATCCGCACCGGAATCGAGAAGGACGGAGCGGCGCACCTGGTCAGACCAGTAATCGTAATGCGAAAGGCGCCGGAGCGATGCCTCGATGCCGCCGAGGATCATCGGTGTATGTTTATACGTTCTCCGGATCAGATTGCCGTACACGGTAACCGCGCGGTCCGGCCGTTTTCCCATGACACCGCCCGGCGTAAAGGCATCTGTTTTTCGGTGCTTTTTCGCCACGGTATAATGGTTGACCATGGAATCCATATTTCCGGAAGAGACAAGAAAGCCAAGACGCGGTTCACCGAAAATCGAAATGCTGTTCTCGTCCTTCCAGTCCGGCTGTGAGATGATGCCGACGGAATAGCCGTTCGCCTCGAGCACACGGCTGATGATTGCCGGGCCGAACGAGGAATGGTCCACGTAGGCATCTCCGATGACATAGACAAAGTCAAACTGTTCGATTCCCCGTTCCTTCATCTCTTCTCTTGTAATTGGTAAAAAAGGCATGCTTTACTTTCCTTTCTGTGTTTCGGCGTCCGCTATGCCAAGCGCCGCTTTTTCTTTCTGCGTCAGGAGACGGGCACTGCCCTTTTGCAGCGCCGGATCAAGTTCCAGGCTCCCCATCGACAGCCGTTTCAAATAGACGACCGTTTTTCCGACCTTCTCAAACATGCGCTTGATCTGGTGGAAGCGGCCCTCACAGATGGTAATGCGGATCCGGCTTTCAAAAATGCCAGGCTCTTTTTCTGTCGTTTCCAGAATGGTAAGCTCGGCCGGAAGTGTCGGTTTGTCGTCCCCAATGTCGAGCCCTTCGGCAAATGCCTGCCGATCTTCTTCTGTCACTTTTCCGTCAATCACGGCCTCATACACTTTCGAGACATGCGATTTCGGAGAGAGCAGCCGGTGGGAAAGGGCTCCGTCGTTCGTAATCAGCAGCAGCCCTTCGGTGTCCTTGTCGAGCCGTCCGACCGGAAAGAGGTCTTTTCTTGCCGCACCACTTAAAAGATCGAGTACGGTCCGGTCACGGCGGTCCTCCGTCGCAGAGACGACACCCGCCGGTTTGTGGAGCATCCAGTATTCCATTTTCACATAGGAAATGCTGTTTCCGTCCACAGTCACCTGCGCTTCATCCGGGTCGACTTTCAGTTCCGGGGCTTTTGCCGTAATTCCGTCTACGGCCACCCGTCCCTTCCGGACCAGGGCCTTTACTTCCTGGCGTGTTCCCACACCCATGTCCGCCAGATATTTATCGAGTCGTAATTTACTCATACCATCCGCCATCCTGCATAATATTTATTCTTTAACGTTCCGTTGTTTATTTTTCCCCAGCCAAGTGGGAAATCATCCAGGCACACAAGCACCCAGTCCTTTTTCCCCTGACACTCTTCCTCGGAAAACGAGAGTGTCTCACCCTTTAAGTAGCGCATGACACGGTCATCTCCCTTGGGAATGGTCAAACACGAAACGTATTCTTCTTTTTTCAGATACGCCGCCAGCGCCTGGGACGGCTCGAAGCGGTTTTTCTTAACGGTGCCAAGCGAAAGTCCGGTCCGCAGATAGCGCAGACCCTTTGCCGCACAGACACCTTCCGGCAGAAAATAGAGCTGGTCTTTCACAAGGGCAAACGAACCATTCTTCCAGTCCATGCGCACGCCAGCAAGAAACTCTTCCGCCTCTTTCGGCAGCTTCTTTGTCGTTTCCAAAAGGCGGGAAGGCTGCCGTTTCCGGCTCTCTCCCTGCTTTTTCAGGAGCGCCACGAAATGGCCTTCTCCCTCCATCCGCTGCGGGAAAATATGAACGCACCGGGAAAGATCGCGGCCATTCACGGATACTCCCGGCGCAAACCCTTCGTAACCCGGGGTAATTTCCTGCACTTCCATATCCGGATGCGCATCCAGCAGCCCTGCGATGACCTCTTCGTTCTCCTTTACAGAAAACGTACAGGTAGAGTACAGCAGCTCTCCGCCCTCTGCAAGCATCTGATACGCCTGCTCGATCAGTTTTTTCTGGATCGGCACATAATGCTCCGGCCCATTTTCACTGTAGTAGCGCAGCATTGAGCTCTCTTTTCGGAACATGCCCTCCCCAGAGCACGGCGCGTCAAGAAGGATCTTGTCAAAAAAGGCCGGATACAAGGTTACTAGTTTTTCCGGATCCTCGCTCGTCACGAGAAGACGTCCAACTCCCTGGATTTCCAGGTTGCGCAGCAGCGCCTTCGCCCGCGAATTGCTGATATCGTTTGCCAGCAGCATGCCGCCCTCACCAATCCGGCTTCCCAGCTCCGTTGCCTTTCCGCCCGGTGCCGCACAGAGATCGAGCACACGGTCATCCGGCTCAATTGGAAGGCGGGATGCCGGTGTCATCGCACTCGGCTCCTGCAGATAATACAGGCCCGCATAGTAATCGGCATCCTTTGCCGGATTGCAGCTCTCTTCATCGTAATAAAATCCATTTGGGATCCACGGAACCTTCTTAAGCGGAATATCGGTCCGCCTAAGAAACTCTTCTGTCGAAATTTTTCCGTTGTTTACCCGCAGTCCTCTATGTACCGCCTCGTCAAATGTCTTGCGGTATGCCTCATATTCTTCCTCACCGAGCAGCTGTTTCATCTCCTGCTCAAAGGCTTCCGGCAGTGTGATCATATCCGTTTATCCCCTTTTGTTCTAAAGTTCGTCTGTAATTGCCTGTGCGCGGTATCCCTCTGCAATCAGATCCAGTTCTTTGTGGAACCGTTTTAACTCCTGCAGATCGTTCTGCGCATAGATGTGATAAAACTCATCCTGAATTTTTTCTACTTCGCGTTTGTTCGTCACCTTGTAAAGATTCTCGATATTATTCAGGATATCCGTGATCAGATTCCGCTGTATCTGGGAGGAATTCTGTGCATCCATAATCTCACTCCGCACAGAGGACATCTCATTATCCAGCACAATAATCGCCTTTGCAGCTGCGCTTAAGCGCTCCCGGATGTGATCCGGAATGTTTGCCTTATATTTGTACTGCAGCGAGTGCTCAATCGTCGCCCAGAAATCCATCGCCATCGTGCGGATCTGGATTTCCACCTGGATGCGCTTCGGGCCGTTCATCGTCTCCACGGTATAGTAAACAATGAGGTGATAGCTCCGGTAACCGCTGTCCTTCATGTGGCGGATGTAGTCTTTCTCGCTCTTAATCTCAATATCCGACCGCTTCTGGATCAGGTCGGCAACCTTTTCGATATCTTCAACGAACTGGCAGATGATGCGGATGCCCGCGATATCCTCCACCTGCTCCTCCATCTCTTCGGGCACAATGCCCTTTCTCTGCATTTTTTCCAGAATACTGGAAACACTCTTCACACGGCCGCTCACGCTCTCGATCGGTGAGTACAGCCCTTTTCCGTGGTGCTCCTTGATCAGATGCCGGAATTTCACCTGTAATTCCTTGACAGCCAGCTCGTATGGTTCCAGAATCTCATGCCATAACAGTATATCCATGTCCCCTAATCTCCTTTTTTGCTCCTGCTTTCAGCCATTTTTCTTATCGGATGGTAAACGCTTTGGAAATTCAATCCCCACCCTGTTACTTTATGCCTGTCTTTTCTGTTTTATGACTGTTTTTCAGAAACTTTTTTGAAATAGACACGGGCAGTTTTTTATGCCTGCCGTTTCGAAAGCTGCTCCAGAACGCGGCACAGGTACTGATACGTTCTCTCCACGGAGGAAATCGAAAGCCGCTCCTCGGTCGTGTGAATTGCTTTCATGTTCGGGCCGAAAGATACACAGTCAAGACCGGAAAGCTTTTCATAGAACAGACCGCATTCCAGTCCGGCATGAATCGCTTCCACTGCCGGTTTCTGTCCATACATGGCTTCATATTCCGCCACCATCAGATCGCGGAGGGCAGAATCCTCTTTATACTCCCATGCCGGGTACGCGCCCTCTACGTGGAACTCACCGCCCAGGAAACCGATCAGATACTCCAGCTTGTCGGAAAGGGCTTCCTTTGCACTTCCCACGGAGCTCCGCACACTTGCACACGCATGCAGGTGATCCGGCTCTAATTTCAGAATACCGAGGTTCAGGGATGTTTCCACCAGTCCCGGGATCTGGCCGCTCATCTTCTGTACCCCGTTCGGAAGATTCATCAGGAAAAAGACGGTTTTCTGCAGGCTGACCGGATGAAGCGCCGGTGCAGCGCCCTCGCCTGTTTTCTCTACCGTAACGGTAATACCGTCATCTGTTCCGCTGTACTCTCTGCAAAGATTTTCGGTGAAGCGTGATGCTTCCTCTTTTAAGATCTCTTTCTCTCCGCCGTCGATGGCAAGAAGCATGCGGGTTGTCCGCGGAATGGCGTTGTCTTTTAAACCGCCCTCCAGCTCGATCAGGGCATAATCCATCTTTCCTGCCAGTTCGTACAGGAAACGGCCCGCCAGAATGTTGGAGTTGGCACGGTTTTTGTGGATTTCCGTACCGGAATGGCCACCGGCAAGACCGGAAATCGTCACTTCCATCTGCTCACCCATCACTTCGCTTCTGCGCACCGGCAGATCCATCATGGCTGTCATACCGCCTGCGCATGATACGGTGAGAATGCCTTCCTCTTCAGAATCCATATTTAACAGTGTTCTTCCCTTTAATTCATTCCCGTTTAATGCTGCTGCGCCGAGCAGTCCGATCTCTTCATCCGTCGTAATCAGTGCCTCGATGGCCGGAAGCTGCAGATCATCCGATTCCAACACAGCCAGCATATAGGCAACGGCAATTCCGTCGTCTCCGCCAAGCGTCGTGTCCCTGGCATAAATCTCATCGCCGTCGATGTGAAGCTCAAGGCCGTCCTTCGTAAAATCGTGGCTGCTGCCCGGCTTCTTCTCGCAGACCATATCGCAGTGGCCCTGCAGAATCACGGTCGGAGCCAATTCACATCCCTTCGATGCCGGGCGGCGGATGACCACGTTGTTGGACGCATCCTGATACCAGGATAATTCATGGTCCCTTGCAAACTGAACCAGATAGTCGCTCACTTCTTTTGTGTTTCCGGAGCCGTGCGGAATGCGGCAGAGCTCTTCAAAATAATAAAATACCCGTTCCGGTTTTAATCCTGCTAATACGCTCATTTTTTCTTCTCCCATCTTCTTTTTTTCAAAGCTTCATCATACTCTATTTTAGAAAGCGGGAGGAGGTTCGAACGTCATGAAAAAATCACTTTTATTTCTCTCTTCCCTGCTTCTTTTTTTCTGTCTTCTTATCTTTCCCGCGCGGACTTTTTTCTATGCCTGCGAGGGTGTCAATCTCTGGTTTCATACCATTCTTCCGTCACTTCTGCCGTTTCTGATTCTGACATCTCTTCTTCTGGAAACAGGAGCCGCGCGGCGGATCTCTGCCCGTGCAGAAGTTTTTTTTCAAACGGTTTTCGGTCTTTCCCCGGCTGGGTTTTATGCACTTTTTCTCGGTCTTTTCTGCGGTTTTCCCATGGGAGCGCGCATCACTGCCCAGCTCTATGAGGCAGAAGAAATTGACCGGAACGAAGCGTGCTATCTTTTAACCTTCTGCAGCAGTCCGAGTCCTGCTTTTCTGTCTTCCTATGTTATCTTAACTGCGTTTTCCGGACAGATCCATCCCGGGTTCGTCTTCGGCGTGCTCTACGGTTCCAATTTTCTAACTGGTTTTCTGTTCCGGCTTGTTTTCCGCCGCTTCCGCCTGCACCGGCACACCGCCCATCGGACACATTCCGTGGAAAAAAAAGAGATGTCAAAACAGACTTCCAAAGGAAACCTGCTGGACACCTCTATCATGAACGGATTTGAAATCATTACACAGCTTGGCGGATACATCATCCTGTTTTCCATTCTGTCCGGACTTCTGATGGATCTGCATCCGTTTGGTTCCGCCTCGCCCCTGCTCTGCGGCGTGCTGGAAATCACGACGGGAATCGCACAGCTTGCCGCGTCCTCTCTTCCTTACGCCGGAAAAGTCTCTGCTATCCTTACCTGCGCCGCCTTCGGCGGTCTCTCTGTCGCTGCCCAGACAAACTGTATGATCCATAACAGCGGTCTGCCCCTCTGGCCTTATCTTGCCGGGAAGCTCTGCTGTGCTGCTTTCGCAGGAACGCTTGGTTTATTCCTCTTCGCTTTCCTCTTCTGATGCCGGATCATATTCCGGTACGACAACTTCTTCCTCTGGCTGCTCTTCTTCCGGAGCACCCTGCGGGGAGAGCTCACTTCTGTTCTGAACAACGGTATTGTAGCAGCTTGTCAGGGATTCTACAAAGCTGTTGTATTTCTCTCCTGCATCGTTTAATGCAGTCGTCATAATATTGCTTAAGTTGGCAAGCATATCATCGGTATATCCGATGGCACCGAGACGGATGCTGTTGGCATCGTTGGTTGCAGCATCCAGGATTTCCTGTGCCTGCTGGTTTGCATTGTTGACGGTCTCATTTGCCTGTGCGTATGCTGTCTGCATCACTTCACTCTGCTCTACCATCTCTCTTGCCTTTGCCTGTGCCTCTGCAATGATGGCATCTGCCTTGTTCTGTGCGTCTGCCAGAATCGCATCTTTGTTGCTGATGATCTTCTGGTACCGTTTGATCTCGTCCGGTGTTTTCAGACGGAGCTCACGGAGAAGCTCTTCTAATTCTTCTTTATTTACAACGATTTTGGTGGTAGACAGCGGCTGATATTTACAGCTCTCTACATACTCCTCAATTTCTTCGATGATCTGTTCAATTCTGCTGCTCATTTTAATTCTCCTTATCTTTTATCCTGCGGCATTCCTTCTGAATTTCGGGCGGCATATTTTGCGCGGATTTCTTTTTCCACAAAATCCGGAACAAATTTGTGAATGTCGCCGCCAAAAGCAGCTACTTCTTTTACTACCGTGGAGCTGAGGTACGCATACTCCAGCGAGGTAATCAGAAACGTGGTATCTACTTCCGGTTCCAGAACGCGGTTCGTCTGTGCCATCTGCAGTTCATATTCAAAGTCTGTGATCGCGCGGAGTCCGCGGACGATCGTATGCGCCTGGCATTCCTTCGCAAAATCAACAGCGAGCCCGCTGAAAGAACGGACTTCGACATTTGGAATGTCCTGGGTCGCTTTCTTTAGTATATTAACACGTTCTTCCACAGAAAACAACGGAGATTTTGAGGAATTATGTAAAACTCCCACGATTACGCAGTCAAAAAGCTTGGATGCACGCAGAATGACATCCAGATGACCATACGTTACAGGGTCAAAAGTTCCCGGGTATACGGCTGTCTTCATGATTCTTTTACTCCTTCGTGTTTGCTTTTCGGGGTAAGGAATACATGGACATTTGTCTTATAGATTTTTTTCTTCAGAATTTCGTATCCGGCATCCTCCGCCCAGTCGAAATCAGTATTCAGCGATGCTTCTACAATAATTAAGGTATCCTCACCGATAAAAGAGGCGTCGCGGAA